>JAFWUC010000001.1 GCA_017518705.1 Clostridia bacterium
ACCACGGGATGCATGTTGATGCAGGTGCCCTGGTTGGAGCGGGCGAACTTGCTCAAGCGGTAAGTGAACTCCTGACCCTCGTTGTCCTTTATGCGCACTTCGTCCGCGGAGACCCGGGACACCACGCCGTCGTGCTTGCTCAGAAGCACCACGCCGGAGTCGCAGGCGGCCTTGTACTCGATGCCGGTGCCCACGTAGGGAGCTTCGGGCTTGAGCAGCGGCACGCCCTGGCGCTGCATGTTGGAGCCCATCAGCGCGCGGTTGGCGTCGTCGTTCTCAAGGAACGGGATCATGCCGGTGGCGATGGAGATGAGCTGGCGGGGAGACACGTCGATGTAGTCTACACGGTTGTTCTCGACTTCGATTATCTCTTCCTTGCTGCGCACGATGACGCGCTTGTTCTTGAAATGGCCTTCCTCGTCCAGGGGCTCGTTGGCCTGGGCGATCACGTACCTGTCCTCTTCGTCGGCGGTCATGTAGATGATCTCGTCGGTGACGACGCCCTTTTCCTTGTCTACCCTGCGGTAGGGGGCTTCGATGAAGCCGTACTCGTTGATGCGGGCGTAGGTGGCCAGGGAGCCGATCAGACCGATGTTGGGGCCTTCAGGCGTCTCTATGGGGCAGATGCGGCCGTAGTGGGAGTAGTGCACGTCGCGGACCGCGAAGGAGGCGCGGTCGCGGTTCAGGCCGCCCGGGCCCAGAGCGGAAAGCCTGCGCTTGTGGGTAAGCTCCGCCAGGGGGTTGGGCTGGTCCATGAACTGGGACAGCTGGCTGGATCCGAAGAACTCCTTGATGACCGCGGTCACGGGGCGGATGTTGATGAGGTCCTGGGGTCTGGCGCTGGCCAGGTCCTGGATGCTCATGCGCTCGCGGATGACCCTCTCCAGGCGGGCGAGGCCCACGCGGATCTGGTTCTGGAGCAGCTCGCCCACGCTGCGCAGGCGGCGGTTGCCCAGATGGTCGATGTCGTCCACTTCGCCGATGCCGTAGAACAGACCGAACTGGTAGCTCACGGAGGAGATGATGTCGCTCCTGACGATGTGGCGGGGCACGAGTTCGTCCTTTGCGGCCTTGAGCTCCTCGTTAAGGTCGAGGCCTTCGGCCTTAACCTTCTCCAGCAGGGGGATCAGCACGCCCAGGTCGACGCGCTCCCTGGGAGAATACTCGTTTTCGTTCCACTGCTCGAACAGGTCGGCGTCGTAGTCCTTGAGGAAGCTGTCCAGGTAGGCGAAGTTGTTGCCCACTACCTTGAACACGTGGCCGTCGGACAGCACCTTTACGGAGTTGATGCCCGCGTTCTGGATACGCTTGGCTACGTCGTAGGGGATGAGCTCGCCTTCCCTGACGAACACTTCGCCGGTGTAGGGATGCACGATATCCTCGGCGGCTTCGCGGCCGGCGATGCGGCGGGCGATGGCCAGCTTTTTGTTGAACTTATAGCGGCCCACATGAGCGAGGTCGTACCTCTTGGGGTCGAAGAAAGTGTTGTTGATAAGGGTGGTGGCGCTCTCCACGGAGGGCGGCTCGCCGGGGCGCATCTTGGTGTAGATCTCGATGAGCGCCTGGTCGCGGCGGGACTTGAAGGAGTCGCCCGCGTCTTCGCCCACGTCCTTGGTCAGGGTGGCGTCCACGCGCTCGTCGCTGCCCAGCAGCTCGCGGATCTCGGCGTCGCTCTCAACGCCCATTACCCTTAACAGGGCGGTGGCGGGCAGCTTCCTGGCCCTGTCCACACGGGCGTACACCACGTTGTTGGAATCGGTATCGTACTCGATCCAGGCGCCGCGGTTGGGAATGATCTGGCTGGAGAACAGGAACTGGCCGCTCTTGTCGCGCTCGCTGGAGAAGTACACGCCGGGGGAACGCACGAGCTGGCTGACTATGACGCGCTCGGCGCCGTTTATGATGAAGGTGCCGTAATCCGTCATCACGGGGAAGTCCCCCATGTACACGTCGCTTTCCTTGATCTCGCCTGTCTCCTTGACCGTCAGGCGTACCCGGACGTTCAGCTTGGTGGCGTAAGTGCAGTCTCTTTCCTTGCACTTCTCCACGCTGTTCTTGGGCTCCTTGTCCAGCGTGTAGTCCACGAACTCCAGCTTGATGGTCTCGGAATAGTCCGTTATGGGCGATACGTCGTCCAGCGCTTCCTTGAGACCAACCTCAAGAAAGTGGCGGTATGAGTTTTTCTGTACCTCGATCAGGTCCGGTACAGCCAGGGCTTCCTCGACTCTCGCGAAGCTCATCCTTGTGCGCTTGCCCTGTTTGACGGGATGCACCATGCTAAAATCACTCCTTACGGCATATTTGCTTGTCTGGATTGGAGAAGGTAATATTTGGGTTAAGATTGCGCCGGAAAAATGAATTTTTCGAAAATTTCGTAAATTCATTTTTGATTTGGCTCCGCGTTTGCGGATTCACCTCCACTTTAGCGCATTTTTTTATTATATCAAGCTCTGTCAAGCGTGTCAACCCGGATTTCCCCGATATCGCGGCAAATAACCTAAATTTAACTGTTTTCCGGCCGCTCGCACGGGATTTTGCGCTCGGCAAAGACCTTGCGTTAAATCTTATTTTTGCAATTTTTCCTGCAATTTCAGAGTTTTACCAGCCAGCACTTGAAAAGCGCGCCCCGCGCGCATATAATATGCATAAGAAACAATGGGAGGTCAGGCATATGAAGCTGGTATTGGCTTCCGACCACAGGGGGCTCGAGCTCAAAAGACAGCTTATGGAATACCTGGCGCAGCAGGGTCACGAGCTGTTCGACGTGGGCACCTACACGGAAAACAGCGTGGACTACCCCGTCTATGCCGAGAAAGCCTGCGTCGCGGTGACTTCGGGCGAAGCCGAGAGGGCGATACTGGTGTGCGGCACGGGTTTCGGCATTTCCCTGGCGGCGAACCAGATAGACGGCATACGCGCGGTGAACTGCTCCGACGTGTACACCGCCCGCATGACCCGGCGCCACAACAACGCCAACGTGATCTCCATCGGCGCGGACGTGGTGGGCATCGGGCTCGCCCGGCTGCTGATCGACACCTTCCTGTCCACTCCCTTCGACGGCGGACGCCACCAGAAGCGGCTGGACATGGTGGCGGAGCTGCGGGCGGACGCGACCAGCAGAAGCGTGCTGATCCCCTTCAGCGGGCGTGAGCTCAAGCTGTACAACCAGCGCTCCCTGCTGTGGACGGAGCACCCCTATCCCTCCCCCGTTGCCGAAAGCGACGGCAACTTAAAGTCCAGCGGCTGCGGCATCTTTTCGACCTGCGAGATAATCGAATTCTTCAGCGGCGAAAGGGTCCGCCCCGAGGCGCTCGCCGACTTCGCGGTCGCAAACGGCGCCCGTGTCGAGGACGGCACCGACCGCCCCGCCCTGCTAAAGGCCATGCAGGAGCAGGGACTGAATGACAAATACGGTTTCGAGTACCGCCTGGACGGCCACCAGAACGACCACGAAAAGCTGTGGGACTGCATCCTGGGCGGCGGCGCGGCGCTGTGCAACCTGCGCGTGGGCCACATAGTTGCGCTGGTAGCCTGCCGCGAAAGGGAAGGCGAAAGGCAGCTTCTGGCGCTGGACTGTCACAGCGAGAGCGCTGACAGCCGTGTCTCATCCCACGTGCGCGAGGTGCTGCCCCAGAGCCTCATAGAGTATTCCGAGCTCAATGACAGCGGCGTGCTGGTGGGCTGCAGCCAGAGCTACGGCGCGTTCTGGGTGCCGTTTGACCTGCCCCGGGACTTCGATCTGCTTTACAGGAAGGGTGTGTAGTATGCTGCTTGAGGAAATCGACCTGGCGCTGGACAATGGCTGCCTGCTGTCAAAGGAAGCCTACCATCCCCTGCCCCGCATAGACGAAAGGGCCGTGTGGGACAACCTGGATCCGGAAGTGAAAGCTTACTACGCCGGCCAGGCCATGACGCTGGAAGGCAGGCCCGTCGCCCCGCTCACCGCGCGCATGTACGCGGAGTTCTGGAAAAGCGGCGACCGCCAGATATTCGAAAAAGCGTATTTCGACCGGCGCAAGACCCTGTTCTCCCTGGCCGTATGCGAGTGTCTCGAAAACAGGGGCCGCTTCGTCCCCGACATCGAAGACCTGATCTGGGCGATATGCGAGGAGACCACCTGGGTGGTGCCCGCGCACCTGTCCCAGAACTCGATGGGAGACGGCAAGGTGAAGCCCCTGGCAGAGCCGCGCCTGGCCAGGACCCACATAGACCTGTTCGCGGCGGAGACCGCCAGCATGCTTAGCTGGGTGAACTACCTGCTGGGCAGCCGCCTGAAGGCGGAGATCGTGTCCCGCCTGGAAGACGAGATCGCCGGGCGCATACTGGACGTGTACGTCGCCCACCCGGAAATGGGCTGGACGGGCTTCAACGAAGGGCGCGCCCTCAACAACTGGACCCCATGGATATACTCCAACCTGCTGGCGGTGACGCTGCTGACGGTGGAGGACGCCGCAAGGCGCGAGGCGCTGGTAAGGCTCTTCGCCAAGGGGCTGGACGCGTTCCTGACCACCTATTCCCTGGACGGTGGCTGCGACGAGGGCCCCGGCTACTTCGACAAGGCGGGCGCCTCCGTGCTGGATTTCCTTGAGATACTGGACACCGCCACCCAGGGCCGCGCCGCGCTGTGGAGCAATCCCCTGATCGCCAACATGGCGTCCTACATAATGCACGTCCACATCGACAGGGACTATTACGTGAATTTCGCGGACTGCGGCTGCCGCGTGCGCCCCGACGCCATGCTCCTGCGCCGCGCCGCCCAGAAGCTGGGCCTGGACAAACTCAAGGCCCACGCCGAATACCTGCTGGCCAGCTCCTACGCCGCGCTGCCCTACGGCGCGGGCTACGACAGCGTGTACCGCCGGCTGATCGACTGCGTCAGCTTCATGCGCTCCGGTCTCACCTCCAGGGGCGAGGAAAAGCCCCTGAGCCACTATTTTTCCGGCACCCAGGTGGCCGTCGCCAGGCAGCGCACCGACGGCAGCGGGCTGTTCGTGGCCGTCAAAGGCGGCAACAACGCCGAGAGCCACAACCACAACGACATAGGCAACTACATAATCTACTTAAACGGCGAGCCCTTCATAGTGGACGCGGGCGTGGGCACCTACCGCAGGGAGACCTTCTCCGCCGACCGCTATGAGATCTGGACCATGCAGAGCCGCTACCACAACACCGCCATAATCGGGGAACGCCACCAGCTGCCCGGCGCGTCCTGTCGCGCGGAGGGCGCCCAGTTCACGGACGACGAGGTGCGGGCCAGTTTCTCCATCGACATCTCCAAGGCGTACGGCGACTTCGCGCCCATAGTCAAATACCTGCGCCGCGTCACGCTGGACCGGGAAGCGGGAGAGATTACGCTTTCCGACGACGTGGAGCTCAGCGAGAGCGAAACGGTGACCCTGCCCGTGATGTGCGCCTACGAGCCCCGCATAGCGCCCGGCCAGGCGCAGTTAAGGGGCAAAAACGGGGTGCTCAGGATCGTGTTCGACCCCGCCGTGTTCACGGTGACCTGCGAGGAAGTGCCCCTTACGGACTCCAGGCTCAGGAACTCCTGGGAAAGGGACAGCCTGTACCGCCTGCTGTTCACCGCCCAGTCCCCCGCGCCCGCGCAGCAGTTCACCCTCAGATTCATGGTCTGATCCGCATATTAGAAGCAAACACCGGAAGCCCCGCGGCTTCCGGTTTGTTTATGTCCGGGGATCTGTCCCCGCCTTTCCGATGACCCCCTTTCGGGACGTCCCAAAACGGGACGTTCACAAACGGGACATCCACAAACGGGACGTCCCATAACGGGGCCGCATATAAAGAACTAAATAACCAAGAACTAAATAACAGAATAATAAATAATTAAGAACACAGCCACCAAGAACGCGCGCGCGGAGGCGGAGGTGGCTGTTAGCTATTAGCTATTAGCTTTTAGCTGTCAGAATGCGCTGCGGCGCAGGAAGAAGGAGCTTTTAGCTGTCAGAGAGCAGCTTCTCCGCGTCGTTGGTCGCTGGTCATCGGTCATTGGTCTTTGGTCATTGGTCTTTGGTCGTTGGTCGGTGGCCGTTGGTCGGTGGTCGGTGGTCGTTAGTCATTGATCTTTCGTGCGTCATTGCGAGGCTTCCGCGACAGCGGAATGCCGCGGCAATCCGTGACCCATCATAAAAAGGACGGATCGCCACGTCAAGCCCGGCGGGCTTTCCTCGCGATGACGCGGAGAGAGCCGCATACGCACGGCACAATAAAAGCGGCACTGGAAACGGATTGCCACGGCTTGCGATGCAAGCCTCGCAATGACGCAGGGAGAGGCGTGGAGAGCCAACACAGGAAAAAGCGGCGCGGGGGTGCGGGTTGCCGCACTCGCTCCGCTCGCTCGCAATGACACATGACTGTACGTATTACGCAACAACAAAAGCGGCGCAAAGCGCCGCTTCTTCTAAAAGCTAACAGCTAAAGGCTATCAGCTCACATCTCCTCCACGATAACTCCCCAGTCCTGCGTGCCGTCACGGCGGTCGGGGAACACGATGCGGGCGTCTTCAGTCTTTTCCAGCCTGCCCACGCAGCTCTTCGCCCCGCTCACGGGATCGAGCAGGCTGCACACCGGGCGTTCAAAGGGCAGGGCGGCGGTGTTCACGCTGATGTCCTCCCCCTCCGGCGAATAGGCGACAAAGCCCTTCGGCATGAGCAGCGCGGCCTTGTAAAAATGCTTTTCGCCGTTTCCGACTATGTAATCAGACGCCTCTTTGCCTTCAGTAAAGCCGTACTCAAGCATAAGCGCCTTCAGATGCCTCATCTGCCCGCTGCCGGGGTCGTGCAGCGCCTCGTCCCAGGTGTTGAGCGGCCCGTAGGAGCCTTTGAACTGCGGCTTATAAAACTGCATGATGGAGTTGTCCCCGTAGGTATGGCCCGCCGCGCCGCTGAGCACGCTCCACCAGGCGTAGCGTCTCACGTCGTACGCCAGCCAGCGGGGCCGGCTCGGGTCGTGCAGGCCGTGGGGTATCAGCTCATACCCGGGCTCGCCGTCCAGTGTGGGCATGTCCGGGCAGGTCTTAAGGTCGTTTAGGGCGTAGTTATAGTTGTCCTCGCCGTAGAACACGTCGTTGTCGTCCCACGCGCCCAGATTTTTCTGGGTGTAGTCCCTGTGGCCGCTCTGGAACATGTTGAAGTCCAGCCAGGGGCTGTCCTTGAACCACATGGAGGAATCGCACCTGCCGAAGGGATGGTAGCCCACGAGCATCCCGGGGCACAGGCGCTTGAACTCGCGGCCCATCAGCTCGAACACGTCTTTGGCCGCGTCGCCCCTCACGTCGCCGCCCAGCAGCCAGATCACGTTGTCTTCCCTGCCGAAGGTGTCAGCCAGGAAGCGCACGTAGCCGGGCGCGTTGTCCGCGTTCAGCTTCCCGTCCTTCGCGAAACTGCCCCAGGAGGGCAGCAGCGCCATGAACATGCCCAGGTTCGCCGCCTCGCGCACTATGTCCAGCACGTGCTCCCAGAAGCCTTCCCGGGCGGGGCGGGCAAAGTCGTCGTCCGTGAGCGCGCGTTTGCCGTCCAGGGTGGCAAAGCTGCCGTGATGCACCAAGGTGGCCTGTATCACGTTAAAGCCTTTCCCCGCGCGGTTTTTAAGATAGACCGAAGCCTCCTCGCGGCTTAAGCGGCTGAACAGCAGCCAGGCAGTGTCGCCCAGCCAGAAAAACGGCTCGCCGTCCAGGTTAAAGTAACGTCCCTGAGTTGTAAGCTTCATGGCTTTTCCTCCAGTTTGACTTGTCGCGGGCTCCCGCGCCCGACTTCCGGGGATAAAAAAACGCGGCGGGGGAAATTATCCCCCGCCATAAGCGTTTAGTCCTGGCTGTAAGGCAGCAGTGCGATGGCCCTAGCGCGCTTGATAGCGGTGGAGAGCTGGCGCTGATGCTCGGCGCACACGCCCGTCATGCGGCGGGGCAGGATCTTTCCGCGCTCGGAAGTGAACTTCTTGAGCCTGAGAATATCCTTGTAATCGATGTGCTGGATCTTGTCAACGCAGAAGGTGCAGACCTTCCTGCGGGGCTTGTGGCCGCGAGGGCGGCGGGCCATACGATCGGCTCTATCTTCAGACATAATTTTCCTCCTAATACTTGTGAAAACGGACACTCGGCCGGGGACGTTTCTGCCCCGTCCCGATCATATCGGGAAATGTGCCCCAAAACCCCGGGGGTTTTGTGTTACGCGCCTATGCGCGCACGGTATTATTAAAACGGCAGCTCGTCGTCGTCCGCTTCCTCCATCTGGGAAGGATGGTAAGCGGGTGCGGGAGCGGCGGTCTCGCCGCGGGGGGCTGTTTCGGCGTTTTCGCGCCTTTCCCCGTCTCCCATGGGAGTTACAAACTCCGCTTCGTCAACCACGACCTCTGTCACGTAGCGCCTGGTCCCGTCCTGCGCATCATAGGAACGGGTCTGCAGGGTACCCACGATGCCGATCTTCTTGCCCTTGGTAAAATACCGGGTCACGAAATCGGCCTGGGCTCTCCACGCGACACAGGAGATGAAATCCGCTTCCCTCACGCCCTGCTGGTTCGCGAACTTGCGCTGTACGGCGACGGTGAAATTGCACCGGTTGACGCCGCCCTGGGTGGTATAGGGTTCCGGATCTTTAGTGAGGTTTCCGACGAGTATAACCTTATTCATAGACTACCTGCTTTCAGATAACTGCGTACTGATTATTCGATCTCGGTCTGGGATTCCTCGGTAGCGTCGACGACCGTTTCGGCAGCAGCCTCAGCGGCTTCCGCGGCCTCGGCGGGCTGAGCGGGCGCCTCTTTGGCGGGCTCGGCAGCCTCAGCGGTCTCCTCGGCGGGAGCGGCTTCCCTGGGCGCGTATGGCTTCAGGGGCTCGCGCTTCGCGGGGATCTCGCTTTCCAGACGGGTCACGAGATAGCGGATGCACGCGTCGCTGATCTTGAAGTTTCTCTCAAGCTCACGGGGCAGCTCGCTGGGGGCGGACATGTACATGAGCACATAGTAGCCCTCGGTCTTGTAGTTGATGGGGTACGCCAGGCGGCGCTTGCCCCACTCGTCCACGCGCTCTACCTTGCCGCCGTTGTTCTCGACAACGGAGCTGAAGCGGCTGATCACGTCCTGCCTCGCCTGGTCTTCCAGAGCGGCGTCCAGAACGTACATGACTTCGTACTTGTTCATTAAATATCCTCCTTTTGGACTATACGGCCCTGCCTTTTCCTGCAGAGCAAGGATGCGCATTTGTTATAATAACACAGCCGGGTCAATATTGCAAGCGCATTTTGAATTTTAACAATGCGGATTTAACACGCGCTCTCCCCTGTTTGCCCCCCGCGCGCCGCCCCGCCCGGTTTTCCGGGATTATTTGTCCAAAACGGGCATTTTGTCATGTTCCCGGTGGAAAAACCCGCCCGAATCTGCTATAATCGGAATGCATAACGGACGGAGATGATGATTATGGAAGCTTCTGCCGAAACCAAATCGCTTAAGGGCATATGCGTCGCCGGCAACATAGTCGCGGACGTGGTCAAGAACATAGACGCCTACCCCGGCGTGGGCATGCTGGCGAACATAAAAAGCGTGTCGCTGGCGGTGGGCGGCGCGGTGCCTAACGTGGGCATAGACTTAAAGACGCTGGACCCGGACCTGCCCGTTGCCGGGCTGGGGCTCGTGGGAGACGACGAGTACGGCAGGTTCATACTCTCCCGCCTCGCCAAAAGCGGCATGGACATAAGCGGCATACGCGTCTCCCCCACTGCGCTGACCAGCTTCAGCGACGTTATGAGCCTGCCCGGGGGCGAGCGCACCTTCTTCCACGCCCGGGGCGCCAACGCCGAGTTCGGGCCAGGTCACATAGAGCTGGACCGCCTCGGTTGCCGCATCCTCCACATAGGCTACATACTTTTGCTGGACCGCTTCGACGCTCCCGACCCCGAATACGGCACCGTCATGGCGCGCTTCCTTAAGGACGTGCAGGCGCGGGGCATACTGACCAGCGTGGACCTGGTGTCCGACACTTCCGGCAAGTTCGCCCGCACCGTGCTGCCCGCGCTAAAGTACTGCGACTACTCTATCGCCAACGAGTTCGAATGCTGCCGGGTTTGGGGGATCGAGCCCCGCCTACCCAGCGGGGAGCTGGACACGGCAGCCGTCAGAAGCGCGATGGAGCGCACGCTTGACGCCGGGGCGATGAAAAAGGTTATCGTGCACGCCCCCGAAGCGGGCATGTGTTTGAGCCGCGAAAGCGGCTTCACCCTGTGCCCTTCCCTCGACATACCCGAAGACATGATCAAGGGCAGCGTGGGCGCGGGCGACGCCTTCTGCGCGGGCGCGCTCACGGGCATATACCGGGGCATGGACGATATGGACATGCTCGAATTCGCCTCCGCCGCGGCGGGCTGCAGCCTGATGAGCGTGAGCGCGGTGGGCGGCATGATGGACTTTGAGGCGGTGTACAGGTTCATGCGCGCCTTCCCCCGCAAAAAGCTGCCGGGCATGGTATAACAAGCGCGATACAGGAAAGGAGTCTTAAGTATGAAACGCTCCGAGATCAACCGGGCGCTTAAGGAAATGGAAGCCGCGTGCAGAAAATACAGCTGCTTCCTGCCGCCCTTCTGCGGCTATACCCCCGAACAGTGGCAGAACCTGGGGCACGAGTTTGACGAGATCCGCGAGTGCATGCTGGGCTGGGACATAACCGACTTCGGCACGGGCGAGTTTGACCGGGTGGGCTTTTCCCTGATAACCGTCCGCAACGGCAGCCGCGCCCTGCCGGACAAGTATCCGAAGCCTTACGCCGAAAAACTGCTGTACCTTAAGGAAGGCCAAAAGTGCCCCAACCACTTCCACTGGTTCAAAACGGAAGACATAATCAACCGGGGCGGCGGCAACGTGCTTATCCGCGTGTACAACAGCCTGCCCAACGAGGAGATAGACCGGGAAAGCCCCGTGACCGTGCATACGGACGGACGCGTGCGCACGGTGCCCGCCGGCACGCAGGTGCGCCTTGAGCCCGGGGAAAGCATATCCGTCACCCGGGGGCTGTACCACGATTTCGAGGTGGAGAAGGGCACGGGCAGCGTGCTGCTGGGCGAAGTGAGCCAGTGCAACGACGACAACGCCGACAACCGCTTCAATCCCCCCGTGGGGCGCTTCCCAAAAATAGAAGAGGACGAGCCCCCGTACCGCCTGCTGTGCAACGAGTACCCACCCGCTAAATAAAAAACGATAGATTACAGATCCGACACTATGCGCTCGTACAGCCCGTCTCCGGGGGTAAGGGCGCAGTATTTTTGCGCCGCAGCCGCAAGCCCGTGCGCCTTGTAAAACGCCCGCACCTCGCTTGTGCCCTCGTCGGTGTTTTCGTACAGGAAGCCCGCGCGGATGGCTTTGGCAAGGTTGGCGGGATCTTTTCCCGCCTTAAGGCACAGAACAGCCGGACCGACCAGCCTGTCGCGCGCGCCCAGCTTTCTGCGGCTGTCCGCGCCCAGCCTCTGAAGCCCGTCCTCTATATACGGGTTTTCCAGCAGGCCGATTATCTTTTCCCGCCAGGCGGCCATTTCCTCTTCCCCGAAGCCGAACTCGCTTTCCAGTCCCGCGCTGCTCTCAGTAAGCGCGCCTTCCAGCGTTTTTCTGAGCTCCGGGTCCTTTACCGCTTCCAGCGAGGTCCTGAAACCCTTCGGCAGCCCCAGATAGCTTAAAAGTGCGTGAGCCATGTTCAGGGTGTACAGCTTCCGGGTCTCCTCCCGCTCTATATCGTCCGTGAAAAGCAGCCGCGGCGCTTTGGGCGGGGGGCATTTTAATTCCTTAATGCTGACGGTCTGGGTCTCCCAGCCGTTGTTCCACAGCGCAAGGGGGTCTTCTTCCCTGAGTCGCCCCGGCGTCGGGGGCGATATGCACATCGCGAAAATGCCCGTCACGCCCACGCTGTCCTTAAAATACCTTCGGGCGGCAGGGCTCAGCCGCTCCTCCATGAGCGCCTTAAAGTACGCGTCGGGGCGGGCCATGTTCACGTTCATCATCACGTCCATGTTTAGGCCGCTCACCGCCCGCTGTTCGAACAGGGGGCACAGCATGTCCGCCACCTCGGGCAGCCTGGGCTCGTGCACGGCTATGTCCAGCAGCAGCCCCTCTTCTTCGAACAGCGCCTTGAGCGCCGTTTCGTCGGACGTGTGCAGCGCCTTAAAGCCGCTGACAGGGCGCCTGCTTATCCCCTCCCGGGTCGCCCTGAAAACGGTGTAGCTCTGCGCTTTATTCAGGGCATCGGTAAGCTCCCGGTCTATGTCGACATATACCGTGCGGAAGCCCTCCGCCTCGCGGAAACTGTCCCCCACGAAGCCGCGCCCTATGCGCCCCGCGCCCCAGATTACTATGGTCCTCATTTTTTCCGTGTGTCCGCGGCGCTCCAGATTACGCCCCTGCCGTTCCACCTGACCACGGTCTCGTAGCCCAGGCGGGCATACCAGTTCTCCAGGTGGGTATAGTGGATAAAGGAGATGTCGTAGCCCTCATCCTTCAGCAGTTGGGTGGCCTTTTCGACCATCTTGAGGCCTATCCCCCGCTTTCTGTACTCGGGGACCGTGCCCACGCAGCCGGGGCCCGCGACGCGCGCGCCCTCGAACTCGCACATCTTGTCCACGTTGCAGAAGCTTACGATCTTATCCCCGTCAAAGGCGCAGAACGTCCTGCGGCCCGGACCGAAGTACTGCACCCAGTCCTCGTCCACTTTGGCCACCGCTTCCTTGAGCGGCGCGTTGGGGCCGGTATATATGCCGAAAGTGATGTTTTCCGGGCATGAGAGCGGGACCCTGCCGCTTTCCCAGTCCCTAAGCCATATCACCTGCTCGACGCATACGTCGTCTTCGGGCATGCTGCGTATGCTTTCCCTTTCGAAAAAGCCGGGACTGACCGCTTCGAACAGCTTCGCGTAATCCATATTGACCTCCCACAAACGTAGTTAATCCGGGAAAAACACCCCGCACAGGCGGTATCCGCCGTCCGTCAGGACGAAATACGCGTAAAACGCGCAGTCGAAGTCCATGCCTTCGCCAAAGTCGCGGTATACGCTCACGTTCACCTTTATCCTGCCGTCGTCCAGCTTTTGCGCCTCCTCGGTCTGCACCTCGCAGTCCTCCGGCGGGGGCACGTCTCCTTCCGCGGGGGCGAATTCCTCCCCGGCGAAGATCAGCCGGCAGACTTCGTCGTCCGGCTTTTCGGCGTCCTCCGGGTGGAGCTCGCGCCGGCTATCCGCCGCCTGACAGGCCAGTTCCCCTCCCGGCGCGCCTTCAAAGGACGTCAGCAGCGTGCAGCGGGAGATGAGCCGGATGATATCCATGTACTCCGGCTCCGGCGCGCTTTCTGCGGCACAGCCCCACAGCAGGCACAGCGCCAGCAGCGCGCACAGCGCTTTTTTAAATACGGCGGCCATAGTTTATCACCTGTAGAAGCAGCTGCCGCCTATGAATTCCCTGAGCAGGGAGTTGAGCGGGATCTCGTCCTCCACGTCGGCGGATTCGATGTAGTTCAGGAACTTGACCAGCCTGCGCGCCTGGGCGTAATAGGGCTTGTCCGGGGTCACCGCGCGGAGCTGGTCGAAGATGTACTTTTTGAGTATGGCCAGCTCGTATACCAGAGAAGAGTTGATCATCATGTCCGCTTTCTCCTGGAAGGGGAAGATGAACCTGTCCTCGCCCCTTCTCACGCTGCCCCACATGGCCAGCGTGTCCTCCACGGGCGTGCCGCGGAAGGCGCTGTCCCGGGCGAGGCGGCGGATCAGGCGCGCGTCGGTGGAACGGATGCGGTTGTGGTCGTCCATGTTCAGGTTGATGAGCGCGGAAATGTATATCCTGAATTTCTCGCTGTCGGGTATGCTCTGGGTCAGGCGGTCGTTCAGGCCGTGGATGCCCTCGATCAGTATGGGCTGGTCCAGCCCCACCTTCACCTTGTGGGTGACGCCGGAGCGCTTCTGGGTGACGAAGTCGAAGGTGGGCATGTCCACTTCCTCGCCTTCAAGTATCTGCTTTAGCTGCCTGTTGATCAGCGGCACGTCCAGCGCCTCCAGGCATTCCAGGTCGGGCTTGCCTTCCTCGTCCAGGGGCACCTGGTCCCGGTCGAGGTAGTAGTCGTCCAGGGAGAGCTTGACGGGCTTTACGCCATGCACCTTGAGGGCGATCGCCAGGCGGTTGCAGAAGGTGGTCTTGCCGGAAGAGGACGGCCCCGCGATGAGCACCAGACGGGATCTCCGGGAGATTATGTTTTCGGCGATCAGGTTGATCTTCATGTCCACCAGCGCTTCGTTCACGCGTATGAACTCCCGTATCTCCCCGCTGCGGGTCAGGCGGTTAAGGTCGGAGGCGTTCTCAACGCCCAGTATCTTGATCCAGCTGTTGCTTTCGGTGTAGGTCTCAAGCAGCTTCCTCGTGTCGCTCAGGGGCGCGGGGCGGTCGGGGCGCTCGGGCAGGGGCATCCTGAGCACGAAGCCCTTGGGCACGGCGCTCAGCGCGAACACGCTCACGTACGAGGTGTCCGGCACCATCACGCCGTAAAAGTAATTCTTGATCCCGTCGCATTCGTACAGGCGGAACGTGGGCTTCCGCCTCCAGGACAGCAGGTCCGCCTTGTCCGTCTGGCCCACGGAAGTGAAGTAGGCGATCGCCTCTTCCCGCGAGACCTCGGACAGTGTGAAGGGCAGCGCCTCGGCGCAGATGGCCTTCATCTCCGCTTCGAGCTTCTTTATCGCGTTCTCGCCCAGGTCGGCGTCCTTGACTGTGACCAGCACGCCCATGCCGTAGGAATTCTCTATCCTGATGCGGGTGCCGGGCAGCAGCCGGTTCACCGCGCACAGCAGCACGAAGCGCAGGGAGCGCTCGTATATGCGCCTGCCCTCCTCGTCCGAGTAAGTCAGCGCCTGCGCCTCACCTCTCACCGGGGAATCCAGGCTCTCCGGGCGGCCGCCCACGCACACCGCCAGCACGTCCTTTATCCCGCTTCTCAAGCAGGCGTCCTTCCAGCTTTCGCCTTCCAGAGTTTCTATCGTCGTATCCTTGTATTTCAGCATATCAGACCTCCCGTATGTTTTCCGTTTCCGCCCGCAGCCTTAAGGCGAACGCCCGCATGAATTCCAGGCCGTCTTTCGCCATTTCCCCGGCTTCGGGGGTAAACAGGCTTCGTTTCACGTGTTCCATGTCCCATTCCACGGTCTCGACAGCGCCGCCTTTGCCCGTGAGGGGCAGACCGTTCGCCGCGCAGTAGGCGATGCCCCGGTATATGCCCACGGCGCCGCACATGTCCAGCTTGTCCGCGTCGAACAACAGCCTTTCCTCTATGCCGCCCATTTGTGCGTCGCTTCTTCGCGAGTGCGCGGCGATTATCGCCCCGACCCGGCTCGCGAAAGCGCGCGTTTCCCCGTTCTCCAGCAGGAAGCGCTCCGCCTTTTCGGCGCCCGCCTTAGCGTGGGGCACTTTGGGGTCATTTATCTCCTCCGCACGCCCGCAGTCGTGGAGTATGGCGGCGAAAGTCAGCGCGCGGACGTCGGCGCCGGGGTAGTGTTTCGCCAGCTTTAAGCACCTTGAAACTACCCGCCGCACGTGGTCTTCCCCGTGGGTCAGGTCGTTTGGAAACGACAGGGCGAATTCCCACGCCCGCTCCTCATCCATGCTTCTCACCGCCTTTACATTATTTTACCACAAAACTTTCCGAAATGCCATACTTCCCCTCCGCTTCCGCCCAAGATTGACATATTTCGTTTTTGGCTATATAATATGTTGATAAAATGGGATAGTATATTATGGAGGCAGAATGAAGTCCAAGAATCTTGTCGCGCTGATCATAGCGGTGATACTCACCGCGGCGCTGGTATTCGTTACCGTAAACGGATTGTCCTTCGGCGACACCGAGCTGGTAAAACCCGTGAACCGGGCGCTCAGCCTGGGGCTCGACCTCAGGGGCGGCGTGTACACCGTGTTCCGCGCCGAAAAGGGCGAAGACGACGAAACCGAGTTTCCCTCCAAGCTGGCGGCGACCCGGGACGTGCTCATCAACCGCCTGTCCTCCCAGGGCTACACCGAAGCCAGCGTGAGCCTGCAGGGCGAGGACGCGCTGAGGGTTGAGATACCCGACGTGACCGATCCGTCCGCGGTGGTAAAGCTGATCGGCACCCCCGCGCACCTGGAGTTCAGGGAGCCCAGCGGGCGCGTGATAATGGAAGGCAAGGACCTGGTCCGCGTCTCCCCCACGCTCGATACCACCTCCAACCGCTACGTGGTAAGCTTTAAGCTCTCCGACGAAGCGGCCATTGCTTTTGCCAACGCCACCGGCCGGCTGGTCGGCCGTCCCATCAGCATAGTGCTGGACGGGGTCGTGATCTCCGCGCCCCAGGTGTCCCAGCGCATAAGCGGCGGGCAGGGCCAGATCACCCTGGGCAGCGCAATGACGCTGCAGGAGAGCTTCGAGGAAGCCACCAACCTGTCGATGCTGATAATGAGCGGCGCGCTGCCCCTTGACATACACGAGGCCGAGACCCGCGCCATCTCCGCCACGCTGGGCGAAGACGCCATAGTCAAGGCGGTGCGGGCGGGCATAATCGGCATGGCGCTGGTCATGCTGTTCATGCTGATCGTTTACCGGCTGCCCGGCCTTATGGCGGACATCGCGCTCATCTGGTACATCTGCGTGGTGATGCTGCTGCTGGGCGCGTTCAAGATCCAGCTCACCCTGCCGGGCCTGGCGGGCATACTTCTGGGCATAGGCATGGCGGTGGACGCCAACGTGGTCATATTCGAGCGCTTCCGCGACGAGCTCCGATCCGGCGAAAACACCCTTGCCGAAGCGGTGCAGGCGGGCTTCAAAAACGCACTGTCCGCCATACTCGACGGCAACATAACCACCCTTATCGCCGCCTTCGTGCTCATGTTCTTCGGCACGGGCTCGGTAAAGGGCTTCAGCTACACCCTGGCGGTGAGCGTGTTCGTGAGCGTGTTTTCCGCCCTGGTCATCTCCCGGCTGCTTCTGTCACAGGCGGTGGGTCTGGGCACCGAAAAACTCAGCCTCTACACCCGTCCTTTCCGCACCTCCACAAAGTTTTCCGCCGTCAAACTGTACAAAAAGCTCAGGCTGGTGCCCGTGGCCATAATCCTGATAGCGCTGGTGGTTTCCGTCGCGGGCGGGCTCAGGCTGGGCCTGGACTTTACCGGCGGCACCATGCTGGAGTATGAAGTCAACGCGCCTTTCGAGACCGCGGACGTCACCGCCCTCATCCGCCAGAGGGGCTTTACCGACAGCCAGGTCAGCAAACTGCAGACCGAACAGGGCATGACGGGCCTGCTCATCCGCCTCAAGCTGGACGAAAACGACTCCACCACCGAAAAGATACTGGACGAGCTAAACGCCGCCCTGAAAGACAAATATCCCGACATCGCCTTCAAGAGCATGGAGCACGCGGGCGCCACATCCAGCGCCACCCTGGTCAAAAACGCGCTCAAATCCCTGGCCTGGGCGCTGGGGCTGATGCTCATATACATCGCCATCCGCTTCGACCTGCCCAGCGGCCTTGCCGCGCTGATCGCGCTGGCGCACGACGCGCTGATAATGAGCGCATTCATGATATTCATGGGCCACTGGTACCAGATCAACTCCTCCTTCATAGCGGCGCTGCTCACCATTGTGGGCTATTCCATAAACGACACCATAGTGGTGTTCGACCGCGTGCGCGAGAACGCCAAGCTGATGAAAGACGCGGACAAGCCCCTGATAGTCGACACCTCCGTCAGCCAGTCCCTGTCCCGCACCGTGAACACTACAGTCACCACCCTGATGACCGTGGTGCTCATGTACGTGCTGGGCGCGGCGAGCATAAGGGAATTCACCTTCCCGCTGATAATCGGCATGCTGGCGGGCACCGTGTCCTCCAACCTGATCGCCGCTCCGCTGTGGGTGAGGCTCAAGACGAATTCGGACAAGCGCAAGGCCCGCCGCGCGGAAAAATACAAGGAAGACGAAGCCATCGAGCCCGGTCAGAGGAATACGGATGCTTAGGCTCAGGCAGCTTAGGCCCCCGGAAGGCGTCTTCTGGGAGCGTCCAGCCGAAATGCACCCCCTACTCTACCGCATGCTGCTGAACCGGGGCATAGACAGCCCCGAAGCGGCAAAGCGCTTTCTGCGTCCCGGGCGGGACCAGCTGCTGGACCCCTTCCTGTTGAGCGACATGGGCAGGGCGGCAAAGCTGATAAACGAAGCGCTGGATGCGGGCGAACACATCTGCGTGTACGGGGATTACGACGTGGACGGGGTGTGCGCCAGCGCCATACTCTCCCTTTACCTGCGGGAAAGGGGCTCGGACGTGAGCGTGTACCTGCCCTCCCGCCACAAGGAAGGCTACGGCCTTAACGCCGACGCGGTGGAGCACCTGGCGGTAAACGGCGGCCTGCTCATAACGGTGGACTGCGGCATCACCTCCTGCGAACTGGTGGAGCAGGCCCGAAAATCCGGGCTAAAGGTGATAGTCACCGACCACCACCGCCCCGGCGAGAACCTGCCCGACTGCCCCACCGTGAACCCGCTGCTTAACGGCTATCCCTTCGGATACCTGTGCGGCGCGGGCGTGGCGTTCAAGCTGGTGGAGGCGCTGGGCGGCCGGGAAAAGGCGATGGAGTACATAGACCTGGCGTGCCTGGCCACCATCGCGGACATAGTGCCCCTCAAGGACGAAAACCGGGTGATCGCCGCCCTGGGCCTCAAAAAGATGAACCTGTCCATGCGGCCGGGGCTGCGCGCCCTGTGCGAGACGGCGGGACTGGCCGACAGGGAACTGGGCGCGGGCAACGTGGCGTTCCAGCTCTCCCCCCGCATAAACGCCGCGGGGCGCATGGGCGACGCGCTTCTGAGCTACCGCCTGCTCACCCAGACCGATTACGCCAAATGCCTTGAGCTGGCGCTGGAGCTGGACGAACTCAATTCTTCCCGCAGGAGCGAGGAGACCCGCGCTTTCGCGGAGGCGGAAAGCCAGCTGACTGACTGGGATTTCAGCCGCGACCCCGTCATCATAGTCAAAGGCGAGGGCTGGAACTCCGGCGTTATAGGCCTGGCCGCCAGCAAGCTCACCGAAAAGTACCACTGCCCCAGCGTGGTGCTCACCAAGGAAAACCCGGACGACGAATTCTATACCGGCTCCTGCCGTTCCATAGAGGGCGTGAGCATCCACGACGCCCTGACCAACGTGAAGGAATACCTGCTGCGCTTCGGCGGCCACGAGATGGCGGCGGGGCTGCGGGTAAGCGCGGACAGGCTGGACGGCTTCGCCCGTGCCATAAACGAGTACGTATCGAAGACCCACGACCGGAACAAATGGATCCCCCGGGTGGAATACGACCTGATGTGCGATCCGGGCGAACTGGACGTGGAAGTGACCAGGCTGCTTAACGCTTTCGAGCCCACCGGCTGCCAGAATCCCCCGCCCGTGCTGCTCAGCGAGGGCGAGATGGCGGAATGCCGCGGCGTAGGCCGCGAAGGCGAGCACCTCAAGTTCGCCCTGGCGGGAGAAAAGGGCCGGCTGCCGGGCATCTGGTTCCGGGCGGCGGACAAACTGAGCCTCGCGGGCTCCCGGGTGCAGCTCGTATACTCTCCGGGGATAAACGAGTTCCGCGGCGCGGTGACGGTGCAGGCGCTGGCAAAGTGCGCAGTGCCGCTGGTGCCCTCCCTAAGCGCCGCCCAGGACCCCGCCGCTTTCGGCGCGTTCGTCGATACGCTCACGATCGCCCCACCCCAGGGCGACGCCCGGCTCGAGGACGTGCAGCGTGAGTTTTCCTCCGGTCTGTATTCCCGCTGCGTCATCTGCGCGGACGGGGAAAGTGCCCGTGCGGTAATGGAAAAGCTGGACGGGGAGTACGACCTGAGCTTCGGGGAGTTTCCCCGGGACATAAGGGGCTTCAACTGCGTAACGGTCTGCCCCGCATCCCCTCCTCCCGCGCGCTTTAAGCGGGTTTATTACGCGGGAGTGCTCAAGGGGCTATGCGGGGGCGGCATACAGATAAAGGGGCTGCCCGCGGCGCAGGCGTTCACCTGCTGTCCCGACACCGACGCGCTCAGGGGGCTGTACCGGGTGCTGCTGGGCATAAGCCGCCTAAGCGAAAAGATATCCGGCATGGACCGGCTGCTGGAACTGGCGCGGGTCCGGGCGGACATATCCCCCATGCAGGCCGTGCTGGGCATAAAGATCCTGTCCCGCATGGGACTCATAAGCATAAACGCGGACGCCGGGAACGTTGAGATCGCGGTCTCCCGGGAAAAGAAGTCGCCCGAAGACGACGAACTGTTCAGACTGCTTACGGCGGAGAGGAGAACATGAGCCAGGAATACGCTGCCGATACCAATCCCAACCGCGTAGTGCCGCTGGAGGAGATAGTCTCCCACACCCGGCGCTACCATCCCCGGGACGATATGGAGATCATCTCCCGGGCGTACGAGTATGCCAAGGAGGCGCATGCGGGCCAGGTGCGCATGAGCGGGGAGCCCTACTTCAGCCACCCCACCAACGTGGCGCTCATACTGGCGGACATAATGATGGACCCCGCCACCATCGCCGCAGGCCTGCTGCACGACGTGGTGGAGGACGTGGAAGGCGTCACCGGAGAGACCATAGAAAAGCTGTTCTCCGCTGAGATCGGCCAGATGGTGGACGGCGTGACCAAGCTCAACCACGTGGACTTCTTCTCCAAGCACCAGCAGAAGACCGAGTCCATAAGGAAGATGTTCATGGCCATGGCCAAGGAGATCCGCGTGGTGCTGATCAAACTGGCGGACCGCCTGCACAACATGCGCACCCTGGACACCCAGAAGCCCCAGCGCAGGCAGGACATCGCCCAGGAGACGCTGGACATATACGCGCCCCTCGCCCACCGTCTGGGCGTTTACGCGATAAAGAGCGAGCTTGAAGACCTGTGCCTCAAATACCTGGATCCCGCCGAGTACATGCTCATCAAGCAGAAGACCGACGAAAACGCCCCCGCCCAGCAGAAGCTGATAAGCGACATACAGAGGGACCTGAAAGCCGCCCTGGAAGCCGAGGGGCTCAAGGGCTTCGAGATCAGCGGGCGCATAAAGCACACCTACTCCATATACCGCAAGATGAAGGCCCAGAAAAAGACCTACGAGCAGATCATGGACCTGGTGGCGGTCAGGGTGGTGGTGGAGCAGTTAAGCGACTGCTACAGCGTGCTGGGCATCGTGCACAGCATCTGGCAGCCCATGCCCGACCGCATCAAGGACTATATCCATTCCCCCAAGTACGGCATCTACCAGAGCCTGCATACCACCGTTATAGACAAAAGCGGCCAGAGGTTCGAGGTGCAGATCAGGACGTTCGAGATGCACCAGAACGCGGAATACGGCATCGCCGCCCACTGGCGGTATAAAGAGGGCCGCGCCGCGGACGAACTGGACGACAAGCTCTCCTGGCTCAGGCGCATCATCGACTGGTCCAGCGAGACCGGCGACGCGGACGAGTTTTCCACCTTCCTGCGCACCGACCTGTTCCAGGACGACGTGTACGTGTCCACCCCAGCGGGAGACATCATCTCCCTGCCCAGGGGCGCCACTCCCATCGACTTCGCCTACCGCATCCACACCGCCGTGGGCAACCGCTGCGTGGGCGCCCGCGTGGACAGGAAAATGGTGCCCCTGTCAACCAAGCTGGAAAGCGGCAACCTGGTGGAAGTCATCACCTCCGCCGCCTCGAAGGGCCCGTCCCTGGACTGGCTGAACATAGTGGTCACGGGCGAAGCCAAGGCCAAGATACGCGCCTTCCTCAAAAACGCGTCCAAGGACGAGAACCTCGCCCGGGGCAGGGACCTGATCGAGCGCGAGCTCAAGCGCATGGGTCTGAACTATGTGGATCTGTTCAAGACCGAGTTTTTGGAGACCCTGTACCGCCGCTATTCCCTGTCGGGCCTGGACGACCTGTACGTCACGGTGGGCTTCGGCGGCCTGAGCGCGCCCCAGATAATCAACCGCCTGAACGACGAGTACCGCAAGAGCGTCAAACAGGAAGCCAAGCCCATCGAGAGCCTGCCCGAAAAGGTGCCCGCAAAGCCCCGCACCCACACCACCCAGGGCGTGGAAGTGGAGGGCGACGCCAGCATGCTGGTCAGGTTCGCCCGCTGCTGCAATCCCCTGCCCGGGGACAAGATCGTGGGCTACGTGACCAACGGCAGGGGCGTGAGCATCCACAGGGCGGACTGCGTGAACATGCTGGACGGCTCCATAGAGCCCGGGCGCATGGTGCGCGTAAACTGGGCGAGCGAGGGCAAGAGCAGCTACGAGGCGGAGATTCAGGTCCGCAGCTACGACAAGGTGGGCCTGCTGGGCGACCTGAGCAATCTGTTCGCGAACCTGGAGGTGCCGCTTCTGGCGGTAGCCGCCCGCAGCCTCAGGAACGGCACCAGCCAGATCAACCTTACTTTGGAGATCAAGGACACCGGCCAGCTGGACAAGGTCATCCGTCAGCTGCAGAAGCGCAGCGACATACTTGAAGTGTTCAGGACCGGAATGTAAACGGAGGAGACCGAATGCGCGCGGTAGTGCAAAGGGTAAACTATTCGTTCGTGGACGTGGAAGGCGAGACCGTGGGCCGGATCGGCAGGGGCTATATGGTCCTGCTGGGCGCCATGGAGGGCGACACGGAGACGGACGCGGACTATATCATAAAAAAGGTCGCGGGCCTCAGGGTATTCGAGGACGAAAACGGCAAGATGAACCTGTCCGTGGGCGACGTGGGCGGCGGCGTGCTGCTGGTGAGCCAGTTCACTCTGGCGGGAGACGCCCGGCACGGGAACCGTCCCTCTTTTTCCTGCGCGCTGGAGCCCGAAAGCGCCCGGAAACTGTGCGACTACGTGGCGGACGGGCTTAAAAAGCTGAACATACCCGTTGAGACGGGAGTGTTCCGCGCCCACATGGAAGTCACGCTGCTCAACGACGGCCCCGTCACCATACTGCTGGACAGCCGAAAGGAATTCTGATGGAGATATCGGTAAGGGCTATAGGCGAATGCGCCGCCAACTGCTACATAATCGAAAAAACGCTCATGCTCGACCCCGGCGACGATACCCGGGCCATCGACCGTTTCATAGCCGATACGGGCGCCGACATAAAGACCGTGATAATCACCCACGGCCATTTCGACCACCTGCTGGGCGCCGCGCACATGAAGGAAAAGTACGCCTGCGAGATCCTGATATCGGAAAAAGACGCGCCCGCGCTGTACAACAAAAGCGCCGCCATCGTGCCCGATTTCGCCCTTACGCCCTTCACTCCCATACACGCGGACGCCCTGCTTGAGCCGGGCAGGACCGAGCTGCTGGGGCGCGAGTGCGATGTGATTGCTACCCCGGGCCACACTCCCGGGGGCATCTGCCTGTATTTCCCCGCGGAAAAGGCGCTGTTTACCGGGGACACGCTGTTCGCCCACGGCTACGGGCGCACGGATTTCCCGGGCGGCGACATGAGCAAGCTCATAGAGTCGCTGCGCAAACTGCTTGAAATGGACGGCGATATAACCGTGTATTCCGGTCACGGTGAGGCCGCCACCATCGCGCAGATTAGGCGGGGGTATTACAGATGACGCTCTGCCTTAAGACCAACCTGGAGCCCATCCGCAACGAGCTGGACGACGTCATACGCGTGTTCTACGGCGACGTGACTTTCGTGCCGGAAGGCGGGGACGCGCTTATAGAGCACACCCACCTGGAAGCCGACGGGCAGTACACGGAGACGCTGTCGTGCGATGGCGCCGTGTGCTCAAGGCAGGCTGCCGTGCCCGAAGGCGAACTTGAACAGAAGCGCGTCATAAAGCGCGCCGCCAAGACCGCGCTGTTCCTGCTGCTAAAGCAGCTTACCGGCATCGATCCGCCCTGGGGCAGCCTGACCGGCATACGCCCCACCCGGCTCATGTACGAGGCGCTGGACGAAGGCCTGAGCATGGACGACGCGGAAGCCCGGCTCATGGACGAGTTTTTCGTAAGCCCGGAGAAAGCCGGGCTGATAAAGACCATAGTCAGCGCCCAGACAGGGCTCATCTATCCCCCCGCGGACAGCTTCGACCTGTACATCCACATCCCCTTCTGCGCCACCCGCTGCGCGTACTGCTCCTTCGCCACGGGCGAAGTGGGCAACGGAAAGCTGATAGCGCCCTACGTGAACGCGCTGCTTACGGAGCTTAAAGACGGCGCGGCGCTCATGGAGCAAATGGGGCTTAAGATGCGGGCGGGCTACATAGGCGGCGGCACGCCCACCGCGATACCCGCAGAGCAGCTGGAGCGGATACTCGTCTGCGTACATGAGCTGTTCGGGCAGGGCGAGGAATTCACCGTGGAAGCGGGCAGGCCCGACACCATAACCCCCGAAAAACTGGAGATGCTAAGGCGCCAAAGCGTCACCCGCATAAGCGTGAACCCCCAGACGTTCTCGGACGAGACGCTCAGGCTCATAGGCCGCGCCCACACCAGCGAGGACACCCTGAAGGCGTACGCGCTCGCCCGGGAATACGGCTTTGACGACATAAACATGGACCTGATCGCCGCGCTGCCGGGCGAAGACATAAACGCCTTCTCCCGCACGCTGGAAAAGGTCATCACCCTGCGCCCCGAAAGCGTCACCGTGCACACCCTTGCGGTCAAACGCGCCAGCAAGCTGTACGAGGAAAGGCTGTTAAGCGGCCGGACCCGCACCCGCCGGGAGGCGGCGGACACCGACAAAATGCTGTCCCTCGCCCTGTCGTCCCTAACGGGCAGCGGCTACGTGCCCTATTACCTGTACCGCCAGAAGCATATGGCGGGCAACCTGGAAAACACCGGCTACTGCCTGCCGGGCAGGCAGTGCCTGTACAACATAGGCAACATGGAAGAGACCCAGAAGGTGCTGGCTTTCGGCGCGGGCTCCATAAGCAAGTGGATATTCCCCCGGGAAAAGCGCATAGAGCGCAGCGCGAACCTGAGGAACGTGGAAGAATACATAGCCCGGACCGGCGAAATGAGCCTCAAAAAACGAAAAATCATACTTGGCGAGGACGCACATGAAAAAGCTTAGTTTTCTTGCTCTGATACTGGCGCTGCCGCTGCTGCTGTGCGGCTGTGGCGTGGAATACGTGAACCAGTTTGCCGACATCCCCAAGCCCGAAGCGGTGTTCACCCTGGACGTGGACGGCGTCACGTATCACCTGCGCTTCACCCTGGACCCCGCTGCCGCGCCCAACACGGTATGCAACTTTGTATCCCTTGCCAACAGCGGCTATTACGACGGGCTCAAGATAGACTACGTATACCCCACTTTCTTCATGCGGGGCGGAGACCCTGACGGGGACGGCACCGGCGGACCCGGCTACACCATAGCGGGCGAGTTTAAGCAAAACGGCTTCCCCATCCCCGGCATCTCCCACTCCCGCGGCGTCATATCCATGTGCCGCCTGCCGGAAGACAACAACTCCGCGGGCAGCCAGTTCTTCATCATGTTCTCCCGCCAGTCCGCCTACGACGGCCAGTACGCCGCCTTCGGTCAGCTCAAGGCGGGCGACTCCGAGTCCGCCGCCACGCTGAGCATGCTGGAAAACGCGCTTACCGACCGCTCCAGCCGCCCCGTGGTGCGCCAGACCATAGTGTCCGTGCGCGTGGATACGAAGGGCTACGTGTACCAGGTGACACCCTACGAGCCCGAACCCGAGCCCGAGCAGAAATAGATCCTTTAGACGCAAAACAGCTCCCGGGGCGATATGCTCCGGGAGCTTAATTATGCCTTCCCGCCGCGGCGGAAGGCGCTGTCTGCATATATAGTCAGCACATAAAAAATCAAAGCCGCGCGGTTTGCGCGGCTTTAACTTGTCAGCCCTGCTTCTGCTTGTGCTTGGGATTCTCGCAGATCACCATTACGTGACCCTTGCGCTTGATTATCTTGCACTTTTCGCAGATGGTCTTAACGGACGGTCTTACCTTCATTTCTGTGTTCCTCCTTAAAAGAGTTACTGCTTGCTGCGCCAAGTGATACGGCCGCGGGTGAGGTCGTAGGGCGAAAGCTCTATCTTCACCTTGTCGCCGGGGTAGATGCGGATGTAGTTCATGCGCATTTTGCCGGAAACGTGCGCCAGTATCTTGTGGCCGTTAGGCAGCTGTACCTCGAACATCGCGTTGGGGTAGGCTTCGGTTACAACGCCTTCAACCTCTATAACGTCTGATTTGGACAAATGCATTCCTCCTTGGCAGCGATCCACTTGCGGATTTCGTGATCCTCGATCCCCCGCTCCAGGAGCTTCAGGATCTCGGGATCAGGCAGGCTTTTCAGCTTCAGATGCCTGAGCTTTTTCTTTTTCGGCCTTGAGACCTTGCGTGTGTCGCCGTCTGACAAAAGCACGTAGTTTTCGTCCAGCGACTCGATAACCAGAAACAAGCGGCCTTCGTCCCTTCCGGCTTTCGACTTTACAAGGGAGCCGGGTACGATGGGCGGCTTATCCATTTTGAGATCCTCCCGCGAATTTGCCCGGGTAGGAAAGTATCTCCGCGTCCCCGTCCGTGATAAGCACCGTGTGCTCGTAATGCGAGCAGATGGATCTGTCGCGGGTGACGGCGGTCCAGTCGTTATCCAGGATGAATACCTTCCAGGTGCCCAGCGCTATCATGGGCTCAATGGCTATGGTCATGCCCACCTGCAGCCTTACGCCGCGTCCGGGCTTACCGTAATTCGGCACGGAAGGGTCTTCGTGCATTTCCTGACCGATACCGTGACCGCAATAATCTCTGATGACTCCGTAGCCGAACTTTTCCGCGTGCTCCTGCACCGCCCAGCCTATATCGCCAAGCCGGTTGCCTGCCCGCGCCGCCTGCGCACCTTTCCAGAAGCATTCTTCCGTAACGCGCATGAGCTGCTCGGCTTCCTTGCTTACCCTGCCTACCGGCGCGGTAAACGCGGAATCACTTTGCCAGCCGTTTAAGATGCAGCCGCAGTCTATGGAGACGATCTGGCCTTCCTTAAGCGCCTTGCTGCTTGGGAAACCGTGCACTACCTCGCTGTCCACGCTGGCGCAGATGGAGAAGGGAAAACCTTCGTAGCCCTTGAAGGAGGGCACCGCGCCTGCTCCGCGTATGAGCTTTTCCGCCCTTTCGTCGATCTCCAGGGTGGTAACGCCCGGTACGATCATTTCTCTCAGTTCCGAAAGCACGCTGTGGAGCAGCTTGCCCGCCGCCCGCATCAGCTTGATCTCGGACTCGCTCTTGGTGTATATCATCTTAGCCCCTCAGCGCGGTAAGCATCGCGGCTGTCACTTCTTCGGGCGTGCCTTCTCCGTTTACGGGAGCCAGCTTGCCCGCCCGCCTGTAGTAATCTATCAGCGGGGCAGTCTGGGTGTGATATACATTGAGACGGTTCTGTATGGTCTCGGGAGCGTCGTCCTTGCGGCGGTAAAGCTCACCGCCGCAAGCAGGACACACTTTTTCGTCCTTGAGGGTCGAAATATGGAACGTGCCCTGACACTCTTTGCACACCCTGCGTCCGGTCAAACGGCTCAGCAGATGCGCGTCCTCGACCTCCATATCCACCACCATGTCCGGCGCCTTGATCTCGTCCAGCGCCTGAGCCTGGTGTACGGTACGGGGAAATCCGTCCAGCAGATAACCGTTAGCGCAGTCGGCCTCGTTGAGCCGATCGCGTACCATATCAATAAGCACTTCGTCCGGCACGAGCGCGCCCGCCTCGACGAACGCCTTGGCGCGCAGACCCGTGGGAGTGGCGGCCGCTATGGCACTTCTAAGCATATCTCCGGTGGAAATGTGCGGGATCGACAGTTCCTGGCAGATCTTCTCCGCCTGGGTGCCCTTCCCTGCCCCCGGAGGGCCAAGAAACACTAACTTCATTTGAGTCTTCCCCCAATTACTTCAGGAAGCCCCTGTAGTGCCGCATGAGCAGCTGGCTTTCCAGCGTGCG
This sequence comes from Clostridia bacterium, assembly GCA_017518705.1. The sequence goes on from JAFWUC010000001.1 coordinate 27,925, forward strand.
CGCGGTCTCGACCGCGACGCTCACGGCGATCAGCAGGGAAGAGCCCGCGAACGCCAGGAACACGCCGGAGATCTTGTACACGATGTTGGGCACCAGGGCCAGCACCGCGAGGAAAATCGCGCCGAACAGGGTGATGCGGTGGTTGATACGGGTGATGTAATCGACCGTCGCCTTGCCCTGACGGATACCGGGGATAAGTCCGCCGTTGTTTTGGATATTCTCAGCCATCTCCTTGGGATTGAAGGTGATGGAGGAATAGAAGAAGGTGAAGCCCAGTATCAACAGCGCGTTGATGGCGATGTACCACCAGGTGCCGCTGCCCAGGTTGTCGCTCCACCAGGTGGCAGCCTTGCTGGAGATGAACTGAAGGATCGTCTCCGGGAACTGCATGATGGCGGAAGCGAAGATCAGAGGCAGAACGCCGCTGGCGTTGAGCTTGATCGGGATGTGGGTGGACTGGCCGCCGTACATCTTCCTGCCCACCATGCGCTTGGCATACTGAACGGGGATGCGCCTCTCGGCCATGTCTACCAGCACCACGCCCACGATCATGACCAGGCTGATGAGCAGGATGGCCAGGAATCCGGGCAGAGAAGAGAAGGTACCGGAGAACATCTCGGTAAATACGGAGCGGACTCTGGCGACCACTACGGTGGCGAAGCGGCTGACGATACCTGCGAAGATCAGCAGGGAAACGCCGTTGCCGATGCCGTTCTCGGTGATCCTTTCGCCGATCCACATGGCCAGGGCGGTACCTGCCGCGAGGCAGAAGCCGATGGTCAGGTAGCTGACGAAGCCGGAGTCGGCCGAAGCCTTCAGACCGTAGGTCAGGGCGATGGCCTGGACGAAGCCCAGGGCCACGGTGACGTAACGGGTGATCTGGGCGATCTTTTTACGGCCTTCCTCGCCGCTCTTGTTGAGCTGCTCCAGGGAGGGGATCGCCACGCACAGCAGCTGCATGATTATGCTGGAGTTGATGTACGGGGTGATGCCCATGGCCATGATGGTCCAGTTGGAGAAGTTGGCGCCGGTCATCCACTGGATGTAGTCCAGCAGGCTGTAGCGGTTAAGCTGTTCAGCCAGCTGAGAAGCGTCGACGCCGGGAGTGGGGATGAAGCACAGCAGCCTGTACACCAGGAGCATTCCCAGCGTGTACAGCAGCTTGTTGCGCAGCTCCTTTATTTTCCACGCGTTCTTCAGCGTCTCAAACATATCAGATCACCTCGCAGCTTCCGCCGGCCGCTTCGATCTTCTCCTTTGCGGTGGCAGTAAATTTGTTAGCCTGCACCGTAAGCTTTTTGGTGAGTTCACCGTCGCCCAGGATCTTGATGCCGTCCAGCACCTTGTTGATGATGCCGTACTCGAGCAGCTCGATGGGTCCTACCACTTCGCCGTCTTCGAACACGTTCAGCACGGAGATGTTGATGGTTTCGTACTCAGTGCGGAACTTGTTGATGAAGCCGCGCTTGGGCAGACGCATGGTCAGGGGCATTTGGCCGCCTTCGAATCCGGGCCGCTTGCCGCCGCCGGAACGGGCCTTGGCGCCCTTGTGACCTTTACCGGAGGTCTTACCCAGACCGCTGCCGATACCGCGGCCCAGCCTCTTGGGGGCCTTGGTGGAGCCGTACGCGGGCTCTAATTCATGAAGTTTCATGCCTGACCTCCTTCTTCGATCTCTTCGACCTTCACCATGTGCTTGACCTTGAAGATCATGCCGCGCACGGCGGGATTGTCTTCCTTGACGACCGTGTCGCCTACGTGATGGAGACCCAGGGCCTGGATGTTGGCCTTGTGGTTCTTCAGAGCGGCGATGGTGGACTTGGTTTGAGTTATCTTAAGCTTCATAGTTTAAGTCCCCCTTAACCCAGGATCTCTTCCACGGTCTTGCCGCGGAGGCGGGCCACCTTTTCGGCGGACTGGAGCCTGCCCAGACCGTTCAGAGTGGCGCGCACCATGTTGATGGGGTTGTTGGAGCCGATGGACTTGGTGCGGATATTCTTGATACCCACAGCCTCTATGACCGCACGCACGGGACCGCCCGCGATAACGCCGGTACCTTCTTCGGCGGGCATAAGCAGGACCTTGCCCGTTCCGAACACGCCGGTGATCTCATGGGGGATGGTGGTGCCGTCCAGGGGCACGTTGATGAAGTGCTTTTTCGCGTCTTCGATCCCCTTGCGCACGGCTTCGGGGATTTCCA
>JAFWUC010000013.1 GCA_017518705.1 Clostridia bacterium
GCGATCTCGCGCACCTTGGCGTCCAGCTCCTTGCCCGTGTAGTGGCGCTGGATCTCCTCGCCCTTTTTGTCCGTCTTGCCGGAAGGTATCTTTTTGAGCTTCAGGCCGAAAGCGATGTTGTTGTACACCGTCATGGACGGGAACAGGGCGTAGGACTGGAACACTATGCCTATGTTGCGCTTCTCGATGGGCACGTTGGTGATGTCGATGTTGTTTACGAACACGTTGCCGGCAGAGGGCTGTATAAAGCCCGTGATGGTACGCAGCGTGGTGGTCTTGCCGCAGCCGCTGGGGCCCAGGAAGGTGAAGAACTCGCCCTCTTTCACGTCCACGTTTATGCCGTGCAGTGCCTCAAAAGACCCGAACCGCACATATATGTCCCTTAGCTCGATCATAAAAAAGACTCCTTATTATGAGATATTATAACCGTTTCAGTCCGTCCAGATGCCTTCCCCTTCAGGGGAAGGTGTCACGGCTTTGCCGTGACGGATGAGGTCCGATTCCTCACCTCCGCACAGAACCGTATTCTGCGCAGAGCTGAAATCTCAAACCGACATATAACTACACGGGCAGGCCAATTTCCCGCCATAAGTATTCGCAGACCGTCTTGAATTCCCTGTCTATCTCAAGATTCGACAGCCTTATAATCTTTAAACCCAGGCTTTTCAGATACTCGTCCCTTGACCTGTCATAGGTTTTGCCCTCCGGCATATAATGCTGTGAGCCGTCCAATTCCACGATGAGCTTAGCCGACGGGCAATAAAAATCGACTATATAATTGCCGAACATCTGCTGACGTTTTACGGTCACGGGAAGCGTTTTCAGGAAGTCATACCACAGATGCCGTTCCTGCGGCGTCATGTTTTTGCGCAGGGTACGCGATCTTTCTTTGTTGGAACTTGAATAATCAAGCTTCGGCATAACCTCATCCGCCAGCCCTTCAGGCTGCCACCTTCCCCTGAAGGGACCTCATCCGCCAGCCCTTCAGGCTGCCACCTTCCCCTGAAGGGACCTCATCCGTCAGCCCTTCCGGGCTGCCACCTTCCCCTGAAGGGGAAGGCTTTATACGCACAAATGGCGGGGGAAGATCCTTCCCCCGCCGTTATTTCGGTTTATTTGGCCTGAGTCAGGGTCGCCCAGTCGAGGTTGTCCCAATCGGGCTCGGCGGGAGCGTTCTGATCCTTCCAGTAGAAGCCCAGGTTGGTCATGATGTTGGTCCACTCGGCGGAATGCGCGCCCACGTACTCGGCGTAGGTCATGTCGGTGCCTTCCACGAGGTTCTTGGAGAAGTTGGGGATCTGGTAGATGGCGGGAACCACGTCGCCGTAGATCTCGCTGGCAGCCACGGCATTGCAGGGATAGGAGTTGAACTCGTCAGCCCACGCAGCCTGCACTTCGGCGGAACCGAACCACTCAGCGAACGCCTTCACGGCTTCGGTCTCTTCCTCGGTCCTGCCTTCGCGGTCCAGGATGCCGATGTACTCGGCGATGTAGTAGGTACCGTCGGCGATGTCGACCAGGTTCCAGTTTTCGGGCTCGAGATAGCCCTTCAGGGGATGCTCGCTGTCGATCTCGGCGGAGTCGATCTTGCCGGACAGGGAGGAGGAGTAGAAGGTGCCGATCTGCACGTCGCCCCTGTTCAGAGGATCAAAGCCGTAGGAGTCGCCGGTGAACACGCCGCCCGCGCAGTACGCCCACAGGGTCTTCCAGCCTTCGATGGAGATGCCGCCCGCGGGGCTGGTGGGATCGGTGAAAGCGTAGAGCATGGAGTTGTTGATGTTGGCGTTGGTGGTGCCGCCCACCTTGCCCTGGCGGTACCAGGTGTAGCCGCTGTTCACGATGTCGGCCCAGTGCTGGAAGTGGAGCTCCTCGCCCTTGGTGCCGAACTCGTCGTTCCTGTAGAGCATAAGCACGTTCTGCACTACCAGACCGTAAGCCTTGCCGTCATACTTGAAGTCGCCGACTTCTTCCACCCAGGAAGGAGTCCAGTCGATGATGGACAGGTTCTCGTACTGGCCCTTGAGCAGCTGGCCCCAGCGGGTCTCGTTCAGACCGAACAGGATGTCACCGTCCTTGTTCTCGTTGGCCTTCTGGATGGCCTGGGTGTCGCCGGAAATGACGTCGTTGCCGTCGATGGAGATGGTGAAGCCGGCCTTTTTCGCCTGCTCTACCAGCCACGGCACGCGCTCGCCGGAGTTGGAGTTGGAATAGATGCGGATGGTGTAGCCGGAGTAGTCCTTGCCGCCCTCGGCAAAGGCGAACACGCTCGCCAGCATGACCAGCGCCAAAACGATGCTGAGAAGTTTCTTCATTTTATGAAGACCTCCAATAGTATTTTCCCGCTGTGCGGGGTTAGTGTTATTATAACACTTTTTGAGTTTTATGTAAAGACAGCGCCCGCCCGTTTCTTATCCCTGTTTTTTCGGATTTGTGCGCTTTGAGCTTGTAAGCGCGGCGGATTTGGCTTATAATAGCATAAGGAATATATACGCGGAGGGCAGTATGGAAAAGCTTGGCGTAGTGCTGTGCGGTCTGGGTTTCGGAGGCGCGTTCGCACCCATATACCGTGACCATCCGGACGTGAAATTCATCGGTCTGTTCGATACGAACACACAAAAGCTGGAGGAGACCTCAAAAGCGCTTGACATTCCCCGGGTGTACGGTTCTTTTGAGGACGTGCTTGACGACCCGGAAGTGGACGCCGTGCACATAGTGACTCCCATCCCCCTGCACGAAAAGCAGGTCGTCATGGCGCTTGAAAGCGGCAAGCACGTGGCAAGCACGGTGCCCATGAGCCTCACGATAGAGGGCATACGCGATATCGTGCGCGCCAAAAAACAGAGCGGCAAGACCTACATGCTCATGGAGACCACTCTGTACACCCGCCAGTACCTAAACGCGCTCTCCCTGTTCAGAAACGGGAGCCTGGGGCGTCTGCAGCTGCTTAAGGGCTGCCATTACCAGGACATGGAGAACTGGCCGGAGTACTGGCTGGGGCTGCCGCCCATGTACTACGCCACCCACGCCATGTCCCCCATAGCGGCGCTGGCGGGCAGCCGCATAGAAAAAGTGGTGTGCTTCGGCTCCGGGACCATGCGCCCGGAATTAAGGTGCCGCTACGGCAATCCCTTCCCCGCCGAGACCGCGCTTCTGCGCTTTGAGAACGGGCTTGCGGGCGAATTGACCCGCACCCTGTTCGAGACCGCGCGAGCGTATCTGGAGGGCTTCAACGCGTACGGCTCCAAGGCCTCCCTGGAGTGGGGCTTCAAGGATTCGGACGACCTTATAATGACCCGGCTGGAGGGCGCTCCCCACAGGGGCTATTCTACTCCGTACGAGACCCTTAAGTCCCCCGCGGTGTTCGAAAACCTGCCCGAGCCCATCCGCCAGTATACCCTGGCGAAGGGCCAGTACGACCCCACCCAGCCCGAAAAGTCGCTGACCGGCGGCGCGGCGGGCGGGCATCACGGCTCCCATCCCCACCTGGTGCACGAGTTCATCCGCAGCATCCTGGAAAAGCGGGAGCCCGCGATCAGCCTCGAGTTCGCCTGCAACGTGAGCGCGGCGGGCATACTCGCCCACGCCTCGGCGCTGGCGGGCGGCAAGGAGATCGAGATCCCCCGTTTCGAGTAACGGTCACTAATATATTTTAAGGCGGTGAAAGTATGATAAAGAAGCTGGCTCTCTGCGGCGGCGAAAAACTGTTTGACCACACCCAAATGCCCGACGAGCTGTTCCACTGGCCCATCATAACCGAAGAAGACGAGATGAACTGCCTGGAAGTCATTCGCAAAAACAAGTTTTCCGGCACGGACGTGACGCTTAGGTTCCAGGATGAATTCGCCAAATGGCAGGGGCGGGATTACGCCCTGGCTTTCACCAACGGCACCATGGCTCTGTCCGCCGCCATGTTCGCCATAGGTCTCGGCATGGGCGACGAGATCATCTGCCCCACCAAGACCTACTGGGGCACCGTGTCCCAGGCCATCAACTTCGGCGCCAGCGCGGTGTTCTGCAACATCAACGAAAAGCTCAGCATGGACCCCGGCGACATCGAGCGCTGCATCTCCCCCCGCACCAAGGCCATAATGGTGGTGCACTACTTCGGCTACCCCGCGGACATGGACGCGATAATGCCCATCGCGAAAAAGTACGGGCTTAAGGTGATAGAGGACGTGTCCCACGCCCACGGCGCCCTGTACAAGGGCAGGAAGGTGGGCACTTTCGGCGACATAGCCGCCATGAGCATGATTAGCTGGAAGTCCTTCGCCGCGGGCGAACTGGGCATGCTGGTCACCGACGACAAGCGGCTCTACGAGCGCGCCCTCGCGTACGGCCACTACGAGCGCAACAACGAAAAGAACATCACCGACCCGGAGCTGCTCCCCTACGCACACATCGCCCTGGGCGGCGTGAAAGGCCGCGCCAACCAGCTGTGCAGCACCCTGGCGCTGGGCCAGCTCAAGCATTTCGACGCGCGCATGGCCGAGATAGACAAAGCCATGCAGTACTTCTGCGACGGCATAGACGACATAAAGGGCCTGCACCCCATCCGCCCCGAAAAGGGCTCCGGCTCCACCATGGGCGCCTGGTACCTGCCCCAGGGCACATACAGGCCCGGGGAGCTAGGCGGGCTGTCCTCCGGCCGCTTCGCCGAAGCGATCAGGCAGGAGACCGGCGGGCTGCACTGCTGGGAAGGCGGCAACTTCTGCCTGCACACCCACCCGTTCTTTAAGACCTTCGACTTCTACAACATCGGCAAGCCCTCCCGCATCGCGTTCGCGGACCGGGACGTCAGGGATCTGGACGCCGCCTGCGCGCCCTCCGAGAAGATGTACTGCGTGTCCATACCGCCCTTCAAAAAATACCTGCCCGAGTGCATAGACAAGTACATAGAGGCCTACCGCACTGTAGCGGAAAACTACGAGCAGATACTGGAAGAAGACAGCAAACTGAACGGCGGGCGCTGGTACGGCGCGGACAACGCGTGACGGAGGCGCGGAAATGATAATCGACATCCACAACCACGCGTATTACCACGGCTACAACGCCAAAAAGCTCGTGGACAACATGGACGAGTGCGGCATAGACAAGACCTGGCTGCTCACCTGGGAGACCCCCCAAACCGAGTGCAACCCGGACGTGAGCTGGTGCGTCAGCCGCGCCACTCCCCTTGCCGCCGTGCCCCTGGACGCCACGCTGGAGTATATCCGCGAGTATCCCGACCGTTTCACCCTGGGCTTCGCGCCCGACCCGCGTGATCCGTACGCCATAAACCGCCTGAAAGCGGCCATCGGTTCCTTTGACGTGAAGATCTGCGGCGAAGTGAAGCTGCGCATGATGTACGACAACCCCGACGCCCTGCGCCTGTTCCGCTTTGCCGGGGAAAACGGCCTGCCCGTGCTGCTGCACTTCGACTACGAGTACGAAAGCGGCAAGCTCTTCCCCCGCCCCTCCTGGTGGTACGGCGGCGGCATAGACTGCCTGGAAAGGGTGCTTAAGCTCTGTCCCGGCACCGATTTTATCGGCCACGCCCCCGGCTTCTGGGCGCACATCTCCAAAGACGAGCTGTACAGGACCATGCCCTATCCGGACGGCCCTGTGATCCCCGGCGGGGAAATCGAGCGGCTGCTGGAAACGTACCCCAACCTGTACTGCGACATCTCCGCCAACTCCGGCCTGCGCGCCCTGTCCAGGGACACCGAATACACCAAGGGCTTCCTGACCCGCTTCAGGACCCGCGTGCTTTACGGCCGGGACTACTACTACAACAAGCACAGGGAATTCCTCGACTCCCTGGGCCTCGAAAAAGACATACTGGACGACATCTATTATAAGAACGCCTTAAGGCTGATACACGAGGCGTAAAAAAGCAATAAACCGCGTTCCCCATTGACACGTGACCGCGCGTTCGCTATAATCATAGGCCGCGCGGCCGCGGTTTTTTGCGCGGCAAACGGTATGCCGCCCCGCCCGCAGTTCTGACCCGGAGGCACCCATGGCGAAGGACACCAAAACACGCATACTCTCCGCGGCGCTGGACATGTTTTCACAAAACGGCTACGCGGGCACCAACATAAGGGAATTGACCGCGTCCCTGGGGCTGGCGAAATCCTCCATGTACCGGCATTTCAAAAGCAAGCAGGACATCTGGAACAGCCTGCTGGACGAGATGTCCACCTATTACGCCGCGCGTTTCGGCTCCGAAGGCAACCTGCCCCCCGTGCCCGGTTCCCTTGAGGAACTGGTGGACCTGACGATACGGCTCACCCGCTTTACCGTGTCTGACGAAAAGGTCGTAAAGACCCGCAAGCTGCTCTCCATCGAGCAGTTCCGCGACCCCCGCGCCCGGGAACTGGCCACAAAGCACTTTCTGACCGGGCTCACTGACATGTTTTCCCGCATATTCGAGGGCATGCAGACCGCGGGGCTGCTGGTCAAAGACGACCCGGGGATGCTGGCGCTAAGCTACACCGCGCCCATAAGCGCACTGATCCGCCTGTGCGACCGGGAGCCGGACAAGACCCAGTGGGCGCTTAAACAAATCGAGGCGTTCGCCCGCCACTTTACGGGCGTGTACGGCGCGAAAAACGGCAAATAGCCGCGCGCCCGTGCCTGACCGATACCGAATCCGCGTCCCTTGCTTAGGCGCGCCCGCGCCGCTGGGGAACGCGATTTGATAAAACCAACACATTTTCCGGAGGAATAACGATGAAAACACTCGGCACCCTGCAAAAACTGGCCAAACTCGGCAAGATCTTCAGCAGCATAGTGTTCGTATTCAGCCTCGTGGGCGGCATACTCTGCGCCGCGGGATTGATCAGCCTGCCCCTGTTCCCGGAAGGGATAAAGCTCGGCGGCGTGACCATCCGCGGCTTTATCGAAAAGCACGCCGAGATCAGCATCAACACCTGCTATGCCACCCTGGCGACGGGCATAGTGCTGTGCGCCGGGGAAGCGGTGCTCGCCAAGCTCGCCCAGAAGTACTTCGAGCACGAGCTGGCTACCGGCACTCCCTTCACCTTCGAGGGCGCGGGCGAGCTTATGCGCCTGGGCATCTGCGCCATATGCATCCCCGTGGGCACCAAGATCGTCGCGGACTTCGTTTACCGGGTGATGGCGCATTTCATGAAAGACGTGGCCGAGCTTACCACGGGCGACACCGTGTCCTTCTCCATGGGCATAATGATGATAGTCGCCTCCCTGCTGTGCAGGTACGGCGCGGAGCTCTCAAAGGAAGCCGACCTGCCCACCGAATATTCCCGCGGGGAATAGGCAAAGGCAGCCATGCTGGAAACGCGGCTTATCGGCAGGGATGAGTTTGGGGACATAAACCTGCCCAACCAGCCCTTCACCCTGTTCGGAAAGCTGTTTCCAAGTTATGCCGGCGGGCAGTGGACGTACGAAATAAGCCTTTCGGACAGCACGGAAGAAATGTGCTTTCCGGACGAAAACTACGACTTTGACCGTATGTCGCCCGCCTGCGCGTTCATCGGCGTCTACGACGGCGGCGCCTGCGTGGGGCTCGCCGTGATGCGGAACGCGCCCTTTGGCTACATGTACCTTTACGACCTAAAGGTAAACCGGGAATACCGCGGCAAAGGCGCCGCCCAAATGCTGATCGAAGAAGCAAAGCGTGTGGCTTCCCGGCGCGGCTACAAAGGCATCTACACCATAGGGCAGGACAACAACCTGGGCGCGTGCCTGTTTTACCTTAAAAGCGGCTTCCGCATAGGCGGGCTGGACACCGAGGTATACAAAGGCACGAATCAGGAAGGCAAAAAGGACATATACTTTTACCTGGACATCTGAACACACATTGACCGCCCCGTGCCGTACGGCTTGCGGGGCGGTTTTTTGCGCCCGGGACCTCCCTTTTTGGGCGGCGCGGCCCGCCTTTCCCCGCCCTCAAAGCAAATAAAAGGTGACAGGCGCTTTTTCCTGTGGTATCATTGACCCTGGATATGCCTGAAAGGAGATGCCGTATGAATAAGACTCTGCCGCTAATTTGCCTGCTGCTGGCGCTTGCCTTGGTGCTGACCGGCTGCGGTCTGTCAGGCAGCGACTACACTTACCGCAAGCTTTCCGACGGCACCGTGAAAATAACCAAATACAGCGGAAAAGCCGAAACGCTCGATATCCCGTCGGAGCTGGACGGGAAAACCGTCACGGGCATAGGCGCTTACGCGTTTTCCGACTGCGTGCGCCTAAGATCGGTAACGGTCCCGGGCAGCGTGACAAGCATAGAAGAACAGGCGTTTCTGTTCTGCAGAAGCCTGAGCTCGGTATATCTAAAGGAAGGGCTTACCGAGATCGGCGGCAGCGCGTTCCACGGCTGCGAAGCGCTGACGTCGGTCGTTATCCCTGAGGGCGTTACAAGCATCGGCGACACCGCGTTTTACTGCTGTACATCGCTTGCCTCGGTAACCATCCCCGGCAGCGTGACGCATATAGGCAGGGACGCGTTTAACGTGCTAAGGGTGGGCGGCGGCACGTTCACCGCGCCCATCGAGGGGCTCACCGCCACCGTCTGGCAGGGCTCTTACGCCGAAGAATACTGCAGGCAGAACGGAGTAAAGTATAAGTATCCGGACGATTAAAGCCGTCTGAAAAACCCGTCAAAACAAATATCCGCGCCCCCGAATATCCGCCGGCACACGCCGGCGGTCTTTTATTCCCCTGCGATACGAGATCCGGCAGGTGACAAACGCGTTTAACTGTGGTAAAATCTATGTTAGGAGACCCGCGCGAAGGGGGTTTATACCGTGAAACGATTTGCCGCGCTCATGCTGGCGCTTATACTGCTTGCGGGCGTTCTGCCCTCTGCCCTTGCGGACGAACCCCACACCCATGTGTGGAAGACAGTCAGCCGCGTGAACCCCACCTGCACAGCCGGCGGTCACGTCACCTATGTCTGCTCCTGCGGCGCCCGGAAAGCCGAAAACCTGCCCGCGCTGGGCCACGAGTGGGCGGAAAAAGTGTACACGGGCTACGCCGACTGCACCCATTACGGCGTGTTTTACTGGGTGTGTTCCCGCTGCGGCGCCCATTCCGACACGGGCAACGACGCGCCGTTAGGCCACGACTGGGACGAAGGCGTGGTGACCAAGGCGCCCACCGCGACCGAGGAGGGCATAAGGACCTATACCTGCAAGCGCGACCCGTCCCACACCAAAACCGAACCCATACCGGCGACAGGCGCGGACGAAAAACCGGGGCTTACGATAAAGTGGGATTATGACGAGATCTTTCATGATCACCTTACCTATATCACTACGGAGATCACCGACAGTCCCGCCATACTGGATTATAATGACGGCGCGAGCGTGTGGCATACCATCACCAACACGGGAAACGTGCCTCTGATGGTGATCCATTACTATGTCTACGGCGACGGCTTCGGCGGGAGCATAGCCCGTTCCAAATTCGATCCGGGCGCCTCGAAGCAGGAAATGTGCTTTACCCCCTTCTTCAATACGTTCATTATTCCCGGTTCAGAGACAAAAGAACTGTTCGGCTCCACAACGGTCAGCTTCTACTGCGTCGGCTATGACCCGGAGACCTACGAAAACAAAAACAATCCCGGCACGGAGCTCTGCCGCACGGAGACCATCACCCGGACCTGGTATATGGGAAAGGACGTTGACCCGGACAGCGAGGACCACTGTGCCCTGATACCTGAGACTATTGGCGATACCGGGGCGAAATACACCCTGCACACCTGCTCCGAACACCTTGAGACCGCGCTCGCCGCCCAGGAGCTTTCCCTTGCGGGCGACTTTGCCGGCGCCGCCGAACTCTGGAGGGCGGAAGCCGAAAAGCTGTACGCTTCGATACCCGCGGTCCTGGGCGAAGCCGCCGAAACGGCGGAAGCGGACAAACAGGCCTTCTTCGATTACGCGGACGCCGTCGCCTCCCTGTTCGGGGACGAAAAGGCAGCCGAGACCCTGCGCTTAAGGTGCGCGGACCTGTGCTGCGTCATTAACACCGCGCCGGCAAGGCTGCCCCTGGGTCTTACGGGCGAGTACGAAGCGTCGGACGCGTCCGAGAGTTTCGTCACAAGCGGAAGGGAGATCGGCGCCCTTGACGGCAGCGACTGCGAAGTCGCAGAGCATTACGCCGGGTTTGCCGCCGAAGCCATGGCGGACACGAGGGCGCTTTTCGTAAATGCCGCGGACGGGCAGGCGGACGGCCTGTTCGCCATGGCCGGGGAGATATGGAAGACCGGTCTGGAACAGGCAGTGAACGCCGCCTACAAAAAAGCGGACAGGAACGTTAAACCGCTTATCGCGGGCTGGAACATGTCGCTTGACATACTGGGCGACGCCGACGGCGAACTGTATTCTCTGTTCTACCGCTCCGCGCCCGAAACAGCGGAAGAACTCGTTATGGACCTGTACAAAGACGCCGCGCTGCTCATGGGCGGCATCGACTGAGCTTATCATTGGCGGACCGCCGGCAGACAGCCGGCGGTCTTTTTGCGCCCCGTGCCGCCCGAAAAGGCATGGACGCGCTTTGCCCGGCGCGCAAAAAAGGATGACAAGCCGCTCGTTCTGTGCTACAATCTATGCGGGAAACGATACTTTTACAGGGGGTCGGGATATGGCAAAAAACCGGTTTATCGCGCTGATGCTGGCGCTCGCGCTGCTTTGGGGCGCCGTGCCCTGCGCGCTTGCGGACGGCCACACCCACAGCTGGAGCAAAAAAGTGTACACCGCCGATGCCGACTGCACCCACTACGGCAGGTTTTACTGGGTGTGCTCCGTGTGCGGCGCCCATTCCGGCACCGGCAACGACAAGCCCCTGGGCCACGACTGGGACGAGGGCGTGATGACCAAAGCGCCAACTGCGACCCAAGATGGTCTCAGGCTCTTCACCTGCCGCCGCGACCCCTCCCACACCCGCACCGAGACCGTGCCTTCTTACGGCAGCGCGTCCGGCGCGGCGCTCAAACTTTCCGGCGAACAGGACGGCGAAAGCGTGCTGCTCACCGTGACCAACACCGGCAGGCAGGACATAAGCAACGTGACGCTGGTGACGGCGCTCACCGACGGGCAGGACATCTCTTTCGGCGCCGAAACCACCGCGCCCGAGGGCTGGGAGCTGCTAAAAGCGGGCAGATCGCTTTCCGCAAGGCTCGAACTGCCCAAGCTCCCCGAAGTGCAGTATAAGGACGGCACGCGCGTGTTCCCCTATGGCGAGGCGGCATACATGGCTTCCGGCGCTCCCGCAGGGTCGGAGGAAAACGTGTACTCCGGCGCCTGGACGGCCCGCATATACCCCGCTTTGGTCTCCCCCGCCACCGCGGGCGGCGATGGCCTTAAGATCACCGAAGAAGTGGTAAACGCCCCAAAGGACCCGCTTGGTCGCTTTGAATATGGCGAGACCATAGTGTACGGCGTGACCGTGACCAACGATACGGAAAACGACATACGGGACCTGTACATCTACCAGCAGCTGGACGGTCCCGGCGCCGGGTATCGGAATAGCATCCCGCTGCTCGGCGCGGGAACCGGCGAATACCTGGAATACGGATACACCGTGCCCGAGGGTAACGCCGAAGGGCAGGATGTCCTTCCCTACTCTACGCCCGTGTACAACCGGGCGCTGGCAAGGTGGAACGACCCCGTGACGGGGCTTGGGCAGGCCGCGTCCTCCGAAGTCGTGTGCACCGAAGTCATCCCCGCGCAGCCGGACGGCGGGATAATTATCCAACTGGAACTGCTTTCCTCTCCCGCCCACAAAAGCGGGCGCTTCGGCATGGGCGAAACGCTGCTCTTCGGCGCGACGGTCACCAACCTCACTTCAAAAGACGCCTCCGGCACGCTGTACGCATATATGTCCCCGCTCCCGGACGACGAATGGGTGTCCGATTACACCATAAAAGCGGGCGCAAAGGATCACCTGGAAATGGAGTTTAAGGCAAGACCCGCGTCCCGGTCCGAAGGCTCTCAGATACCCTCGGCGTACGAAGACGCCTTCAGCGACCACTTTATCAACAAAGTGTGGTTTGATATCAATGATAAAGAGACCGGGGAAACCGGGCGCGCGGATTCCAACATCGTGTACGTCAGAATTATCCCCCTTGTCTCCTGCACGGCGGACATCGAAGTCGTGAACCGGCCCAAAGACCCTAAGGGGCGGTTCGCCCCCGGCGAGGAGATCGTGTTCGGCATAACCGTCACACCCGCAGGTCCCGATACCGGATGCGGTCCGATCGAGAACGTGCGGCTGGACCTCACCCTGGAACCCGCGGATGCGGGCGCCTGGGCGGTGATAGACCGGATAGATCCTGACGAAAAGGCATATCTGGAATACAGGTACGCCCCGAGCGAAGAGGAGTGCGAAACGGGCGAACTGATAAACCGGGTCTATGCGATCTGGGAGAGCGCGGGCAGCAACTCCGTTTTTGCGACTTCGACGGCGAAAGCGGAACTCTACATTCCCCACGACCCCACGCCTGAAGACCACTGTGCGCTTACGTTCGAACCGGGAGAAGGCGGCACCGTGACACTGCGCGTAAAGTGCTGTTCCGGGCACCGCGCGCTTATAAAGCGCACCGCTTCGGCGAAAGACGAAAACGAGCTAAAGCAGGCCGAAGCCGCCTGGCTTAAGGAGACAGACTACCTGTACGCGTTTATGGCGGAAGCTGACCCGCAGCGGGCGGAAAGCCTGCAGGCGGAACGGGACGCCTGGTTCAGTCGCCACGAACTGCTCACCAAACTGCTCCCCTCCGTGTATCCCGACCCCCTGACCCGGGCGCTGGCGCTGCTCTACGACGCGATGCTCATGTGCGCCGGGCTGTGCGGCGGCTTTTTCGCAGAAGACGGGAGCGCGCCTTCGTCCATCCCCTCCGCGCTGCCCCTGATCGGGCGGGAAGACGGCATAATCTTCGATACCGAAAGCCCCGGCTTCACGCTCACTTCGCTTTCCCCCTCGGAAAGCAGGACGCCGTATTAAATCCCCAAAGCGCCGCCCCGCGCGGGCGGAAAGCCTTGCCGCATGCGGCGGCATCCGCACACAGACCCACCTAAGGAGGCCAAAACTGCCATGAAACGGTTTATCGCGTTCGCGCTCACGCTTATGATGCTCATGAGCCTTTTGCCGTCAGCCCTTGCGGACGGACCCCACACCCACGTGTGGAAGGAAGTCGGCCGCGTGGACCCAACCTGCACATCCGGCGGTTACGTCACCTATTTCTGCTCCTGCGGCGCGCGAAAAGTCGAAAACCTGCCCGCACTGGGCCACGACTGGGCGACAAAGGTGTACACGGGCTACGCGGACTGCATCCATTACGGCGTGTTTTACTGGGTGTGCGCCCGCTGCGGCGCGCATTCCGATACGGGCAACGACGCGCCCCTCGGGCACGACTGGGACGAAGGCAAGGTAACGAAACAGCCCACCGAGACGGAGGAGGGCGAACTTACGTATACCTGCAAGCGCGACCCCTCCCACACCAAGACCGAGCCGATCCCGATTGTCGAACATCCCGCGCTGGAACTGTCGATAGACGTAAACGATATGTTCGAAGATCACCGGTACGACGCCTATATGGAAGGCTCATTTGACGAAACGAAGGTTAACGTGACGCATAACGTCACCAATACGGGGAATGTCCCGCTTCAGACGGCAGGAAAATACTGGTATAACGGCGACACGGAGTTCGCGCCGACCTCCAACAATCCCTCGTACCTGGGTCCCGAAGAGACGGCGGTCAACGAGGCGGATTACAAAATAGACTCCGTGTTCCATCCCAACGGGGAAGACATGCAGGACTATCATACCTACGTAAAGGAAACGCCCGACGATCCCGTCAACTCCGGCTGCGTGACCATATCCGTCTGCTATTACGGCTATGACCCCGCTTCCGTGAGCTCGGGGGAAATGGAACTGCTCTGCAAGAGCAACGTGTGCACGTTCACGCTCTATTTCCCCCGCGAGGGCGCTGTCGGCGAACCCACCGGTCTGAAGGCGATGAAGACCGAAACCCACGCTCCCGCAAACGGCGAGTACTACGAGCTTGGCGAGACCATAGATTATATCATCACACTCACCAACGAAAGCGGGAGCGACGTATTCAATGTCGCCGTGTATGACAGCCTCGCGGGCTTCGAGCCCATCGCGGCGGCTGAAACATTCGCGCAGGGCGAGACACTGCAGTTCGAGTATTCGACCGTCGTCACCGAAGACGAGATCGCTAAGGGCATGGCGGTCAACGGCGCGGTCATCACGTTTGATTACGGCAATGAAGTGAGCGCCACTCCCCGCTTCAGCAACCATGTGCACTCAAAAGCGGGAAACACCGAAACTCCCGATACCGTCCGTTTCGACAGAACGAAACTTGAGGCTGTCCCCGAATATCCTTCCGAAGATGGGACGGCGGAATACCTGATCGCGGAAGCGGAGAAGCTGTACGCCCTGCTGTGGGAAGCGGGAGACGATACGGCAAAGTGCGCCCTGCTTGAAGAGCGCGCCATGTTCTATTCCTATCTGGAAGCGCTGGAAAGCAAAACCGGCGACGCCGCGTCCTTCAGGAAACTCAGGGCGGAAGCGCTGTGGGAGAGGCTCGCGAGCCTCGCGGGCATTACCGACACGGAAGCAGCGGCCGTGCCAGTAGGGCTGTCGTGGGAGGAACTCATAGCCGAGACCCTGCGCCTTAAGTGCCTGAGCCTTTTGGCGCTCATCCGCGGCCTCAGATAAACTCCGTTTCGCGCGCGTCCGGCATCTGGGAGCTGTGATCCTCAGTAAAGCATACGAAACCGGCGTGACCGTCATCGGTCACGCCGGCTGTGTTTTGGCGGATGCCGCGCGGAAGACCCGTGTTATTCGGGCGTGATCTCTACGCGGCTGGTGCCCAGTTCGTCCTCGTAAATGCGGATACGGTAACGGTACTCCTTTTCGCCGTCCTTTACGGTGAACGTCGTGGCGCCGTAAGCGTGCGCCCTTATCCGCACGGTGCTGTCTGCCCCATTGCCCGTTACGGCGATCTCGGCTATGCCGGTATCGTCCGACGCGGCGACCGCGTTTTCTGTGAGCGCGGGACTGTCTGGAAGAAACTGGCTGGTGGAGAAATCCGCGTTTGGGGGCATGAGCAGCATCACCGCGACGAACGCCGCGGGCACCGCAAGTCCGATCAGCTTCTGGGAGATCTTTTCGGTAAACACGTAAAGGTACAGCAGCACCTGCAAAACGCAGAACAGCACCATTATCAGCATGTTGGGAAAACTGTATATCACATGCTTCATACCGTCTTTGCACATGTACGCCAGCAGGCACATGACCGGCAGCAGTATGATAAGGCTCAGCCAGTTCCTTTTTTTGATGTACCAACCGATATAAGCGGCGGGAAACGTGAAGAGCGTAAGGATGAACCAGAACTTATAGTACCTGAACAGCCCCCAGCCCTGCCAGGAAAACGGGACCTGCAGCAGATAGATCAGCGGCTGGCTGATCAGGAAGAACACGAACGTCTTGAGCGCAGACTCCAGCGGTTTTTTGCAGTTGGCCATCATGATCACCGCGAAAAATATCCACGCTTCCAGCGTTTCGCCCATCCTGGCAAAGGACGTGCCCTTGAATACGGGCACCGTGAGCAGCACCGCGGTCAGCACCGCCGTGCCCGCGGCGTAGAGTATAAGTTTCGGCCAGGTCAGGTCTATCCCGCCGTACAGTTTGTCCGTGATTCTCCTGAGCGCGCTTTTCTTTTCCATAATACGCCTTTCCCGCACCGTGTTTGGTGCCCGCCTGACCAGGGCTAAAGCATTTGGGGCTATTATACCATCGCTCCCGCGCCTGGTCAATCGTCCGCCTTAGGCGCGAAAGGGGCGCCTCGTCAATAAGCGCCCCTTCGGTATTATTCGGTTTGTTTATTTCTGTTTGATTTTGCGTCACACGCGGCGGGAGGTCTCCGACACCCAGCGGATCCTTTCCTCGTCCAGTTCGTCGTGCATGCTGCAGTCGCTGCCCAGTATGTAGCCCCGTTTGCCGCCCTGCCGTATGAGGGAAAGCGTCTCCTTTTCCACCTCTTCCTTCGGCGCGGTGTACAGAAGCGAGCCCGGGCGGTTGTCAAAGCCGCCCCACACAGTGCAGCCGAACAGCTTTTTGGCCTCGGCTATGTCCATCACGTCCATATACCTGGACCAGCTTATCACGCTCGCCTTATAGTCGTGCCACACCGCCATGCGGTTGGGCACGCCCTCCCAGGCGCAGAAGTGGATGGCGTTCATATTGCTTATGCTGTTGGCATAGTCAAGCACCGATTTGTCGCTCGGGGTGACGAACTCGCGGTAAAAGTCGAAGGTAAAGCGGTTCTCCTCGCCGTTTTGCACGGAGTAGAAAATGCCGTCCGCCCCCGCGTCCTCTATCACGCCCTTCACCAGCAGTTTCTGGTCCTCCGCCACCACGGAGCAGGCGTATTTTACCGCCTCTGGGTCCTCCCGCATGAAGCGCATCATCCTGTCATAGCCTATTCTGAGCCTTATGCAGGACAGGGGCACGAACACCAGGTACAGCGTCACGCAGTCCTTTCCCAGCGCCCTTACCACCTTGCCCGTGCGCCGTATCTGCCCACGGATGTGGGGATGGTTTGGCCCCAGGGGCTCCAGTTTGTACAGGTCCTTCGCGTCTTGGATGCCCTCCAGCACGGGGGCGGGCCAGGGGAAGTACCTGTCGCCTGAAAGCTTCATGAAGTCCACGTCCGTGGCCTTGTACGCGTCCGCCTGGAACGCGGCGAAGGCGTCCTCGTCCTCCCAGTACTTCTGGGGCACGTGCTTCCACATGCACACCGGCACATGGTCGACTTCCTTCCCCCTGAAGGCGGCGACTGTGCGTTCTCGCTTGGTCATAGCCTGTCCTCCCTGCTTTAGCCTGCCAGTATCTCGTCTATCTGCTTAAGCTGCTCTTCGGTAAAGGGCTCCGCGTGCACCGCCTGCACGTTCTCGGTGATCTGCTCGGGGCGGCTGGCGCCTATCAGCGCGCTGGTGACCACGCTGTCCCTGAGTACCCAGCTCAGCGCCAGCTGGGACAGCTTCTGCCCCCTCTGCGCGGCTATCTCCGCCAGGCGCGCCACCTTGTCCAGCTTGTCCTCGGTGATGCTCTGGGGCTTAAGGAACCTGGGGTCGTGCCCCGCGCGGGAATCCGCCGGGATGCCGTTTAGGTACTTGCCCGTGAGCAGGCCGCCCGCCAGAGGCGCGAAGCAGATGCAGCCCACCTTCTTTTCCCTGAGCACGTCCGTCAGCCCGTTCTCGATCCAGCGGTTGAACATGGAGTAGCTGGGCTGCTCGATAAGGCAGGGAGTCCCCAGTTTTTCCAGGGTCTCTATGGCGACCTTCGCCTCCTCGGGCTTATAGTTGGATATGCCCACATACAGCGCCTTGCCGCTTCTGACTATATGATCCAGCGCGCCCATGGTCTCCTCTATGGGCGTGTCGGGGTCGGGGCGGTGATGGTAGAATATGTCCACATAGTCCAGGTGCATGCGCTTTAAGGACTGATCCAGGGACGCGATCAGGTACTTGCGGCTGCCGTGGTCGCCGTAGGGACCAGGCCACATGTCGTAGCCCGCCTTGGTGGAGATGATCAGTTCGTCGCGGTGGGTGTGCCAGTCCCTGTCCATGTGGATGCCGAAATTGCGCTCGGCTTCCCCGTAGGGCGGTCCGTAGTTGTTGGCCAGGTCAAAGTGGGTGATGCCGCTGTCGAATGCCGCGCGCAGCACGCTCTGCTGCTGCCCGAAGGGAGTTATGTCCCCGAAGTTGTGCCACAGCCCCAGGGAGATGGCGGGCAGAAGGATGCCGCTGGCGCCGCAACGGCGGTAGACCATGTTTTCATAGCGGTGTTCGTCCGGGATACAAGCCATAAGCGCCTCCTTTTGTGTTTTTCCGTGATGTATCCAAAATAAAACGCCGCGGGACCGCACTTTATGCGGTCCGGGCGGCTATTTCTTTTTAAGCGCGTCATTGAGCGCCCCCGCGAGCTCCGGCATGGGGTTAAAGCGGATGAGCACGTGCCTGCCCTCCCGCTTCATCACCAGCGCCTGCCTGGGATAGGGGCTGTATTTGTAGGAATAGTTCTTTCGCTTTTTTACGGCGTATTTGCTTTCCGCCTTGGCTTCGTCCCCGAAAAACAGTATCTCCCGGGTCAAAAGCGCCTCTTCCAGCCGGGGTTTTATGAAGAACACCCGGTAAAACGACAGCTTCTGCCCTTCCAGCTCGTAAATGCAGTTTAGGCAGTACTTCCTTAAAATGTACACGAACGCCGCCACCGCCACCAGCCACAGCACGACGCTGCCCAGC
The DNA here is from genome assembly GCA_017518705.1 of Clostridia bacterium. Next base: position 18,291 of record JAFWUC010000013.1, read on the forward strand.
ATATTGCTTATCCAGCCTTTGGCTATCGCCCAGCGCCCCAGCGCGTCAAGACCGTACAGCCCACCAACGCTGAGGATAATTATCACCACCGCGGTCCTGGGCTTAAGCGTGCCCTTGGAAGACTGGGTCATTCCTGCGTCTCCTCGGTCGGGGCGGGCTTTAACAGGTCATAGAACTTGTCCAGCACGTACATGGACGTATCCGGGTTGGCGCTGGAGATCAGCATGCCCGCGTACATGCCCCGGTTGTCGAAGGAATTCATCTGTATCGCCCCGCCCAGGCTCTCCATGCTCACCGCGTAGGCGTGCTCGGGCCGGTCCGCGTTGTCCTCGGTCTCCTCCACGCCCTCGGGAAGGGGCTCCTTCTCCCACATTATCTCCGCTTCGGGGTGGTTCTGCACGAACTGCTCAAAGTACTCCGCTTCCTCCAGGGGCCTTAAATTGCCGCCCTGGAGCAGGGACCTGGTCATCGCTTCCGTCTGCAGGAAGAAGTCGTTGCTGCCCGCCGACAGCTGCAGTATGTAAAGCTGGTAATAGTTGTAGGCTTCCTGGCTGTTCATGTCGCCCTCGAACATGATGGACGTGAACTTGACCGCCTTTAATTCCGGGTCGACCTCCTGACCGAGCCTGAGCAGCTCGTCGCTCACGCCGTTTAACTGCTCGGTGTTGGAATACGAGCGCACTATGGCGAAATTCACGGAATACTTGTCCGCGGGCTCGCGGTTGGTGACCATGGTAAAGAACATGCTGGCCAGCGCCACCGCGATCAGCGCGCCGATTATATACGCCCTGCCGGAATAGCCCCAGTGGTCCTTGAGTTTCTGCTTGGTGATTCGTGTATCGGGCATAACGTACTCCTTATGTTCGGTATGTGGAACGGGTCTTTTTTCCCCGCGCGGGCCATATGACGCCTGCCTGAATCCGGCAAAAGGCCTTACGCGGGACAAGACCGCCTTAATTCATTTCCTCTATGTGCCTTATGTACTCCAGGCTCTTGAGCGCCTCGATTATCTCCCTGTGGGTCTTGTACTTTTTGAGCTCGCTGCTGACGATGGTGAGCGCCACGGTGTACACGCTTATGCCGGAGTTCACATAGGCGGGGTTCAGTTCTATCTCGTCTATGCGGATGCCCAGCTCCCTCACCGTAGCCACGAAGGACGGCAGGCTGGTGGCGCTGTTCAGTTCCGCCTGCACCTCAAAGTGGTTGCAGCGGTTCTTAAGGTACTCTTCCAGTGTGGGCATCACGGAGATGGTCAGGTACAGCCCCGCCAGCGCCAGCGCCGCCACCAGGTAGTAGCCCGCGCCGATTATCAGCCCTATCACGCCGCACGCCCACAGCGTGGCGGAGGTGGTCAGGCCCTTTATCTGGTTTTTCGCGCTGAAGAATATGCTGTTCACCGCCACCGACGACACCGCGATTATGGCCGCGGCGGACAGGATGTATATGCTCGCGCCGAACCTGTCGTGCAGGTAAAGCTCCAGCATCATGACTATGTCGGTGGAGAGCGTCACCACCATGAATGTGCGCAGGCCCGCGCTGTGGCGCTTGGAGGCTCTTTCCCAGCCCACCAGGCCGCCCACCAGGATGGCCAGCACTATCTTGATCGATACGTTCAGAATGTCGTTCATTTTATCCTCCGGGACAAGCTTTCAGCTTTTGGCTGTAAGCTTCTGTCAGCTCGAAGCTAAAAGCTAAGAGTTACCTTCTCATCCGCTTGCCCGTGCGCCTTTCACGGGTGACGGCGGCGTAATATTCCTCCGCGGCGCCGGTAAACGCTTCCTCGTTTTCGTTCACCAGTTTTGCGGGCAGGGTCTTCTGTATAAGCTGGATGCGCTCGACCAGCTTCTGGGTCTCGGTCTTCCGGGTGCCGTCGGGCATCAGTTCGTCCACGGGCGCCAGGTCCTCTATCTTATCCGAATACGAGCCGGACAGGCTCAGCGCGGCTTTGGCGGAAGCGGGGCCGATCAGTTCGTACAGCACGCTGGAGGAAAGTATTATCGTCTCCAGCATGGGCCCGCCGTTGGCGCCCAGGGTCCTCGCGCCCAGCGCCGCAAGACCTATCGCCACGCCCGCCTGGGGTATCAGCGCCATGCCCATGTAATTGGTCACCTTTCTGGACTTGCCCGCCGCCCTGCAGCCCAGGTAAGCGCCCATGTACTTGCCCAGTATCCTGACTATAAAGTACAGTACGCCTATCACCAGCAGGGAAGTGCCGCCCATGCCCTCCCCCGTGGACAAAAGCACCTTAAGGTCGAAGTTCATGCCGCTGCGCACGAAGAACAGCAGCAGCAGCGGGGGCGACCAGTAGTTGAGCTGCTTGAACAGCTTGTCGTCGTCGGTGATGTTTATGTACACCGTCGCCATGGACATGCAGCCCAATAGCGGGCTTATGTCGAACAGCGCGCAGATGCCGCAGAAGGCGAACAAGAGCGCAATCGCGATTATCAAGCGGTTGTCGGTGGAGCGCTTTTTGAGTATGGCGGACAAAAGCGCGCCGAACGCGCCGCCCAGCACCAGCGCCGCCAGGGTGGTGCCTATGGGCAGAAGGATGTTGTGGATGTCAACCTGCCCGCCGTTTAGGCTGCTCACGGCGATGGAGATGGCTATGGAGTACGCCATCAGGCTCACCACGTTGTCCAGCGCCACGACCTGCAGCAGGGTGTTCACGAAGTCGCCCTTCGCGCCGGTCTGGCGTATGGTCATCATGGTGGACGCGGGCGCCGTGGCGCTGGCGAGCGCCGCCAGCACTATCGAAAACGCCAGCGACAGCCCCAGACCAGATACGTCAGCACGAACACCAGCAGGCTGGTCAGAAGCGCCTCGGTGAGGGTGATGAATATCACCTTGGCTCCGTTCTGCTTAAGCGCCGAAAAGCGGAAGAACTGGCCCGTGGAGAACGCGATGAAACTCAGCGCCACGTCCGACAGGAAGGCGGTGCCCTGTATCATGTCCCTGTCTATCAGCTTTAACCCGCAGGGACCGATAGCGATGCCCGCCAGTATGTATGCGGTCACATCCGGCAGGGACAGCTTTTTGGTGACCCGGGTAAACAGAAACCCGCTGGTCAGCATTATCGCCACGGAGATTATCACCGAGGCGACGGGTGAATACTCTTGCAGGCCGGGCATAAGAGTTTGCCGCGGAGACCGCGGAAAAACCTTTCCTTTTCTTGTTCCTTACATTATACACCCGCATTAGGGCAATGTCAAAGGGGTCCGCCCCGTCACGGACTTGAGGCGCCACTGGATTTGTCCGGGCGGATATGGTATAATCTTCCCGTTGTGATATAACTGTCATTCGATCCGGGAGATGCATCCATGAAACACAAACTCTTGATTTTTATCGCCGTGATATGTTTATTCGGCTTCGTTCTGGCGGAGTCCGACGCGTTTTTGGACTATTTTACCGCCCGGGACTGGTTCTCCATGGAGTCGGCACGGAACGCCGCCGTCCCCGAAGGCCTGACCGAGCGGGAGGAAGCGATCTACCGCGCGGGCTTCGCCAGTGGCCATTACGACGCGCTGAACCCCGAGTACATAGAGGGCCTGTTCGTGCTGAACACCAAAACCAGAAAGTTCCACCTGTCCAACTGCATGCAGACCCTGCTCATAAACACCGGGAACCGGCAGCACAGCACCCTTTCTGCCCGGGAGCTTACCGAACAGGGTTACAAGCCCTGCGGCGCCTGCAACCCGGACCGTAAAGACAAATGAACCTGCGCCCTGAGCGCTCGGAGCTTAACGGATACCGTTTCCACGACTTAAATTTTTTACCGGAGCCTGACCATGCTTAACAGAACGCACCTGGCGGTGGGTATGGCCGCGTCGCTGGCGGCGTCATTCTTTATACTCCAGCCGCAGAACCTGAGCGACGTTATCGTGTCCGTCGCGGGCGGCGCCGTGGGCGGCGTGTTCGCGGACGTGGACACCGTCAGCCACGACAAAAAGCACGACGCCCTGATCGGACAATTGCTTGGCGCGCTGGCGCTGTTTGCCGCCGCGTCGCTGGACCTGTATTTCAAGCTCGGCGTGTGCGAATTCGTGACTGGGCCCAACCGCCGGGTGTCCATAGCCGCCGCGGTCGGCATAGTTTTCCTGTATATGTTCGGCTTTCTGTCACCCCACCGCACCTTCACCCACTCGCTGATCGCCATGGCGCTGTTTTCGGGCTGTTTCGCCCTTATCTACACGCGCCTGGGCTTCGCGGTGCTGGCGGGCTACGTTTCTCACCTGGCGCTGGACCTGATGACCAAAAAAGAGGTCCATCTGTTCTATCCCATAAAGACCGGCGTGTGCCTGAGGCTTTTCTACTCCGGCAAGACCGCCGACAAATTCTTCCTGCGCCTGGGTCTCGCCGCCACTATCGGTCTTGCGGCGTACAGGCTGTATCCTTATATTTTCAGCTGACGCAGATACGCGGAAAACCGGAGAAATTGAAATAACGGCGGCAGTTTTTTGGTTCATGACTACTGGAACAGTCGGTTCTTTACATTCGCGGATGAAGGAAAAATTCGTTTTTCAACTTCAGAAGATAATTATAAAGAATATGAAATAAAAGATAAAAAAGAAAATAAGAGACGTATTGCCGTATCAGATCATTCACAGCCTTATCGATACCTCTTTATCCGAAATGAAAGCGGAATTAATCTGACCTCAGATTCCAGTTGGCAAGAATCATTTTACGAATTGCCGAAAGAAGATGGAAATCCTATTCATTTTTCAAAACTAGCTTATAAGCTGGATAATGAAGAAGATTTGTTTATGATTGTTCGGGAAAGAAGATTTCCTGGTGTACATAAAAAAGAGTACGGAAGCTGTATTATGGTTTTCGCATGGGGAAATTCATATGTGAATTTAAACTCGCTTCATTATTCAATAATAATATTAAAACACTATACCGTATTCTGAAAAAACACCGCAATAATTGTTTTGTAATCGGTAAGTATAATATTATAGAAAACAGTATTATTGATAAATCTATTATCGATGTGACAGATATATTCTTTCCGAAAAAGCACTGATTAAACAACACGAATACAACTACTTGACACAATAGATGGGTACAAATTCTTGTGTAAACAAAACCCGGGATTATGTCAGTAGTTTGCTAAACTGCATACCAATCTGAACGCTAAAAGAATAGTTTCCACAGGCTTGCAAGAGCATATAATTGCGCATTATAAAACCACGAAAAGCTTATGCTTCTCCGTGGTTATGACCGGGAGTCTTTTTTTCTTTTTCCAAACAAACGTTGCTTTCACGGCGTTATCCGCGCTTTTTCGATCTTTTTACCTTGTGGACCGAGGCGGGGCCCATTACGGGGACCTGGACAGGTATCCCTGCTTCCTGCACCATCGCGTCCGGACCGTTATCGTTGACGGCATCGGCCCGCTCTCTCAGCGCAGCTTCAGCTGTTCAAAGATCCGTTTCGTGTTGGAGGGATAGTTGGCAATGATCATTTCTATCCCCTCTTCCACGGCTCTCCCAATTATCTCCTCGGTGTCCCACGGGGAACAGCAGATGCAGGGACACATGCCGTAGCTCTTTAACTCCGTCATTTTTTCGTGCGGCAGCAAAGGCTTCCTCTGCGCTTCCAGCCAGTCGCGGGAACCGTCCTCGCGGACTTTTACGTTGATCACCGCGGCATACAGCGAGTGCTCATATATGTCCTCCCCGAAATCCCCGATCATCACGTAGGAAGGATATACGCTCTCGATCGGATAGCGTCCGCAGTATTCCCCGACCACATAGCGCAGCGCCGCGCAGGACCGGGAGCAGAACACCACCCGCTCCCCCATTCCCGCCTCTTCGACCAGGCGGACGATCCCGTCTATCGTCCGATAGGCCGTGTCCCCCATCATTTCGGGGTAATCCTTAAGTTCCAGGTTCAGCAAAAAGCCCGGCACTGGCTTGGCCATCTCAAGCAGCTCGTTCAGCGTGGGGACCGGCTCAAAACCAAACCCGAGGCGGAACTTTTCGGCCACGTTCAGCTTACTCACTTCCTCAAACGTCATCTGCGTAAGCCTGCCTTCGCTGAGGGTCGTCGCAGTTACATCGTCGTCGTGCATAAGCACGATGCGGCCGTCCTTCGTGGCGTGCAGGTTGGTCTCAATGCCGTCCAGCCCCATATCGATCGCCCGCTTAAAGCCCGAAAGCGAATTGGCCGGCAGTTCCCCGTATACGCCCTGATGCCCGAGAAGCAGGATCCGATGCTCCCGCGTCGCCCTTACAAACCCGTTCATTTTATCCTGTCCCTTCACGTCTTCCGCTGAGCGCTCACGAGAGGACCCTGCTCCGTTGTGACGCTCACAGCAGTATTATAGTAAAGCCGTTATCTGCCGTCAACACCCGTCCCGCACACGTTTATGTGATATCCGTTTCCGCTGGGAGTACGCTCTATGTACGTGTCGCGGAACATATCCAGTATTTCCGCCTCGAGGCTGTTTGGTTTGCCTTCATCGTTGTGAGCGTCGATATCTATAGCGCCAACAACGTAATTACTGTCATTTTCACGCTGTGACAGGTAGAAACCGAGCCCGGCAACATTCTCATCCAACTCTTTCAGCTGCTGCATGGCTTCGAATGTTTGCCAATAGTTGGGCTCATTGGGGTTGCCTTTTTTTGATGTGCTTACATATGGCATCTTCCTGGGTTTCTCGTTGTCCGGGTCTTTTTCTTTCTTCCAGACACACCAGCGTTTCTCCTGCTGCAGCTTTTTCATGTTGACCTCCCCGTGAACCGTAGTGAACTCTCTTCCGGCTACAGTTTATCATGAACAACGGGCAGCTGTGAATAGGAAAGCAGAAAAAACTATCATCTCCTGTGAAAAACATCGGAAAATAGGCAGAAATCAGGCTTTCACGGCGCATTTTGTAAACGAAAGCTGATTGACGGAAAAAAACGCTACATCTATGATTAGCGGGGAGTCTTGTGTCAGGAGGCAAAGCATGAACAGAAGAGCACCGAAAGGCAACGGAACCATAAGGTTCAGAGACGATAATACTTACGAAGGCCGTATGATCGTAGACGGGAAAAGGTTGTCGGTATATGGCCGCACGAAAAAGGAAGTCATGGAAAAGCTGAGCGAGTTGAGAAAGCCGTCCACTACGGTAACTACGGTCACTCCCGCCCCTAAACATACCGTGTCTGACGAATACACGGTCGGTCAGTGGCTCAACAAGTGGCATGATGAATGGCTCATACAGGTAAAGGACACAACCCGGCGCCGGTACGATTTGGAAATCCGGCTTCACATAGCGCCCGGTCTGGGAGAAGTCAGGCTGTGCAAGCTTACCACACTTCAAGTCCAGCGGCTTTATAACGAGCTGTCTAACGGCGGCCTGTCCCCCAAGAGCGTCAAATGCACTCACGGTGTGCTCCACGAAGCACTGGATAAAGCTGTGGAGCAGGGTCTCATAGCTGAAAATGTGACCGACAGGTGTTCTGTGCCCCGTCAGATACATTATGAGATGCGGCCTTTCCGCGCTGAAGAAGTGACCGCTTTTCTCGATAAGATCCGCGGGCACAGGTACGAAGACGCGTACTATGTCTCCCTGTTCACCGGGTTAAGGGAAGCCGAGCTTATGGGACTTACCTGGGACTGTGTCGATTTTGAGAGCGGCACGATACGTATATACCGCCAACTGCAGAGAACGCTTAAGAACGGGTATATGACTTCCAGACACCGAAGAACCAGAGGTCTCGCACCATAAAGCCGCCTAATGAAGTCATGGAAAGGCTCAGGAAGCTGAAGCAGCAGTCTGACTCCCCTTTCGTGTTCGTATGCGGCACCGGAGAACACCTGACGATCAACATGCTGTACAAGCCGTTCAAGAAGATAGTCAAGGAGATGGGCATCGAGAACATGCGGTTCCACGACCTGAGGCACACCTATGCCCTGCTGTCACTTCAGAGCGGCTGTGACATAAAGACCCTGTCCGCAAACCTCGGCCATGCCACAGTAGCTTTTACCCTCGACCGCTACGGCCACGTGTCTAAGGAGATGCTTGAACAGAACAGCGAAAGGATGCAAAACCTCATCTGTCAGCTGACCAAGCCGAATGTAAAAGAAAACGTCAACGAAATACCATCGGAAGAAGAGCTATAAGGGGTGGATAAGGGGTGGATAAGGGGTGGAAAAAGAGCTCGTACTCCCTGCGGCTGGGGCGAAAGCGGGCAAAATCGCGCTTTTAGCGCGATATACGCGCAAAAACAGGCAAAAAAACAGGGCGGATAATTAAGATCCGTCCTGTTTTTACGTGCGGCTGACGAGACTTGAACTCGTACTCCTTGCGGAACACGCCCCTCAAACGTGCGCTAAACTGTCATTTTTTGCAGGTTTTTGGCCAGTTTTGGGTCAAAACTGAAGTATGCCAAATTCTATTGGGGACCATATTGGGGACCTATTGGGGACCAAATTACGCTGTAAACGATTTTGAGTCCGCACCGTCAGACATCCGTAACTGTATACGTTACCGTCAAAGAAACCGAAATAACAGCTTCGTTCTCGCTTCGTTATTTCGGAGAGCGAAGCAAACGTATAAAGCGAGCTGAAGTGTATATCACCGATCGTGTGCACTGACAGAGGCGGAAAAAATCTCCCCGCCACTCAAGATTATCGTTGCACAGCTGCAATCTACTGCTGTTTGTTTGCGTATCGTCCTCGATCGTTTGAGAATCGTTGATTCCGCTAACGGATGACAGGCTTAACAGGTATGCGGCTACACGTTATAAAACGGGCAAATACTGTCGTTTATGAGCCTTTGCCTTCGGATAATCAGATCGAAACCAACCTAACAGCATAAAGCCTTCATGTCCCAATATAAAAGCCCCTTTTCTTTATATGGTATAAGGAAATAGGGGTTATTTTGCCGGTATCGTTATGCCTGTCACCATCATGAATCTTTACCTTTTCTGCCGCTCTCGTCAAATTATCTTTACTTTTTGACCCATTGGTGGTATAATAAGTAAATATGAAAGTGAGGACTCAGAATGATATCTTATAAAGGGCTGGAAGAAAAACTCAAAAACAGGGGCGTCACGCGCTCAGACCTGACAAAAGAGCTCGGCATTTCCTCACGTACTATAGCAAAAATCGGTCACGGGGAGAAGCTGTCGCGCATCGTAATGGAGAAACTGTGCGCCTATTTCGGATGTACGGAAGATCAGCTCTGCCGCGAGATTTCGAACAATCCGATCCTGCAGACCCTTCGCGATGAAAAGAGCGCAAAAGTGTCCGGCGGACTGTACCACGAACTGCAGGTACGGATGACTTACAACTCTAACCATATCGAAGGAAGCCGCCTTACAGAAGATCAGACACGCATGATCTTCGAGACGAATACTCTCGATGCGGGCGATGGCGTCCCCGTGGATGATATTCTGGAAACGGTTCATCATTTCCGCGCAATAGACTATGTGATCGACTGTGCGGACGATGTACTGACTGAGGATATCATCAAGAAGCTGCACGAGATCCTGAAACACGACACAAAAGACGCATCACTTGACTGGTTCGCCGTAGGCGATTACAAAAAGCGTCCCAATGTCGTGGGCGGGCGTGAGACAGCGAAGCCCAAAGACGTTCCCGCACACATGCAAGCTCTGCTCACTTTGTACGCTGCAAAGCGGGAAGTCACGATAAACGACATTATTGCGTTTCACGCAGAGTTTGAGAAGATCCATCCGTTTCAGGACGGCAACGGCAGAGTCGGTCGGCTTATAGCCTTGAAAGAATGCCTGCGATTTGGCATCGTTCCTTTCATCATTGAGGACAGCAAGAAGGCGTTTTACTACCGCGGACTGTTTGAGTGGGATAACGAAAGGGGCTGGCTCACGGATACCTGTCTTGACGGGCAGGATACGTTCAAAAGACTGCTTGACATGTTTATGGATGCGAATTAAATAAGAGCGCCATAACCGCTTGTTATCGAGCGACTGTAAACAAAACGAAATGTCAACAAAACCCCCTGCAGAGCAACACGGTTGGGGTACGAATCGGGGTGTAGATTCCGGTGTAAACGAAACTTTGGAGCTGACTGTTTGACAGACGATGCGCCGTATGGACCAGTCAAAAGTACATAAAACCGGAGCCTCATATCTGAGACTCCGGTTTTGTTTCGTATGCGGTCTATCTTCCGGCCTGCTGGAGCAGGTTGCTCTTTTTCTGCTGGATGCTGCGCCAGGCGTAGAGTATGAGCGCCAAGGCGATGACACCGTAGGAAAGGAAGGCTCTGAAGTACTCGCCCACCACGCTGTCGCCGAACAGGTTGCTGGCGGCAGCCTGGGCAGTTATGAACAGGGAGTGGAACAGGAAGGTGCCCAGCAGCGCCTGCAGGTTGGTGGCCCTGTCTATGGACGCGCCGCCCACCAGTATCGCGGCGCCGGCGTACAGACCGACCTGCTCGTGGGCCGCATAAGTCTGGAACGTGCCGATGCCTTCGCTCTGCATGAAAAGTATCTGGCCCCAGCCCGCCAGCACCGTGGAGATCATTATCGCGATCACGCGGGTGCGGTTGACGTTAATGCCGCTGGCGTTGGCCACGGTCTGGTTCTGTCCCACGGCGCGGAACTTCTGGCCCAGCCGCGTGCGCATGATAACGGAGTTGAACAGGCACAGCGCGCCGATGATAATCCAGGTCACCATGGGGATCTTTATGCTGCGCCCGCCGGTGCCGTCAAACACCTGGTGGATCGGCGGGATCAGGAATATGCCCACTATCACCGCGGAAGCTATGACGCTTACCAGCATGCGCTTAAGGCTGACCTTTTTCAGCAGATACAGTACCAGGTTCAGCAGGGCGACACAGCCCGCCAGCACGTACAGCGCCGTAAGAAAATCGATCTTCATTATTCCGTCTACAACGGTATACAGCCCGACGTCGCCAGTCAGGTTCAGCGTGTTCTGCACGCCGCTGGCGCCGACTATGGTCACGTTGCTGTTCAGCGGGATTATGGAGCCGAATATGAACAGGAACAGCAGCTGGTACGCGCCGTTTGCGAAATAGCCCAGTATCAGCGAGCCGATCGTTTCCTGCCCCTTCATTTTGTTGAGCAGCGAGCCGATCAGAAAGCCGAACAGGGAAGCCAGAGGCAGCGTGATGCCCGCGGCAAGCAGTATGCCGGGCACTCCCTGTATGCCCCAGTTTATGGTGAGCAGCAGGCCTATCTGCGCCGCCATGGCGCCGATGGTGATGGAGAAGTTTATGCCCATGCCCGCGATGATGGGGATTATCAGGGCCATGACTATGAAGGCGTTGCGGTTCAGGCGCAGCAGCAGCTGGCTGGCTACGTAGTTCATGTCAAGCCCCGATACGATCACGAAGAACACGCACAGGCACAAAAACAGCCAGGTGACCGCGTATTTTTTCAGATTGTCCAGCACGCGGGTTCCAATACCTTTAGTCACGGTGAGCACCTCCCGTCTGTGTGAGCGCGTAGAGTATGATGCCGTTGGATATCATTATGCGCATTACCTCGCTCAGGCCGCCACCGGACACAGCCGCGTTGGCGATCTGCTGGCCGAACACCAGCACGCCCTCAAACAGGAACACGCCGATGATCACGTGGGATACCCGGGCGCGCCGTACTGTGGCGCCGCCTATCAGTATGGCGGAGGCCGCTATGAAGCCCAGCTGCCTGGGCGCGGTATAGAGCTGCGCGTAGCCGAAAGACTGGGAGTAAATAACGATACCGATCGCCGCCAGTATGGTGGACAGCACGGTGCCCAGTGTGCGCATGCTGTTTACCGATATGCCGCTGGCTTGGGCGAAACGGGGGTTGGAGCCCGCCGCGCTCATGGCGATGCCTACGCGGGAACGGGAGAACAGCCACATTATCAGGCAGCACAGCCCCAGGAACAGCAGGCCGCTGGTGGGCACCGTTATGCCTAGCACCTCAAACGCGAGCCATTTGTCCAGCAGGTGCGCGTAGGAGCCCAGCAGGCTGTGGGTGACCCTGAGGCCCCGGCCGCTTAACAGCCAGATTATCTTGGGATTGGTGAAAGGCAGCATCATCCAGCCTATGCACATCAGGGACACGAAAGAGAAGCCCACGTAAGTGGATATCGTCATCTCGTTGCCCTTCATGCGGTTTAACAGCTTGGAGTACAGCCAGCCCAGAGGCGCCGCGACGGTCACGCCCACCAGGCAGGCGATTATCAGGCCGGAAGCGCCCGTCATGTTGTACTGCAGGGAAATGACTATGCCAAACAGGCCCGCTATGCAGCCTATCGTCATGCCCATGTTGAGGCCGATGCCGCACTGTATGCCGGGCATCATCGCCAGCACCAGCACGCCGTACATGGTCATTCTTTCCAGCACGTTGCCCATCATCATGGGCACGGAGATGTCGTAGAACCTGGCGGCAAGGCACAGGTAGATGAAGAACAGGGTGATTATGGTGCGGGGCACGCCGAAGCGCTCGGTCAGGCTTCCCCAGAAGAAGAACACCGCGCCCAGCAGCACCAGCGCCACGGCCATCAGCAGCAGGTTCTCCGCCTGGGACGCGAGCATCGTGGAGCCCTTGGCCTCAGACGTGCCGACCACGCCGGTGTATGAATTGTATCTGTCCGAAAAGTCCAGTCCGCCCGGCCACACCACGTTTTCGATGCTGTCGCGTATACCCTGCTTGAGCTTCGCGCCCAGGCTGTCCAGCTGGGGCACGGTCTTCACGATCTCGGCCCAGAGCGCCTCGTAAGCGGTCTCGGTATCGCTGTTCATCGCCTCCAGCTCCGCAGTCTCCACAAAGTAGGAATAGTCCGCCAGCGTCGCGGCGGTGGAAGCGGTGCCGCTGTCGGTCTGCTGCACCACTATTTCCACGCCTTCAAGGGTGTTGGCGATGTTTTCCCTGGCTTTTGCCAGCAGGTCGGCTTTAAAGTCTTCCCTCTCGGAAGCGGCAGGCACGTCTTTGATTATGGCTTCCCAGAGCGCGCCGTCGTCAAGGCCCTCCAGCGCGGCCCAGTCGCCTACGGCGCCGGCCATCTCGTTTTCCAGCTGCTGATACAGTTCTTTGTCCAGCTTTTTGCGCTCTTCGTCCGCCTTGGTGCGGGCCAGCTTCGCGAAGGAGGCCTTCATGTGGGAGAACTCCGCCTTTTTAAGGTCGGGCTCCACCTTGCACAGCTCTTCGAATATCGCCTCGTCGCCGTCAGCGCTGTCCGCTATCTGGGTCCAGCTGCCCACGTTGTCGACCAGGCTTATATAGACTTCGGCAAACGCTTCCCTTTCCTCATCGCGCTTTCCGCTGGAAAGCTTAAGCTTGCCTTCCAGAGCCTCCACGGCGCTGTTGAAGGCGTCCCTGTCGGCGATCTCCGGGTCCCCGTAAAGGGCCTCGGCCTCCGCGCGCGCCAGGCTTTCGGCCTCGTCCAGCAGCTCGTTCTTTTTATTCTCGCCCATTTTGCGGAAGCCCGCCTTGTCGGCGCGCAGCTGCTGCAGTTTATCCGCGCGGGCCTGACGGGCGATCTCGTCTATCAGTCCCTGGGTCGCCTGGTGAACGACCGCGTCGGTACGCAGCTCGTACAGGTTGTCCTTCGCGCCCTGGCTGCCCCTTAAAACGTACCCTGTCACGCTGGTGACCAGCAGCACGAACGCCAGGCAGAACATTACCAGCGCGGCGATCTTTCGGGCGCCGAGCTTTCGCCCGGACAGGATCTGCTTACTCATTTTTCAGCCCCCTTTCGGGTTTTACTCCGCTCATGGCCAAACCGAAGGCGGTATCGCTGTCGTTTGGTTTGAGTATGTCAACCACCTTGCCTTCCGCGACGATGGCGATGTTGTCGCAGATGCTGCGCAGTTCGTTCAGTTCGCTGGACACCATGACTATGGTCATATGCTGCTCGCGGTTCAGTTTTACCAGCGTCTCCAGCACCAGCTGCTTGGCGCCTATATCTATGCCGCGGGTAGGCTCCGCTATGAACATGAAGCGGGGATGCAGAGCCAGCGCCCGCGCCACGCATACTTTTTGCTGGTTGCCGCCGGAAAGCGTGCCCACCAGCTGGGCAGGAGAGGTGCAGCGGATGTCCAGGTCGCTTATCATCTTCTGGGCGAAGGCACGTATCTTCGCGCTGTCCTTCTGGCCCAGCTTAAGGTATTCCTTGTTGACCTGCATGGCGGAGAACACTATATTGTCCTCAATTGACTCATCCAGCAGCAGCCCCACGCCGCGCCTGTCCTCACTTACGAAGGCCATGCCCGCCTTAAGCGCCGCCGCCGGGTCGTTCAGGGCGAGCTTTTTGCCGAACAGCGTGACTTCGCCCACGGACTCAAACAGGCCCATGATGCCGTTGGGCACGCCTATCTTGCCCTGGCCCGCCAGGCCGCCTATGCCGAATATCTCGCCTTCGGTGATGTCCAAGTCTATGCCCTTGTCCATCTCGCCGGGCATGTCCACCCACAGGTTCCTGATGCTCATGGCGATATTGCCCTGCACCGGCTCCGGACGGCTTTCCACCTTTATGAAGTTCTCGTCGCCCCTGCCGATCATGAGCGCCGCCAGCTCGTTGGCGGTAGTCTCTTCTTTTTTAAGAGTCTTGATCAGCTGGCCGTCCCGCAGGATAGTGATCGTGTCCGCGGCGGCCATGACCTCGTCCAGGCGGTGGGTGATGAAGATTATCGCGATGCCCTGGGCGGCAATATTCTGCATGACCTTGAGCAGCTGCTGCGCTTCGCTCTCGGTGAGCACAGCGGTAGGCTCGTCAAACACCAGCAGTTTTACGCCCAGCTTGTCGATCTCGCGGGCGATCTCTATAAACTGCATATGTCCCACAGGCAGGCCGTTCACCAGGGCATATTCGTCTATGTTCATGCCTACCTTGCCAAGGGCGACGTGGGCGTCTTTTGACATGGCTGCCCGGTCCAGAAACTCCAGGTCCCTGCCGAAAATGCGGCTTAGCAGGTTCTTTTTGGTGATCTCACGGTTCAGCTTGATGTTGTCGGTCACCGAAAAGCCGGGTATCAGCATGAATTCCTGGTGTACCATGCCTATGCCCTTTTCCATGGCCTCCATGGGGCTTAAAATATGGACCTCCTCACCGTCAAAGACCACCTGGCCCTTGAAGCCGCCCGTGGAATGGATCACGGGCATGCCGAACAGCACGTTCATCAGCGTGGACTTGCCCGCGCCGTTTTCTCCCAGCAGCGCGTGTATCTCGCCGGGGCGCACGTTCAGGGTCACGTCCCTGAGCACCGCGTTCTGCCCGTATTCTTTGGTGATGTTTTTCATCTCAAGGATAAACTTTTCGTCCAAAGATAAAACCATCCTTCCATTTATAACTGCGCTGTGTGCGCTTTTGTGCGGGCAGGTCTGCGTCCGCACAAGAGCGCATACATCTTTCAAAACACGCCCGGGCATCCTGACAACGGATGTCCGGGCGATTTTTAGCTGAAAACCCGATCGAATCTATCGCTTATTTCAGATAGTCGGCGAAGTTGATGGGATCCAGCGCGATGAGCAGGTAGTTGTCGTACTCGGTGCCTTCCGCGTCCACATAGGGAGTGAACTCGATGTTGCTGCCGGTAGCTTTGCTGTAGCAATCGGTAAGCACGGCGAGGTCAAGCTTGCCGTCGGTCTTGCCTTCCGCGTACAGGCAGGCATAGTCGAAGCCGGCGTTGATCATGGACATGTTCACAGGCAGCGCCCAGGTGGAGAAACGGTCGATGGCGTTGTTCTCGTTCAGGTAGGTGGCCAGGCTGACGATGGCGCTGTTGATGTCGCCGTAATCAGCGGTCAGGCCGAAAGCCTCCTGGAAGCCGTGATACGGGCTGGGGCAGCAGGGCAGGGCGTAGTAGGCGTTGGGCTGGTTGATGATTGCCTGCTGGAGCGCCACCTGCAGACCGCAGTTGGTGCAGTAGAAGCAGACCTTCTTGCCTTCGTACTCCTGCATGACCTTCGGGATGTCCTCCAGAACGGCAGCCTGCGCGCCGCTCATGCCGGCGTCGCCGGTGGGATCGGGACAGTCGCGCTCAACAAAGGTCATGCCGTAAGTCTCGGCGGTGTCCATCATGGCGTCGCGCTTAGCTACGATGGTCTCGTAGGAAAGGTGACGGGCGAAGGAATAGTGGACCAGCACGTCGCAGTCCCACTGATTGGCCAGGTCGGCTACCTGATAGCCGCAGCCGATCTCGTCGTTGGCCAGCACTATGTCGGCGGCAGCGGAGATGTCGGCGGGGTCTTCGGCGGGAACGCCGGCGATGAGCAGGATGTCTTCACGGCCCATTTCCTTAAGGATCTGGGTGAAGGCGGCGGTGCCGCCCTGTACGGCCTGCACGAAGATGATGGACTTCACTTCGGGATCGGAAGCGAAGGAGATCAGCTTGGAGATGGTGGTCTCAACTTCGGAAGAGAAGTTGTCGGGATAGGTGTCGTGGATAACGATGTCGGGATACTGCTCGAGCAGCGTCTTGGCGGCATAGTATTCCTCTTCACCCTGGGAGGTGGTGCCGGTCATGATGGCAATTTTGTAGCTGGGAGCTGCTTCCTCGGCGAAGGAAACCATGGACAGGACCATGATCAGCGCCAGTACGAGCGTCAAAAGCTTTTTCATTGGTTACCCTCCTTAAACTCTCGTGGCTTTATGCCAGAAATTGCAATTATTATATATATCCAGATCGTTTTCTGTCAAGCAAAAAAATGTATTTTAACACATAAAAATGTGAAAATTATGCACTGTAAACACTTTTCGGGGATATATTTGCATATTATTTCGGATAATTATGCGTTTTGACCCCGCGTATCCCGCCAATGCGCCTCATGTTTCCGGCTGTTTGACGCTCTGTTTCGAACCTGCCGTAAGCGTGCAGACCCGAACTGCGTGGGAAAAACCCCCCGCCCCCCACGATTATTTATGATTCAGCAGCGATCCACTGTCATTTGTTTGAGGATCGTCCGCGTTTGTTTGAGAATCGTTGATTAGCCTAACGAATGATAGACCGAACAGGTATGCGTCTACACGGAGAAATACGGGCGAACGCTGTCGTTTATAAGCCTTCGCCTTCGGATAAACAGCTCGAAACCAACTGGATAGAGTAAAACCCCGCTATCTCAAACTCTGCCTTCTCTCAATGCGGATTATCAATAGGTTATTCCTTGCGCGGAAAATAAAAAGGCCCCCCATCCCCTATATAAAACAAGGGACAGGGGGCAATCGTTTAGCTGTCTTTCGTCAGCAGCCTTACATACTTGTAGACCGTAGGCCTTGACAGGTTGCACAGCCGCGCGAACTCGCTTATGCTGTACTCTCCGTTCAGATACGCCGGATAGTGCTTATAGAACAGCGGCGGTATATCGTCCTTCGTTACCGGTTTGCGGCCTATATGCTTGCCCTTGGCTTTCGCGTTCATCATGCCGCTTTTAACCCGCGACCGTATGATGGAAAGCTCAAGCTCGGCGAAGACCGCGCTTATCTGTATGAACGCCTTGGTCATGGGGTCTGTCTGCCCGTCACGGCAGTCTACCGTGATCGAACCGATTATTTTAAGGCATATGCGCTTTTGGCTGATGGTATCGGGAATATCACACTGTCAAAGTTGACTGTTTCCCAGGTTCAGAGCATGTACAACTCTCTTTTCAAAAGCGGCCTCTCAGCGAAGAGCGTAAAGTGTACCCACGGTGTATTGCACGAAGCTCTGGATAAAGCCGTTGAGCTTGGTTATATAGCGGATAATGTCACGGAAAACTGCTCCGTACCGAAGCTGGCCGCTTACGAGATGAAGCCGATGAAGAGTGAGGAAGTGGGCCGTTTTCTCGAGGCGATCAAAGGCCACAGATACGAGGACGTGTATTATACGGCACTGTTTACCGGTATGCGTGAATCAGAGCTTATGGGCCTGACATGGGACTGTGTCGATCTGGATAACGGTACGATAAGGATATACCGGCAGCTGCAGCGGACATATGAAGGCGGCAAGTATGAGTTCCGCAGTCCGAAGAACCGCAAAAGCCGTATAATCAAGCCCGCCCGTGATGTCATTGACCGTCTGTCACAGCTTGACAGCTATCCTGCTGATAGCGGCATTAACCCTTCCGAACGTTTCGTGTTCACCGACTCTAAGGGCGAACACATGACCATCAATATGATCTACAAGCCGTTCAAACAGATCGCGAAGCAGATAGGCCTTGGTGATATGCGGTTCCATGATCTGCGGCACACCTACGCAATGCTGTCATTACAGTCCGGCTGTGACATCAAGACCCTGTCTTCAAACCTTGGCCACGCAACTTCGGCTTTCACACTAGACCGTTACGGTCACGTTTCCGAAGAAATGCACGCTTTGAGCAGTTCACGTATGCAGCGGCTTATCGAGTCTTTGACCGGCGGCTGTAAACGAAACGAAGTGTCAGCGGAACCCCCTGTAGAGGAATGATTATTGGGGACTTATTGGGGACCTATTGGGGACCAACTGTTCATGCGGCTAAAGCGGAAGCGGGCAAAATCGCACTTTTAGCACGATATACGCGCAAAAACAGGCAAAAAAACAGGGCGGATAATTAAGATCCGTCCTGTTTTTACGTGCGGCTGACGAGACTTGAACTCGTACTCCTTGCGGAACACGCCCCTCAAACGTGCGCGTATGCCGATTCCGCCACAGCCGCATGAACATTACTATTATAGTCGTCCGGACAGTCTTTGTCAATAAGGAACGCGCGGCGAAGTTTTAATTTTTGGAAAAGGACGATCAGTTGCGGCTCGTCCTCGGCCTCTCGCAGAGCCCGCCTTGCGGCGCGGGGACGGCGGACCGTCTTTGGCGGCAGTCAGCGGCTGCCGGGCTAAGCGTGCTGACGGCACGCAGAAAAAGCGGTCTTGCCGGCTTAAGGCGCGGCGGCTTGCTTCAAAAGACAGCGAAACGGCGGCCATAAGGCCGCCGCTAATCAAGGATCCGGCTAAGTTTCGACGTATTCGATGCTCGCGCCCAGGTGGCGGAGCTTTTCGTCTATATGCTCGTAGCCGCGCTTTATGTACTCCACGCCGCTGATCTCGCTCACGCCTTCCGCCATGAGCGCCGCGACCACCAGCGCCGCGCCCGCGCGCAGGTCGGTGGCGGTGACCCGGGCGCCGTAGAGCTTTTCAACGCCGTTTATCTCGGCGGAATTGTTCCTGAGGCGCACGTCCGCACCCATGCGGTTGAGCTCGTCCAGATAGCGGAAACGGTTCTCGAATATGGTCTCGGTCATGCTGCCGCGCCCCCAGCCCACGGTCATCAGCGCGGTCAGGGGCTGCTGCAGGTCTGTGGGGAAGCCGGGATACACGGCGGTGGTCACGTCTATCATCCTGTGGTCGCCTACGGACCTAACGTGGATCACGTCGTCGTCGCTCTGCACGTCCACGCCCATCTCCAGCAGTTTCGCGGTCAGGCTCTCCATGTGGGTGGGGATGGTGCCGCTGAGCATCACGTCGCCCTTGGTGGCGGCGGCGGCGATCATGAGCGTGCCGGTCTCGATCTGGTCGGGGATCACCCAGTACTCGTCGCTGCCGTGCAGGCTGCTTACGCCCTCTATGCGGATGGTGTCCATGCCCGCGCCGCGGATGCGCGCGCCCATGGAGTTAAGGAAGTTGGCGGTGTCGACTATGTGGGGCTCGCGGGCGGCGTTGTGGATGGTGCTCCTGCCCGGCGCCATAACCGCGCACAGCATGGTGTTTATGGTGGCGCCCACGCTGGGCATGGCCAGGTACACGTCGTTTCCGCCGAAGGAATCGGTCTTTTCCGCGCGGATCACGCCGCCCGCGGTGTCGACCTTCGAGCCTAAGGAAGTCAGCCCCTTGACCGTCTGGTCGATGGGACGGTTGCCGATATTGCAGCCGCCGGGCGTGGGCACGACTGCCCGCCCCAGGCGGTTCATGAGCGTGGGCACAAGGTAATAGCTGGCGCGCATGCGGTTGACCATCTCGTCCGGGAGCTCGTACTTGTCTATGCTCCGGGGATCCACCCGCATGGTGCCGTTATTAAACTCCACTTCCGCGCCCAGATACTCCAGTATCTCGACGAAGCTGTAGACGTCGTCTATATCCGGAAGATTGTGTATCACGGATGGGCTGTCGCCCAGTATCGCCGCGGGGATAATGGCCACCGCCGCGTTCTTGGAGCCGCTGATGGGCACCGTGCCTTCCAGCTTTGCCCCGCCCTTGATACGCAGAATTTCGCTCATCAGGTACATTTCTCCACGTGTAATAAACGCGCCGCATACGCGCGCTTTATATATTATACACAAAAAGCCGCCATGTTCAAGCAATTTTGGTTAAAGCGTGATTAAGGCGCCAAATGTTCATAAAGAAGTAACATTACGGTGATACAATACGCAATGTTAAAGTGGGAAGGTGTGCAAAAAAAGCACGCCGGCGTCCCATACCGGAGGAAAGCTTGATAATCGACCTGTCCTGTCCCGTGGAAATGCGCGGGTACGAGCTTCTGCACGACGACCTGGGCCGCGCCCGGGCGTATATAGACCTGTCCAACGTGTCGGACCACACCTTAAGCGCCTACCGGGCCACCGCCCGCTGGAGCAAGGACGGCACCGATCAGGCGCAGAACGACTACGTAAAGGTGGACGCCCTGGAGATACCACCGGGCGGCAACTTCCGCCTGATGCTCTCCGCCTCCGCTCCCCTGTTCGCGGACCGGCTGGAAATGTATTTTTCAGACTGCGAGTTCACGGACGCCGAGCCCTGGAAGGCGGAAAAGGGCGACCTGGTGGACGTGGGCGAGACGCATACCCTGCAGGGAAGGGAACTGGAGCGCTTAAGAAAGCGCGCGGGGGACGACGCCATAATCTACCCCGAGACCCAGGACCGCTTCTGGCGGTGCGTGTGCGGGCGGATAAATCCCCTGGACGAAATAGAATGCGCCCGCTGCCGCCGCTCGCGCGACACGGTGCTCAAGGAACTCAACTACCGCGAGATGCAGTCTTCCGGGGAGGAACGCTCCAGGCGCCGCCGGCGCAGGAACGCCGCCGCCAAAGCCAGCGCCCGCCCCGTGGAGCCGGACCGCAAGATCCGCCTGTACACCGCGATAATGATATTCGTCACGATTGCGTTCCTGGCCCTTGCCGCGATCCTCTCGTTCACCTGACCTGCTTAAAAAGCATATCCAAGATACCGAATCCAGCTTCATACGAGGTAATATATGATCCCGATCTCCCGCCGCATGGACGACATCCATTCCGATATCCGCGGACCGCTGTACTTCAAGGCTCTGGAAATGAGCGAGAAGGGCATACCGGTGCTGCGTCTGAACACCGGCAACCCCGCCTCCTTCGGCTTTGAAATGCCCGACAGCGTCCGCAACGCCCTTTACATGGACCCGGACGCCGCGGTGCCCTACTGCGACAGCCGCGGAATGCCCGAGGCGCGCCGCGCCATCTGCGATTACGAGCTCGGCAAGGGCATAAAAGGCCTGACCCCCTCCGACATATTCGTCACCAACGGCGTGAGCGAGGCGGCGGAGATGCTGTGCCTGGCGCTGGTCGATCCCGGTGACGAGGTGCTGTGCCCCTGCCCCAACTACTCCCTGTGGTCCAACAGCGTGTACCTGGCGGGCGGGCGCCCCGTGTTCTACACCTGCGACGAACAGCAGCACTGGAACCCCGACATCGCGGACATAAAGCGCAAGATCACCTCCCGCACCAAGGCGCTTTTGCTCATCAACCCCAACAACCCCACCGGCGCGCTGTACGACACCGAAGTGCTTAAGCAGATACTGGAAGTGGCCCGGCAGCACAGGCTTCTGGTGATCTCCGACGAGATCTACGACCGGCTGGTGTTCGCCCCCAAGCAGCACGTGTCCACCGCCACCCTGGCGGACGACCTTAACGTGGTCACGTTCAACGGCCTGGCCAAGAGCCACATCATCTGCGGCTTCCGCTGCGGCTGGATGGCGATCAGGGGCGTGAACGGCGGCCTTAACGACTTGAGGGACGCCATAGAGCGCCTGGCCTCCTTAAGGCTGTGCTCCAACACCCTGACCCAGCTGGCGATCCCCGCGGCGCTGGAGGACGAACAGTCCACCAGGGACATGCTCTCCCCCGAGGGCAGGCTCTACAAGCAGCGCCGGGCGGTGTTCGACGTACTGGACCGGGCGGACGGCATATCCTACGTGCCCAACGACGCCGCGTTCTACCTGTTCCCCAGGTTCGACGCCAAGCGCTTCAAGGTCACCGACGACAGGGAGCTCGCCATGGGCCTGCTGGACAAAAAGCACATACTGATAGTGCCCGGCAGCGGCTTCGACTATCCTTATCCCGACCACTTCCGCATCGTGATGCTGCCGGAAGCCCACGTGCTTTCCAAAGCCACGCAGGACATGGTCGATTACATCCGGTCGAGGGAATAAAAGATAACTACCGGCAGGGGAAACGCTCCCCCGCCGGTTTTTTTCGCCGTCAAACGTCCGCGCGGTGTTGAAAAAAACGCCTGTCTCGGGTATAATACCCCGCGTTCACAGCTTTTTATTTGGAAAGGACATCTGAAAATGGGACTTTATGCGCTGGTGCTCATACTGATTGAAAAATGTTTCAAAGGCAGAAAAAACGCCTATACCGTCATGGGGCTGGCCTGCCTTGCGCTCAGCCTCATGACGTGGGGGCTGGATCTCGCATATGCTCTGGGCGTATATAACGGGAAGCTCACCGTCGGGGAATTCGTCGCCCGTTTCAATTACCTTGCCCACGTCACAGGTCTGTGTCTGCCCGTGGCGGTCTACTGCTTCGTCAAAGCCGCGGTCAAAGACCCGAAAACATACCCTCTTATCCCCGTGCTTGCCGTGAGCGTGGTCTTAGGCATACTGCTGAGCCTGCTTGAAAGCATCGTAAGGGCCCGGGTGATAGACGAGTTTCTGTCCTCCCGCGCGGTCACGTTTTCGCTTGCGCTGCCCATGCTCGTCAAGCTGCTTGGCAGCATCGTCAGCGGCGTGTGCGCCGTGTCCTGGATGAAGTATATTTCTTTCGGAAAGGCGCCCGCCGGCGGCATTGACGGGGACGACATTGCGGAAAACGCGTATGCCTCCCCGGAAAAGACGGAATATTCCTATCTGGAAGAGTACAAAAGGAAAATGAAGGAGGAGGACCGCTAATGTTCACCAACATCGGCAGCAAATGCAAGACCGCAGCCAAAGTTCTGTGTTACACGGGCATCGCGTTAAGCGTCGTCACGGGGCTGGTCCTTATTATCCTGTCCGCTTTGGTAAGGACGGGCAGCGCGCAGCTGGCAGTGAACGGCATCATCGTGCTGATATTCGGCTGTGTCGGCTCCTGGCTCAGTTCTCTCGGGCTTTACGCCGTGGGCGAAGCGGCGGAAAACAGCGCCATCGCCGCGAACCTCGCCGTCAAAGCCGATATGGAGCGCGAACGGCAGAAGAAGGATATGTAAACGCGGCAAATCACGGCAGGCTTTATGCCTGCCGCGTTTTTTATTCCTTGTCCTTCCTGCCGTGCAATTGGCTCAGCGCGCTTTTCAGCTTTTCCGGCACGGGCAGGCCCAGCCCCGCGGCGTTTTCCAACACGCTCAGGCCCTCGTTCGAAAGGTAAAAGCAGATCACCGCGCTCCTGAGCGCGCTGCCCGTACCCACCGCATGCGTGTCCAGCACGTGCCCCACGCCGACCAGCGCGAATATCAGCACCTTGCGGCAGATGCCCTTAAAGCCGACTGCGCTGGACAGCTTCCTGTCCGAAGCGGCGCGCATCAGCCCTGTAACGTAGTCAAGTATGACGAATACCAGCAGCGCCGTCATAAGCCCGTCCATGCCGCCCCAAAACCGGCCCAGCCAGCCGCCCAGCGCCGCCGCGAATATCTGTATCTTTATCCAGATACGATCAATAGAATAACCCGTCATTTATTATTACCTCATTAATCTTTTTGCAGGAAATGTATTTGTAGATAAAGAATGTATTTATATACCTGCTATTTGTATAAATAATGAACGTTCAACATTATACAAGGAGGCATATAAGTAATTCATGGGAAGAAAACCAAGATTTCCCGGAGTATCATGGTATTGTGACCATTGTGGAGCTTCACTTAATTCTCAAAAAGGATTTAACGACCATAAATATATATGGAAATGTAGAAAATGTGGCTACAAGAATAGCATATCTTGGGATAATATAGACAGCGGCGCTTCCGTAGTTGAAAAGTATTTGCTCCATTTTCTTGGTTTATTTTCTTATATTGGTTTTTGGACTTCTTTGATGCTGACGGTAAGCATATTTGCATTCAAAGCAGACAAAAACATATACCTATTACCGCTCCTGTATTCCCTTGGCATATATATATCTGCTTTTCTAATGTCTCTGATTGTAGAATTCGGTCTAAGAAAAACAAAACTATCTTTTCGAAAACTAATAACTACTATTATTCGTAACATAAAAGAAGATATATTGTCACCCCTGTTATTCGTCAAAGAAATATTGAACACTATTCTCACCTTGCTATCAAAAGTATTTCGATTAAAGAAACCCTTTGTATGGTACAACAATACTATTATTGTCTTAGTCTCTTTGTTCTACATACTCATTTTCATTGCAGAAATCGTTGCATTCAACAGAATCAACGGATTCAGTACGAATGACTGGTTGACACTGCTTAAAAATGGGTATAATAAGGTTTATTATCTAATTACAAATTAATAAACAAGGCAATTCAGTATTATCATATTTCCAAAAACAAAAGAACGCCTTGCGTTCCTTCATAAAGTCCGATATCTTCTGCCGCGTGCGTTTGGAAGACGCGGGGTCGTTTGCGTATATGAACGCATCGTCGTGCTTCCACACGCAGATGTAGTGCCCGCCCTTCGTCCAGTAGCCCTTTCCCATGCTCGCCACGGCGAGCCCGCCCGAATCAAGGCAGTTCAAAAGCTCCTCCCGGCTGCCCGTTTTAAGGTACCTGCCGAAGGGATACGCCTGCGAAACGTGTTTGAAAAACGACCAGGCGGTCCCGCTTGAACGGGAACGGTCGCCCCAGGCAAGCGCCCTGTCCGCCAGAAGCGGCGGAGTGACCGAGGCGTCGATCAGCGCCGCAACCACGTCCGCCATGGCGGCAGGTCCGCAGCCGGAAGACTTCATCGTCTGCGTTTTGTCCCCGTGGGAGGAGTACATCTTCCCCGCCCAGCGGGGGTCGTACTGCTTAAAGTCCGGGGGCTGTATTCTCATGCCGGTGTGCCCAAGGCCTTCCCCTTCGGGGGAAGGCGGAGCTTTAGCTCCGGATAAGGTCATCAGCGCCGCCCACGTGAGCGGTCCCGCAACGCCGTCCGCCTTGAGCCCGCTTGCCGCCTGGAAGTTTTTGAGCGCCGAAAGCGTGTTTTTGCCGAATATCCCGTCCGTTTTTCCGCAGTTGCAGCCCAGTTTATTCAGTGTCTCCTGCAGCAGCCTGACCGTTTCGCCCCGGCTGCCCTTACGTACCGTGTCCATGATTACCTCCTTTGCATACCGTGTTTTGGCGCTTTTCGCGCCCCGCCGCGCTTCAGACCGTGTACGAGCCCATGCAGTATACCCAGAACCCGCTTGGCGTCTGCCCGCCCGTCTGGTTCCTGAGACGGATGAGCCCGCTTGCAGTGACGCCCATGTACCCGCCCGGCACCTGGCTGTAGCTCGCCGCGAAGGTCTCCTGGCTCGGGCGGAACTCTTCGGGTATCGCGCCGGACACCGCCACCCAGGTGGAGGCGTTTATGGTCTGTTTGGATGTGACGCCCAGGTACAGGTGCACGGTGCTGCCTATCCTCCTTGCGTGGAAGCGGCCGTCGCGGATGCTGACTTTGGACGTGTCCGCGTACCCGGACAGGTCCACCCAGCCCGTATCGTACACCCTTCCGCCCAGTTTGCGTATATCCGCCAGCTCCGCGGGGTACGCCACCTGGAACAGGGGCTGCGCCAGAGTGCCCGTGGAGCGCATGCCCACCGCAACTCCCGTGCTTTCTATGTTGAATATCGCGCCCGTGCGGGGGATCGTTATGCCGTTGTATACCGCGGAAAAAAAGCCGTCCGAGAGCGTCAGGGTGACCGAGGGCAGGGCGGCAAGCGAGGAACGGTTCTGCACGTACGCGCCGTAAACGGCGAACACCCCCGCCGTGTCCGTTAAATCCAGAGAAAGCGCAGGCGCAAGCCGCTCCCTGACCAATTTCAGCGCCACTGAAACGGGCCCCGCCGAAGCCGAAGTGCCGTCCGAATACGCTATGAGTATGCAAATATCGGCTGAAGCGCCCACCCGCGCGCTCCAGAGGGAAGCGTCCGTCTGCGGCAGGGTGAAGTTAAACGAATCGTCCCACGCGCCGCCTTCCGAAGCAGTCACTTCCCTTGTCACGCTCCCGCCGCCCCCCGCGCTGCCTGACAGCGAAAACGTCACGCCCGCCACCGCCCGCCCCGCGGTAAAGCTGAGCCTGACGGGCATGGTCTCCCCCTGCGCCAGGCTGTCCGCGTCTAAGCCGTAATACATGTCGGTGCCGTCCGCCGCCGCGACATGGCCGTGGATCCTGCCGGCGGGGGTGTATTCCGCGGCGAGCTTCAGGTTTTTCCAGGTGCAGGTCGCGTAATTCGCGCCGCTGCCCCCCGTGCCGCCCGCCGCGCGGAAGTAAAACCTGATCCTGAAGGAGGTATCCCCCGCCCTGAGCCGCGCCAGTATCGCCTTGTCGGTCACGTTTTTGCCCGTGTCCGCGAACTGCAGGGTGCGCGAGCCGCCTGCCTGGGTCTGCAACACGTCGTAACTCAGGCGCGCCGAAACGAACTTTACGCCGCTTAGGGAGGGCGGCACGGTGACGGTCACGCTGTCGTCGGATATGACGTCCGGCGCGGAGTAAGTGTAGACGGTATACACCCGCTGCAGCCCGCCCACGTACTCCACCCGCTCCTGGGCGGTGCCGGTCCACGCGGACGTGCTTACGGCGGTATTTTTAGACAATGTAAGGTTTATTTGCATACTGTGTTTCCTTTCGTGATGGGAGCTGTCAATTTTTAGCTGTTAGCTGTCAGCTCTTAGCTTTTAGAAGCGGCTTCGCCGCGTCGTTAGCTTTTAGCTTTTAGCTCTTAGCTGTCAGAGGCGGCGCGTTGCGCCGCTTTTGTCGTTTGTCATTTGCCTGTAGTCGATGGTCAGTTGCTCTCCTCGCGTCATTGCGAGGCTTGCGTCGCAAGCCGTGGCGATCCGTTCTTTTATGATGGGTCATTGGTCATTGGTCGT
The DNA here is from genome assembly GCA_017518705.1 of Clostridia bacterium. Next base: position 45,435 of record JAFWUC010000013.1, read on the forward strand.
TGGTCTACTGTCGTTCTTTCCTGCGTCATTGCGAGACCCACACAGTGGGTCGTGGCGATCCGTTCCTTTATGATGGGTCATTGGTCGTTGGTCATTTATCTTTCCCGCGTCATCGCGAGCGGAGGAATGGGACATTCCGAGGCGTGGCAATCCGTTCCTTTATTTGATTGGGTTACGGATTGCCACGTCAAGTCCTGCGGGCTTTCCTCGCAATGACGCGAGCCGGGTTACTTTTTGCCGCGGACTTCGATCGCCGCAATGACACAAAACACTTTCCCCGGCTTTCTGTCAAAAACGCGGCGGGATCCGTATCCGCCGCGGGCTTTCGCATAAAAAACCACGGGAAACATCAGTTTTCCGTGGTTTCGCTGATAATATACTGAGCCGAAACGGCTTAAACGCTTACTCCGCTTCGGTCTCTCCGCCCAGTATGACCTTGGTCTTCTCGAATATCTGCGCGCCGGTCTCGCCGTCGTACACCGCGAGATCGAAGGTCATGGTTTTTACATCCTTAAGCGGCAGGGAAACTTCATCCATCCTGCTTTCGGGGGTCAGCTCGAATTCATATGTTTCGGCGATCGTTTCGGCGTTTACCGTGATATTCTCAAAAGCGACCTTTATGGGCTTATCGTGTCCGCTGTGGCTCAGGTTCAGATCAAGCGAGTCGAAATTATAACCCTCAATGATCCCTATGTATATGCCGTTGGCTCTGAACAGCGGGGCGCGGGTAGTCTGCTTGTACATGATAATGGGCGTGCCCGGATACGGGAAATCGAGCTCACATGGCACAGGATCGCCCAGCCGCAGATCCGTATTCGCATAGCACATGGGCGCGCTGCTGATATACGGAAGCACCTCAAACGAGAGATTTACCATGTTATCAGAAACGTCACTTGCGAAACTCGGATACGGAAGATGGTAAGCCACATCGACCTCGGCTCCCGCTTCGGGTCTGTCTTTCCAGGGCATTTCCGCATATTCCTGGCCCATGCGCCCCTCCGCCCCATAATACATCTTCTTTAAGGTGCAATCCAGCGTCGCGGACGTTTCGTTTTTGATGTGCGCGTAGATGATCAGTTCTTCATCAGTTTTGTCAATACCGTACAGGCTGAAGGTAAAGCCCTCGAAGGATACGATCTCCAATGGAGTTTCCAGTTTCTCGCCCAAAGCGGGAATGCGGACCGTGTCACAGTTGATGTCGGGACCCTGCTCGGCAAGCACGAACGGAACAAATAAAAGAAGCAGACCGAGGATAAGTGCGAGGGATGTGAATCTCTTCATGACATACGACCTCCGAATACTTGTTTTTACGCATCACAGGCGCTTTACTGGCATTATACCTGCCGTTTTACGCATTGTCAATTACGCCGCAGCGCTCGTTTTTTACAAAACTGCGTCAGTGTAAGGTAAACGCGTTCACGCCTGCGATCCGTTCCTTATTGAGCGGAGTACGGATTGCCACGCTCCCTACGATCGCTCGCAATGACGCGTAAACCGTTCTGCGTTCCGTACTCATCTTCGTTCTGCTTTTATCCGCAGGACCGGCTGTGCCGGTTCGAGGAAGAATTTTCGCGAAGGACAGCTTACCGTCCGTAACGAAAATTCTTTCCTTGCGCTTTTTGCGCTCGGAAAATCCGCAGATTTTCAGCAAAAAGCGTTCCATGTTTGCCCGCTGTGTCTATTTGACACAGCGGACAAACACATGATTGAAATGCGTCGCAGAGGCATTTCAATCAAATATCTGCCATGCCCATCCCCGCGTGGACGTGCGCTTTGCCCGGATGCTGCCCAGCGTTATCTGCTCCACGCCCAGTCCGTTTCCGGCAAAGGACGCCAGATGCCCCGCGGCGCCCTCCCGGTCGATGTGGAAGCCCGTGTCGTTTACCAGGGTGGAATACACGCTGCCGCTCTGCCTCTGCCGCATGCCCGCGTGCTCCGAAGCGGAAACGGAGCCGTCCGCGCCTACGTTCAGCAGGTAATACTTGCCGTCCGCCGCCCTGACGCACAGGTTGCCCACCCAGGCGCGCACGAGTTTGGCGTAATCGGCGGACAGGTTCTTTATGAACACGTCTCCGCCCGCGCCGTACTCCAGATGCAGGGCGTTTGCCAGCAGATTCGTGACCGTGGCGCGGTCGAACGCCGCGCAGCCCGCCGTGATCACCGTGAACGCCGCCAGGGCGGAAGCGAGTTCGTCTGTCCGGATGCTCCCCGCCGTCAGGCTGTTTATCTTCGCCGCCAGCAGTTTCGCCGTGCCCGCCGAAAGCTCGTCGGAAGCCACCGTGCCCGCGCTCAGTTTGCGCACAGTGGCATTCACTATCTCCGCCGCCATGGCTGTCAGGCTGTCGGTGGTCGCTTCCGTGGAAGAGATCTCCTGCGCCCTAATAAACGCGGCGTCTATGAATTTCGCCAGCAGCCCGCCTGTCTTTATCTGTTGGGCGGACAGGTTTTCGATGTATGTGCTGACCAAAACCGCCACCCGCGAGGCAAAGTTGTTTATCACGTCTGGGTTCAGCCCGCCCTCGGGAGCAAGCAGCCGCCGCGAGGCGTCGGGGGACGCGCTTTCGCCCGTGGGCAGCGCGCTAATCAGCTTAAGCCGCCACAAGCCTCCCGTCAGGCTCGCCCTTAAGGAGGTGACCAGCAGCCTCGATTCCGCTCCGCTTTCGTCCGCCAGGATGCAGGAATCTCCTGCCTGGGGCAGGATCTCTTCGTCGGTGATGACTTCGCCCCGCTTAAAACCGATCCCGCTTAGCGCACCTAACACGGCGTTTATCCGCGCGCCGCTCAGAAGCGGGTTTTCGCCGAGGGACAGCGAGTTGTACGCCTTGAAGGGCTTTGACGCGTCCGTTTTCGCGGTCACGCTCTCCCCGTCACGCTTATATTCCAGCGCGTTAAGGCAAAACTCCCCGCTGCCCAGCCTGACGTCGCTCATCCTGCCGGGCGCAAGCGTGAACTTCGCCTCTTCGTTCAGGCTTTTCGCGTACACTTCGCCCGAATAATCCACTCCTATCAGCCCGCCTATCGCCGCGGCGGTCTGGCGCGCCGCCTGTCGGAGAGTCAATGGCGTCTTCCACTCCGGGCGGGCGGATACCGCGCTTTGGGACGAAATGAACCCGCCTTCCGCAAGGGGGCAGCCCGCGAGCGCGGCAAAGCTCATCACGAGCCCCTTGAGGGTCATGGGGTAGCTCAAGCGGTCGGTAAAGCCTTCCTCCATCTTAAGACTCATTTCGTCCGCGCCGTAAAGCGTCACCTGCTTAGGCTCCCTCTCGACTTCCGTCACCCGGAACACCCCCGCGGGCAGCACCTCGCCTTCCTCGGTCTGCAGCTTAAGGCGCATAAGCGCGCCCATCAGCTTTTCCGCCCGGGGGTAGATGTAGGGCGCCAGGCGCAGGGTGAAGCGCTTGGAAGGCGTTTTTCCGAGGGGGAAACCCTCGCCCAGCGCCTCCTCGATCACGGCGGAAAGCACGCTCTCCCGGTCCAGCGCGCAGGTTTCTCCCGTCTGCATAAGGGCGCTCAGCTCATACAGCCTCATTTATGCCTCCTTTATATCTCTCTCGCGCTGAAACTCAGGGAATATTCCGCCCGGGAGTCTTTCACCCGCTCCAGGTCGCACAGATAGTCCTCGCACACGTAGTCGCCGCAGGCGGTGCCGCCCTGAGCCGCGCCCAGTATGATCGAAAAGTGAGCAGAGGTGATAATATCGAGTATGTCCGCCGCCTCTTCCGCGCTCAAGCACATCCACTCCGCCCGCACGTGCCGCTTGAACAGCGCCTCGCCCTGAGCCAGGCTGCCGAACACGTTCCTTTCCGGCATAAGCACGTTTTTGGCGTTTATGCGGCAGAAGCTCGGTGACTGCATTCCGTCGAATATGGTGTTGCCCACAGCTAACCGCATTATGCTGTTCATAATTCCAGTTCCTCCTTGCCCTGGCTCGAGCGGGAACGGTTTATGGCGTTCGCGGCGGCTTCGCCCAGCAGCACGCTGCCCGCCAGCACGTCGCTCACCGCGTCGTACAGCCTTTCCTCCAGGTATCTTTCCGTCAGTTCCCTGACCCGCGTTTCGATCAGGTTTTCTATGTCGTAAATGTTCATTTTGCCTCCTTTCGGGCCGTTTTCGGCGCTTTTTTGGTGATTTCAGGGTCCGCTTCCGGAAAATGTTTCACGTGAAACATTTTTGTTTTCCGGCCATAAGCAGACCACATTATCCGCTATGCGACCACGATGACGTCCCGCATGTCCATGACCAGGCGGCAGCCGCGCAGAGTCGTGACAGCATAGCCGTCCAAATACACCGTAACGTCGTATTCGTCGCTGCCGCGCCCGTCCATGTAGTCCAGCATGATGTCGATGAGGATCTGATCCGCCTTTCCGTACAGGCGGGAGATGTGGAAGCGGAATTCCGCCTTCCGGTTGTCCATGGGATAAACCCGTTCGCCCGCCAGGGTGATCACGCTTTCGGGCGCGCCCTTTACCGCCCTTACGCCCGAAACGCGGCAGGCGGGAAAACCGCTCCCGCCCGCCCTTGTGATCTCCAGCTCTATCGCGCCCGGACGCTTCGCCTCGGGGATCATCCCAGCACCCTCACGGCGAGCTCCGGGTATACGGTCTTAAAGCCGTAAAGCACGTCCATGGAGTAAGTGCTCTTTTTGTATTTCTGGTCGTAGCCCTTGGTGACGCGCAGGGAGAGCCCGTTGTAAGTCGTGACGTAACTTTCCACGCCCTGCCCGTCGGGATTGATGAGCGCTCTGGACACGAACACGAACGCGCGAGGGTCGAAGGCGAGGCAGGCGGTGTGGCTGCCAACCAGCGTGACGGGCGTGTTCGCGCTGTACGCCTTGAGCGCGGGAGACAGTTTGACCGTAGCCTTGTTGGACGCGGCGGTCGCGCCTTCCGTGACGGTGTAGCTGTCGGAGCCGATCTTGATCAGGTCGCCCTTTACGAAGCTGCCCGTAAGGCTCGTGCCCGCAAGGTGCGCGAGAAGATCGCCCTCGACTGACGCGCTTTCCAGCTTCACGCCGGACCCGCTCACGCCCGAAACGTGCTTTTCCACCGCCTGAGTGGTGTATACGTCCATGCCGAATATGCGGCCCAGGCTGCCGTTTCTGAGCGCTTCGGTGTCGCCGGAATGGGCGGCGGAGGCGAGCTGCTCCACGGTTATCAGCTTGGCGCCCGCTTCGGGATCGACTATCAGCTTGCGCCCGAACTCCGGCACGCGCGCCAGGTTAAGCGCCTTCCTGACATCGGACAGGTCGTTAAGCGTCGAAATTGGCGTGCCCGCGGTGCCTGCGCAGGCGTACACGTCCTTATACAGCTTAAGCCCATCGGAATTGATCTTCGCGGCGAGCGCGCGGGCGGCGGGCAGGATGAAGTCCCGTTCCAGGGCTTCCTCGCTGTTCAGGCTCACCGCGGTCTCAACCGCGCCCGCGGCGACGTCCACCGTCGCCAGGGTGGACAGATTTACGTCCACGCTCTCTTCCTTTATATCCTGATAGTCAACGCCGTTCACCGCGTCGAATTCCCGCGCCTCAAGGCGGGAGGGCTTGCGCACCTGCACGGTGTCGCCGAGTTCCCCGAAGTCCTCGCTTAAGTCGCGGGAGCACAGTGCGGGGAACACGAGCTCATCCATCAGCGCGGGCAGCGCCTTGCGGGCGATGGTCTTAAGGGTTATGCAGTTGTTTGCCATTGTTTTTTCATCCTTGTTTGAGATGTGAAAAGCCGCTATAGCCTGCTTTTCAGTGTTTTGTGAGCAGATAATACTCTCTGTCGGTCATGCTGTCGTAATCCGCGGGGGCGGCGAGAGGCGAGGGCGCCATGCCCGCCAGCCGCTGTTCGCACAGGCGGGTCGACTCCTTATTTATCAGCGTTTTGAGCGCGTTCACCTGCGCTTCCAGCGCGTCGGGGCGGGATACGTCCAAGAGTTTTAGCGCCTCTTCGCCCAGATCGCTGTCTGAAAGCAGCCTGCGCGCTTTGATCTCCGCCTTCAGGCGGTCCAGTTCCTCACGGGTGGTCTTTTCTTCGGTAACGTTGTCAAGTTCTTCGTTCATGTTTTCCTCCTTTTTCTGCGGCTGATTCGTCGTCTGCCGTCTCGCTCTGTATCATTTCCGACTCACTTTCCACTTCCTTCTCGTCCCAGTCGGCGGTCCTGTGCAGGGTCTCGACCATGGTGCGGGTGGACATGGCGCCCGCCTGGGACGCGGCTTTTATGAGCTCGGCGGTGTCGTTCAGGTTTTCCGGCAGACTGCGGGTAAATGAGACTTCCACGTTTCCCGCGTCGAACGTCACCCCGTCCCACACTTGCAGCGCCCGGGCGAACAGCTTTAAGCGCGTTTTGAGCCCCTCGGTGAACCACTGCTGCTTCACAAAGCACAGCTGCTCCAGCCCCAGCAGGCGGTATTTGAGCGCGATGCCGCTTAAATTCCCCGCGAAGCTCTTTTCAGACAGGTCGGGCACCAGGGACAGCTTTTGGATGTCCCGCGAGAGCGACTCCTTGAGTATCTCGTTGCCGTTTTCGTCCATGTGCCCGCTCAAATATTCCGCTTTCGCGTCACCGTCGGGCAGGCACAGCGCCTTGTCCATCCTGAGCTGCAGCCAGGGCGGACGCCCCTGTTCGTCCGTGTCCAGCGCGCAGCCCGTAAGCACCAGCAGTTTTTCCGCCGCCTGCTGCTTGTCGTTCACACGGTCGGACTGCAGCAGGTCGTAAGCGTCGATCAGCGGCAGCACCCACTCGAAATCCCCCTTCTCGTGCTCGTCGTTCCAGTATTCCACCATGGGCACGCGCTCAAAAAAATGGGGGACGGACTCCATTATCTCGAAGCCCTTCCCCTTAAGTTCCCAGCGGGAGGCGGTCTTGCTCGTGTACACCCGGGCGGACAGGGGACCCGGCGAACCGTCCTCCTTCGCGGCGCGGCTCAAATACACCCCGAACAGGGGCTGGCAGGCGGGCGTGTCGTCGTACACCACGAAGGCGCTCTCCGGCGACAGGGCGAAACTGCGGGGCAGCCTTTCCCCGGGCAGAGAGGTCACGATCTCCACGCCGCGCCCGTATATGGAGGCGTTGCGCGCGTTTTCCACGTCCACGGCGGGGGCGTTCATGCGTTTGTACGCCTGCAGCACTCGGTCCAACGCGTCGGCATCCTCCTCCCGGGCGCGGTAGCCCACGCTTTCGCCCACCAGGTAACCCGTGGAGACGGTGACGATGTACCTGGCAAACGCGTGGGGCAGGCGCACATTCGGCAGGGCGGGGCGCGCCGCGCGGGACAGGATGTCGTTTTCCGCCAGGTAGTACTGTTTAAGGCGGGAAAGCCGCTCGTGCCCCCGCCGGAACTCGTCTATCACGCCCCTGAGCAGCCCGGGCGTAGGCTCGGTGCCCCGGAGCAGGGATCTGGGTCGTTGTATCATATGTCTTCTCCTTTTTCGTATTCAAACCGGAAGCATGCGCGGTTTACCGGTGGTGAAGTGAGCTATCAGCCATGGGATCGTCCGCGCCGCGCAAAAGGATCTTTTGGCCCGTGGGTCTGTAGATAAGGCAGGGCCGGGAGAGCCGGACCTCGAAAAGGGCGCCCACCCCCAGCATGTCCGCCGCCCTGACCAGCTGGGGCAGCACCGAATCCCGCAGGGTGGACATATACCTGCGCAGCACCAGCACGTTGGCGCTTTTGTCCCTCAAAACCGCCATCACCGCGCAGAGGGATGCGAAGGTGCTTTTGCCGGAGTCTGCCCGCCCTTGATAAAGTATTCCTTCACCCGGGCGTGTTTGATATCCTCGTATACGTCGGCGTATACTGGAGCAAATAAGTCGTATATGTTCATGACGATCCTTTCACGGTTTTTCGGTCGTTGGTCGTTGGTCGTTGGTCATTGGTCATTGGTCGTTAGTCATTGATTAGTGCGTCAGCCCGGCAGTTTTTTGCCGCCTTCGGGCGGCGACCAATGACAAATGACTTCGGACGCGGCGGATGTATTTGCCGCCGCAAATGACCGACCCGCAAAATGTTTCACGTGAAACATTTTTGCGCTCAGGCCGGATAATCCTGGATTATCACGGTCTGGGGCGCGGTTTTGGCGTGGTTTTCGCCCTTTTCGCCCGCTTTCAGCCCCGCAGCTCCATCAGCAGGTTCAGCGCCTTCAGGTCCCCCTGCATGGCCATGCCGCACAGCTTTTCGCCTATCACCTTCGCCACGCTCTCGCCCCTGCGGGGACCCTCCGCGTCCAGCGCCTCCAGGCTGTCTCCCGCCAGCAGCCCGCGGCAGAGTTTTGAAATGTCCGGTGTCCTCATACGCTCTCCTTTCGTTTTAAACACGTACAAAAAACGGGCATACAAAAACCGCGGCCGTATCGGTCGCGGTGCTTTGCCCGTGTTCGTTTCCCTGTTTTTTGATGATACTATTATAGCACAAAAAAAGTCCAAAAAGGCAAGTAGAGTCCACTTTGTGTTAAGATTTGGTTAAATCATATGCCAGACTCGCGTTGCTCAACGGCGTATCAGGATGCCTTTCATGAACGGGGACCCGTTGTGCGTGCGGTAAACTTCTTCTTTCTCTTTTTCGGTGCACCCGATCAGTATCTTGATTTCCGAATCCCGCTTCATGAGGTCGACCGTGCAGATGACCGCGTCGACCCGCTTTTCGCCGCTTCCGACCCAAACGTCTATCCCCGCGCCGTCGGGGGAGGAGGTGTTTTTCAGGTATCCGTAGTCGACCCGGTATATGAAATCCGGGAATTTCGGGTGGGCGGATCCTTTCGGGCGGTCGATCACTATCTCGGAAGCGTCCACCAGGCGGTCCAGCGCGTCCCAGAAATCCCTGTCGTTTTGCTCCACTTTGCCTCCTTTGGGGACGCCGCGTCAAAGTTTCAGTCCGTAACGGACGCCATTATCACGGCGTACCTGTCCATGCGCCTGTCATATACGCTCCAGCACGCCGTGCCCCACCATTCGTGCCCGTCGTCAAAATAGTTGGACCAGTCGGTGCTCCACTCGTATACCTCAAGCTCGTCCGTGCCTTCCGGGAACAGCGCGGAGTTGACGCTGATGAACTCGTCCGGCCCGTATCCAGAGGTGTGCGGCGTCTCCCAGAACGCGTACCAGTAGGGGATCTGCTCGCCTTTCATGGCGTCCGGCCAGCCGCAGTCGTAAAACCTCTGGCCTGTGCGGTCGGTGCGCAGTATCCCGGGGATATGCAGCAGCGCCGCGGGATCGATCCTGTGCGCCCGCGCTTTGCCCATATCCAGATTCCAGGGGAAGGGCTCCTCCCGCGCTTTCCCGGAGAAGCCGACCTCGGAGGCAAGCTGCTCTTCGATATACCGTTCGATCACCTTGAGCATGGCGAAGAGCACGGCATCCTTGTGCGAGCGGTACCCCTGATACGGCGTAGCGTCCTTTATCAGGCAGTAGTCGATCAGGCATCTGTCATATTTTCCGATCAGTTCATAAAAAGGATCGTCGGTCAGTTCCCGCATATGTTTCCCCCGAAAAATATAATGGCGGTCTGCCCTGCGGCGCCCTGAATTTGTATCTTCCGCGAAAGCGCCCGGCGGCTATCCCGCTTTTCCCGCTCCCAGGATGATCCCTGCCAGCGCCGTCAGCGCGAAGGGAAGCAGCAGCAGGGCGACCTGCGCGCAGCTCCTGATAAAGCTGCGTTCGCCCGGACGCCACGCGCGTTTCGGGTCGTTTTTATAGCACAGGGTCACACTGCCGGGGGGCACCTGACGGGCGCGGAAGCGGTACACGTAGCTTTTGCCGTCTACCCTGTAATCGTACTTCGCGTCTATGTGATCCGCCGGTCCGCCGTATTCGCCCTCTCCTTCGCGGTACACGCTGCCGGGCCTCAGATACGCCGTCACCGTGGCGGAAGCGCCCTTTTTGCCCCTGTTCGTGCCAAGGCGGCGGCTCAGGATGACCGCAAAGACCATGGAAATAACGAACACCAAAGCGGTCAGCAGGTTCGCGGGGGTAAACAGTTCCTTCGCCCGGGAAAGCAGTTCCCCGTTCATTCGGTATACGCCTCCGTTTCGCCGCTCACATACTTTAGCCCGCGCCTGACCGCGTCCAGCGAGCGGTTGAGCTTGTCCAGGTTTATCTGCCCGTCGGGGAAGAGGGAGGTGCTCTCCACGGTGGCCGTGCCTGCAAAATTGCACTCCCTGAGCAGGTGGAAGAACGCGCCGAAGTCCACCTCTCCGTCGCCTATGTGCATTATGGGCAGCCGCCCCGCCATGGGCATGTTGAGGCTGGAATCGTTCAGGTGCAGATGGGTGATATAGCCCTTTTCCAACAAAAAGCGGTACTTATCCGTGGCAAGCAGCGCGTTTTCCCCGTGCAGGAACGCCATTTTGGTGTCGTAAGTGAAGCGCGCGTCAGGAATGTATTCCGCTGCGCTCACCAGGTGGTCCAGCGCCAGGTTGCTCACGCAGGTCACGTTCTCCATGGTCAGGACAACGCCGCTGTCCTTCGCCATATTGTGCAATATTGCATATATCGGCAGCGTCTCTTCAAAGCTGCGGTCGGAGCAGGGGCCGTTCCACAGGTGGCACACCATCTTTTTTGAGCCCAGGAAAAGCGCGGTGTCCAGGTCGCGGCGGAAGGTCTTTACGGCTTCGTCCTTGCCCGCGCTGCCCTGTTCTGCGAGGATGTCGCCGATTATCTTGTCCGCGTGGGTCACTGGGAAGGAGAGCCCGCTTTCCCTGAGCAGGCGGCGGATAAAGTCGATCTCGCCGTCCCAGCTTTCGTACATCAGAAATTCGCCCCCGTCGGCGCGCAGCCGGGGGGCAACAGACGGGATCAGGCGGTAATCCCTGCCGTTCAGGCGCGTCAGGTACGCGCCGTTGGAGACGTATAACGGTATCATTTGTTTCCTATTGTTCTTTCAGCGTATTTTGTGCGCCCGCGGGGGGCGGCTATCAGCTTTTAGCTTTGAGAGGCTGACGCAGGCGGACTGTCCGGCGCGTCGGGGTGCATTAGTCGTTTGGTTAGTGCGTCATCGCGAGGAAGGCGCATAGCGCCGACGTGGCGATCCGTCCTTAATTTGAAAGGGTTACGGATTGCCACGCGGTCTTAGACCGCTCGCAATGACGCATCAAAGTATTCCAACCGTACTGCTCTTATCCGCAAGACCGGCTTTGCCGGTCTGAGGATGAATTTTCGCGAAGGACAGCTTGCCGTCCGTAACGAAAATTCTTTCCTTGCGGGATTTCCGCTCGGAAACCCCGCAGGGTTTCAGGAAATCCCGTGCCTTTTTCGTGCGGGGCGGATACGGATTGCCACGCCTGCCATAGGCAGGCTCGCAATGACGCGTCGGTAATAAACTGTCTAAGCCCCGCAGGAAAAAGCGTTCCTTTTGATCGAGATGCATCGCAGAGGCATTTCGATCAGTTGCCCAAACTTCTCAGCGCCTGCATGATGATGTCGTTCACGTTGTTCAGGCTCGGGTCGGTGCGGCCCACGGCGCCCGCCGCCTCGGAGGAGGTGTAGCCCAGCGCCATCAGCGCCTCTATGGCCTCGCTCTGGGCGGACTGCGCCTTGGGCACGAACACGGGCGCGCCGGGGGAGGAGATCAGGTCGTTTTCGCTCACCTTCTCCTTAAGCTCCAGTATCAGCCGCTGGGCGATCTTCTTGCCTATGCCAGGCGCCTTTGCCAGGCGGGACGCGTCCCCGGTGACGATGGCGACGGACAGGTCCTGGGGGCTGATCACGCCCAGCACGCCCATGGCCGTCTTGGGGCCGATGCCGCTTACGGAGATCAGCTTCATGAACATGCGCTTCTCCTCGCGGGACACGAAGCCGAACAGCTCCATGGCGTCCTCCCGGACGGACATATAGGTGTACAGCGTGGCCTCCTGGCCCGTCTGGGGCAGGGCGGACAGTGTGGAGGGGGAGACGTTGATCTCAAACCCCACGCCCCCCGCCTCTATCACGGCCAGGGAGGACGTCTTGTCGGTAAGTATGCCTTTGATGTGTGAGAGCATGATGTGTTTCCTTCTGTTGTCGGGTCATCGGGATGGAGCGGTATTTGTGACGGCGTTTTTCGCGTTATCTGGATGGGGCGATTGTGCCGTCTGTATTTCTCTTTCGCGTCATCGCGAGTGCGCAAATGGGAGTGAATTTGCGTCCAGTGGACGCAAAGAGCCATGAGCGTTCGTTGAAGTGTTCGAGTGTGGCGATCCGTTCCTCATTGGACAGAGTACGGATTGCCACGTCAAGCCCTGCGGGCTTTCCTCGCAATGACGCATCCAAAACAGTCTAAGCCCCGCAGCAAAAAGCGTTCCCTCTTTCCGCCGCGTTTTTATCAAAAACGTGGCGGAAATATATGATCGAAATGCGTCGCAGAGGCATTTCAATCAATGGCGGCACGCCTTTCGCGGTACAGGCGGGTGACTTCGTCCACCACCTGGTCGAAGTCCATGTGCGTGGTGTCCACCACCACGGCGTCCTCCGCCTGGGTCAGGGGGCTTTCCGCCCGGTGCATGTCGTTGTAATCCCGCTTGTTCACGTCGGAAAGCACCTGTTCGAAGGTGACGTCCGGGTCGTTCATCTGGGCGAGGCGGCGGCGTGCGCGCTCCTCCGCGGCGGCGGTAAGGTAGATCTTGAGCAGCGCGTCCGGGATCACGCAGGTGCCGATGTCCCGCCCGTCGCACACCAGGAACATGCGCCTGGCCAGTTCCCTCTGCCGCGCCACCAGGGCGACGCGCACCGCCTTCACCGTGCCCACGGCGGAAGCGGCCATGGACACCTCGGGAGTGCGGATCTCGCCGGACACGTCTTTTCCGTTGAGCAGCGTGTGCTGGCGGTTCTCTTCGTCGTAACTTACGTCCACCAGGCAGTTTTTGATCGCTTCGGGCACCTTTTCGGCGTCGGAAGGCTCTATGCCCAGGGAAAGCATGTACAGGCCCACCGCGCGGTACATGGCGCCGGTGTCCAGATAATGTCCGCCCAGGCGTTCGGCCACAGCCAGGGCGACCGAGCTTTTGCCCGCGCCGCAGGGTCCGTCAATAGCGATCGAGATGTTCATGGTTTTCTCCTTTGGATGTAGTATGCGGGGGAGAGGGGGCTGAGCCGGCGGACAGACGAGCGCAGGTCTAATCCTTCAGCCAGTCCAGCGAGTCAGGGTAGGTATAATTCAGCTCGTTTTCCCTGCAGTAATCGACCGCGCAGGAATCCCTTTGAACGGTCAGCGTAAGCTCATCGGCGCATTCGGCAAACGCGCCTTCGCCTATGCTTGTAACGCCTTCCGGGATGGTCACCGAGGTAAGGCCGCTGCAGTGGGAAAACGCCATGAAGCCTATGCTCGTGACGCTGCTTGGGATCGTCACCGAGGTAAGGCTGCTGCAGTGGGTAAACGCGCTGTCGCCTATAGTCGTCACGCCCTCAGGGATCGTCACCGAGGTAAGACTGCTGCAACAGAAAAATGTGCTGGCGCCTATGCTCGTCACGCTTTCCGGTATGGTCACCGAGATAAGACCGCTGCAGTCCCAAAACGCGCCGTTGCCTATGCTTGTCACGCTTTCCGGTATGGTCACCGAGGTAAGACCGTCACAGTTGTAAAATGCCCTGTCTCCTATCTCGCGGATACCCTGCGGTATCGCGTATTCCCCCTGTTTGTTCATCGGGAACGACAACAGGCGCATGTCCGGTTTGAAAACCAGCGCTCCGTCTGTCACCGCCAGATACTCGTGCTCGGGAGATACTTTTATTGCCGTCAGTTTTTCACAACCCTCGAACGGGTTCGCGCCAATTTCCTTCACACTGTCCGGGATAATCACCGAGGTAAGACCGCTGCAGTTGGAAAACGCGTAATCGCTTATGGTCGTCACGCCTTCCGGGATCGTCACCGAGGTAAGCGCGTTGCACCAGACGAACGCACTTTCGCCTATGCTCGTCACCGTGTGCCCGTCCAGTTGGGAGGGTATGTCAAGCGATTTGGCTTTGCCTCTGTATTCCGTTATCTCCGCCGCGCCGTCGGGAAGCAGACGGTAGGTGTAGTCTCCGCTGTTTACGGTCTCCTCCGCAGGGGCGGAAAGGGAGAGCAGGAGAACGAGGGCGAGAAGGATGGAGACGAGTTTTTTCATGGCGGGACATCCTTATCTTTTTTGCTGCAGGATTTTGGGAGCGGGGGACGGAGCTTTTAGCTATTAGCTTTTAGCTGTCAGAAGCTTACGCGAATGGGAGCGTGGCGATCCGTTCCTTTTTACTATGGGGTTACGGATTGCCACGTCAAGCCCTGCGGGCTTTCCTCGCAATGACGCGGGGATGCAGGTCATTTCGGTTAGTGCGTCATCGCGAAGACGCGAACAAAGTAAGCGGCTGTGGCGATCCGTTCCTGTTGGTATAGGAGTGGAGTACGGATTGCCACGGCTTGCACAGCAAGCCTCGCAATGACGCTTTCTTCCTATTTACGGTACTTACCTGCGTGTTACGGATTGCCACGATCCACTGCGTGGGCCTCGCAATGACGCCTTATTCCTTCGTACCGCGCTTGCCTGCGGGGTTACGGATTGCCACGGCGACGAAACGCTCGCGACCCATGTGGCGTTCGCGGCTCTGGAAGCACACTGTGCTTCCATTCACTACCGCTCACGGCTCTGACAGCCCACTGGGCTGTTATTCACTACTGCTCGCGCACAATGACGCTTCCGGGAGACGCTTTCAGGAGATCCCGTTCCTTGATCGTTTCGGGCGCTTACCAAACGCCGGAAACGATCATATGATCGAAATGGATCTCTAATTCATTTCGATCAGCAGCCTTGCGCCCAGCAGTTCCGCTGCCCGTCTGACGCGGGAAAGTTCCGCTTCGGGCAGGGCGCAGCCCTCCGGCACAGCCAGCGTGACCAGCGGGGTGTTATATCTGATTATAAGCTCCGAGAGCGCTCCTGTCAAATCTCCCTTCACGGGGCACAGCGCGGCCAGGCGCCCGTCCTCCCCGTAAAACAGGGCGGTGGGGCAGGGGCGGGTACGCAGCTTCCGGGTGAGCGCGCGGGCGTTTTCCGGGGAGGGAAGGGGCGCGTTTTTCCGGCATTCCCGATACGCGTCCACGCACGCGGCCAGCGCCTTGAGCTTTCGGGCGCAGGCGGGGGAGAGGCCGCGTTCTTCCATACCGGACGCGTCCGCATCCAGCGCCCCGCAAAGCGTGCCGCACGGGTCCGTCAGCGCGTGGGCAAGGGAGTTCACGTCCCGCCGCGGGATCAGGGAATACAGTATCAGTTCCATGGCCTCGTGGGACGCGAAGGAGGCAAGCCCGCCCTGGGCGTATGCGGTCTTCAGCCGCGCCCTGTGGCCGGAATGGTCGGGCGTGCGGGCGTTCTGGTCGTGTATCGGCATAATATCGTCCTGTTCAGGGTCTATGGCTGACGCGGAGAGGGGGTTATCGGTCCGCACCGGGGTATTGGTATGTGAAGCCGTTGTCTTTGCAGTATTCTTCAGCGTATGAGCCTGCTTCGACGGTGAACACGAGTTGATCGCTGCGATCAAAATACATGTCAAACGCCTTTTCGCCTATCGAAATGACGCTGCCGGGTATTGTTATCGAAGTAAGGTTTTCGCAATTGGCAAACACCTTTTCGCCTATGCTCGTCACGCTGCCTGGGATAGTTACGGAAGTTAAGCCTTCACAGTACCGAAACGCACTGTCACCTATGTCCGTCACGCTTTCAGGTATCGATATAGATTCAAGACTGTCGCAGCCGAGAAACGCGC
>JAFWUC010000014.1 GCA_017518705.1 Clostridia bacterium
ACCGGAGGCAGCGGCATCCATTACGCCACGTGCTCATGGAAGAACCTGAAGATCACCGTGGACTACACGCCCAACAGCAAGATCCACGGCTACGCTACGGCCTCAGACAACACCAGCGTGTATTACGGCCTGGACGCAGACAACCTGGCCCAGGGTGAATCCATGCCGGTCAGGATCAGCTTTACAGCAAAACACGCAGTGGCCAGCGTGACCTTCAGCCTGGAAGGAAACAACGGCGGCAGCGGCAGCCTGACCGTCACGAAGACCGCCTCCCAGGGCGGCGCGTGGGACAATACTTTCACCTTCACGCTGCCGGAGGTCCAGGCGTCCGAGTGGTCCAGCCGGATAAGCACGGCCACGGACATAAGCATACTGATCACCTATCAGGGAGAGGACGGCACCGCCACCACGGGAGATGTGTCTACCGCGCTCAAGCTGGTGAGGGAGAGGAACGCTCCCACGCTGTCCCTGGCCTTCACCGATACGGAAGGCGTGTACGGGGACTATGGCGTGTATGTACAGAACCAGTCGGAGCTGACCGCCACGCCCACCGTCACCCTGGACACGGGTCCGGACGAAAACAACGCGATCATGTCCATGACCCTGACGTTCGGCGGCTACGTGTTCAACACCAGCGGCAGCACTTTCAGCCTTGGCGTGGTGACCGCCTCCGGTACCGTCTCCTGGGAACTGGAAGTCACGGACAGCTACGGCGTGACGGGCACGCTTTCCGGCACGATCTCAGTCACAGCATGGGCACCGCCTTACCTGACGAGCTTTGAGGCGGAAAGGTATTCCACGGGCGTGGACACGGGCGGCAACCCCGTATACTACCCGGACGACGGCGGCGTGGACATCCGCGTTACGCTGGCGGGCGGCGTGTCCCCGGTGAACGGGCAGAACGCCTGGACCCTGGTGATGTCCGCCACCAACGGCACCAACACCTACACCCGCACGATCATGACGGGCACGGATGGGCAGACCATCAGCCTTAACCAGGATCGCAGCGTGTTTGACGCAACACTCTCCGCCACCAGCGACTGGGCGGTCACGCTCACGCTCTCGGACGGCTTCACTTCCGCAGTCTACGACGGCATAATCATCCCCAAGGCGGGCGCCATATTCAATATCGAGAAGACGGGCGTAGCCGTGGGGATGAGAAGCACCGGCACGCTGGCGGAGCCGCTGTTCCAGGTGGCCTACCCGGCGGAACTGGCGAGCATAAGCAAGCTGAACGGCAAGGCATACGACACGGGTTGGGTGGACCTGTCATCGTATATAGACACCTCCAAAGTGTCCGTCCGTGACAGCTACTGTGAGGCGCGGCGCATCGGCGATATCGTCCATGTACGCATTGCCGTGACCAGCAAGGTAAATATCAACAGCTCCACCTGGCAAAACGTCAGCACCGCGATCCCGGAACAGTTCCGGCCCGCTGCGGAGTCGTTCATATCCTCCTACAGCCAAACCCCGGGCGGGTATATTGGCATCAACGCCAGCGGCATTATAAGAGTCCGCAATCAGACAGGTGTTCAGGTAGGCTCCGGCTGGTGGGTGTATTGCATGGGCTCCTATGTTGTGGGCTGACATCCATTTGACATCCATCTAAGCGAACAAAACGATACAAAACGAACAAAAACACAAAACCGGGCATCCCGGATAAAGTAAAAAACAGGGCGAAAATCGCTTATTTTTAGCGGTTTTTGCCCTGTTTTTGTGTATCGAGGTGACAGGATTTGAACCTGCGACCTTTTGGTCCCGAACCAAACGCGCTACCAAACTGCGCTACACCTCGTTCTGACGAGAGCCAACGAGGGGACTCGAACCCCTGACCTGCGGTTTACGAAACCGCTGCTCTACCGACTGAGCTACGTTGGCGCACATACAGCCTTAATATTATAGCACCGAAAAATATGTTTGTCCATATTTCGGAATTATTTAACATATCAAGGCTGTATATACGCTGGCGTATGTATGGGGGCTACAGCTTGAGCCCCGTGAACACGGAGGAGGCCAGGCGGGCGGCTTCTTTGTACGCGCCGGTGTCGGAAAGCGGTTTGCAGTCCTTTATCAGCTGCCGGTAACCGGCTTTTGCGGCCTTGAGTTCGTTCCTGCCCAGCGTGTCGGCGAATGCGTCTTTCAGTTTTTCTCTGGTATAGCTCAGCGCCCTTAAGCCGGACAGCGCGTCGGACAGGCGCAGCGTCAGGCTTTCCTCGTCGTCGGAGGAGGCGGAATTTTCAACCAGGTCCGCCACGTGGTCGTTGAACTCGCTCCTTAAAACATCGGGAGTGACTTCCGGGCATTTGGCCAGCGTGTCGTGCAGCAAGGCGGCGGACAAAAGCGCATAGTCGTCCGTCATGGTGGAGGCGATCTGACAGACCTCCATAAGGTGGGTCATATAGGGCGCCTGACCGGGCTCCAGCGTCTGACCCGCGTGGTGCTCCATGGCAAAGGTCAGGGCTTTGGAGAACAGCTCCTCGCCCGTGAGCACCGGCACGGTGTCCACAGGCTTCTTCTTGCGCCTGCGGCTGCGCTTGCGGGGAGTGGCGGGCGCCAGCTCCTTGTCCGCCATGGCGATGGCTTCGGGCGTTGCCTCGAAAAACGAGAGCTTGAGCACCTTGAACTTGATGCCCATGAATTCCCCGCGCACCAGGAAACGGCCGTGGGACACGCAGCTCGCCAGCTTGTACCAGCGGTCTATATTGCCCTTTTCGCCCTCTTCCCACATCAGCGGGCTCATGCACTTCGGGCAGTTCATAAGGGAGGCGCAGGCTTCTTCCCAGGCTTCCCTCTGGGAGGGATGCCTGTGGGTGCGTGCGGTGGACAGGGGCTTGGGCATGCCGCTGGTGGGGGAGTAAGAAGGCGCTTCCAGCTCCGAGATGCCCTTTTCCATGTCCACGGTCTTAAGGCACATGGCGGTCACGGCGGCGTCGTTCATGGCGTCGTGCAGGGACAGGTTCACCCGCAAGCAGGCCTCTTCCGCCGTGTGCTTGAGCGCCAGGGGACCGTGATCGGGATGCTGGGCGGCGTATATCTTCTGGGCGTCGTACCAGGCGCAGGAGGGGGGATTGAGCCCGTGGAACGCCAGGTTGTTCAAAAATACGCGCCTGTCGTCGGGACCCCAGGAGAATACCGCGTCCACGTCCTTGAGCCAGGCGGCGAACTCCTGCGCCGCGACGGGGAAGTCCTCGCCGGAAGCGATGTCGCTTTCGCTTATGCCGGTGAGCTTTTTGACGTATCTGTCCAGCCGTCTGCGGCCGCCCAGGCGCACGTACAGGTTAAAGCTGTCCACGGGGGTCATGTCCTTGTCGGTCTTGACCGCGCCGATCTGTATGATCTCCTCGTGCATTATCACGCCCTGGCGGCTCGAGGGCGTCCACATGGGGTTATGGTACTGGTTCCATTCCAGGTCCACTATCGCGTAGTACATAAAGTCTCCAATTCTGTTATCTGGATAGGATTATACCACTTGCGGCGCGTTTAGGCAACAATAAAGGCCCGCTGCCTGAAAACGTAACAAATGCGCTTGACTGCAGAGCGTTTGGATGGTATAATCAATGTATCATTGTATAAGGAGATTTTTGCCGTGAAGAAGTTTATAGCGCTGATGATAGCCGTGATGCTGCTGGTGCCCGCCTTTGCCGTTGCCGACGAAGTGGTCCTGAACGGGAATACGGCTTTCAAAACCGACGTTGCCTCTTTCATCGCACAGTTCAACACTATGGCCAGCTCGATGAATTACGAATTTGAGTGGTCCAACGAGCCGAATACCGAGGCAGGCTACAACAAGCATATCGGCTGGTCCACGGACGAGCTGTGCACCATTATCCTGCACGAGGATGCGGACGGTCTGTTCGCTTTTGAAGCGGATCTGTTCCTTGATCTGGACAAGCAGGCCGACCAGGCCCAGAAGGCGGGAGAGAACCTGGGCGCGGCGATGGTGTGCGCGGGCTTCGCGCTGAACCAGAGCGAGTTCGGCGAACTCGGCATTGACGTCATAAACAACGTCGCAGATGAGACCACGAACCTGCTGTCTCCCCTTTACAGCCTGGGCGGAATGACCGAACAGCAGCTTGAGGACGGCATCGCCCAGGTGGGCACCATGTGCGGTTTCCCTGCGGGCACCGAAGTGAGCATCTACACTCAGGACGGGACCACCTACATGTACGTGGGCTTCTTCCTCTGCCCCATGGAGTGGGAACTCACGGTAGGCTGATACCTGACATGCGATCACGACGCGGGCGGAGGCATTCCGCCCGTTTTTGAGCGAATAACAGACCGAAGGTGAACAGATGTCTACCCTGCTGATGGATGAAAAGACCTTTGACCGCACCCTGACCCGCCTGGCGCACGAAATAATCGAGCGCAACGGCGGCGCGGAGGACGTGGTGCTGGTGGGGATACGCTCCCGGGGCGTGCCGCTGGCCCAGCGCTTGAGCGCGCTTATCAACTCCGTGGAGGGCGTGCTTCCGCCCGTGGGCGAACTGGACATCACATTTTACCGGGACGACTTAAGCAGGATAACCCCGCAGCCCACGCTGAACGCAACCAACGTGCCATTCGACATCGTGGGCAAGACGGTGGTGATGGTGGACGACGTGCTGTTCACCGGCCGCACCGCCCGTGCGGGCATGGACGCGCTTATGGACATAGGCCGCGCCGCCCGCATACAGCTGGCGGTGATGGTGGACAGGGGACACCGGGAGCTGCCCATACGCGCGGACTACGTGGGCAAAAACGTGCCCACCGCGCTGACGGAGCGCATAAAGGTGAGCGTGAGGGAATTCGACGGGGGCGAGAGCCGGGTCGAGTTGTTCCGCATGTAAAAACGAGAAAACAAGATCTGCTGGAGGCAAAATGAACGCGATACTGATCCCCGCGTACAAGCCGGACGAAAAACTGATAGAGCTGTGCGAAAAACTTTTGTCGCATCCGAATGTACAGGTCGTGGTGGTGGACGATGGCAGCGGCGAAGCGTATAAACATATTTTTGAAGGCCTCGATCCCCGGGTGGTGCGCCTGGGCTACGGGGAGAACCACGGCAAGGGCTACGCGCTCAAAACGGGGATAAGATATATTTACGAAAACATGCCCGAGTGCGAGCGCCTGGTGACCGCCGACGCGGACGGTCAGCACCGCTACGAGGACATAGAAAAGGTCATAGCCAAGAGCCAGGAGTGCCCCGGAGCGCTGGTGCTTGGCGGACGCAGGTTCGACGAAAGCAACGTGCCTTTCCGTTCCCGCTTCGGCAACGCCTGCACGCGCCTGGTGTTCCGCCTGGCCAGCGGGGCAGCCGTATACGACACCCAGACGGGTCTGAGGGGCTTTGACCGCCCGGGCATGAAGCTGTTCATGGACGTGAAGGGCGACAGGTACGAGTACGAGATGAACATGCTGCTCAAAGCCTCGGAAGAGGACATGCCCATCAAGGAGATCACCATCGCAACGGTGTACCTGGAGGAAAACAAGTCCAGCCACTTCAATCCCCTCAAGGACTCCCTGCGCATATACAAGAGCATCCTCAAGTTCGCAGCTTCCAGTTTCCTGGCGTTTTTGCTGGACTATCTGGTGTTCCTTATACTTCACCGGGTGTTCAGGGCGCTCGGCTGGTTCCTGCCGGGGGTCGATATAGGCAAACTGCATCTGGGACCGAAGGAGGCCGCCAACGCCTTTGCCAGGATCGTGTCTTCCTGTGCGAACTTCTTTGTGAACCACCGCGTGGTGTTCAACAGCAAGGAGAAGATCTGGAAGGCCGCCATCAAATACGCGATACTGGCGCTGTTCATATTCTGCCTGGACACGTTCGTGCTCAAGTTCTTTATGGAAGTGTGTTTCGTGCCGGACTGGCTGGCCAAGCCCATGACCGAGACCATAATGTTCTTCGTGAACTTCCCCATCCAGCGCAAATTCGTGTTCAAAAGACAGAGAAGAAGCTGAAAAGCCGCTGCATGATAGAACAAGCCTCCGGGAGCGCTGCCCCGGAGGCTTGTGTTCTGTAAACGCAGACCCGCTTCAGGCCAAAAGCTCCAGTATGACCTGCCTGACGGCGTGCTCGTGATTGGGCACGGTGATCTTGTCCGCGGCCTGCTTAACGTTTTCCAGAGCGTTGCCCACCGCGACGCCTATGTCCGCCGCGCTTAAAAGGGACACGTCGTTTTCGTAGTCGCCCATGCCTATCAGGGTGTGCACCCGCCCTCCCATAAGCCGTTTCACGAGTTTGGCCGCGTTGCCCTTGCCGCTGAAAGCGGGCAGCATTTCAAGACCTACAGGCCAGGAGCGCTCGATCAGGTACTTGTCCCCGAACCTGGCTTTGGCCCGGTCTTTAAGCTCCAGGGCGAGTTCGGGGGTGTACTCTACGAATATGGCTTTATACACCGGAGGCTCCCAGCCCCTTACGGAGCTTTCGGGGTCGCCTTCGCCCTTCTTCCATACGGCATTCACGCAGGATGAATGCCACAGGTGGGTCTCGAAGCTTATTTCGGGGTCGATGAGGGACAGGTAATCCCTGACGAATTCATCGTTTCCGCCGATCCGCTCGATGACTTCGAAACTCTCCGGGTCGACGATCGCGCCACCGTTCAGAGCGATGACGGGGGCGTTAAGGGGCACTTTTTCCGCCACGTTCCGGATAAAATCCGGGCTTCTGCCGGAGGCGATGGTAAAAAAGCCGCCCTCACGCTGAAACTGCTTTATTGCTTCCACGTTCTCCGGCGAGACCTGCCCGCTTCTGTCAGCCAGTGTGCCGTCGTAGTCCGCCAGGATAAGATAGCCGTCATACCTGCCCATTCATTTTCTCCTTGTTGGTAAGCACCCTTATCCACCTGTAGCGGTTCACCACGAACACCGCCACGGTGCACTTGATAAGCTGGTCGCTTTTGAGGATGAAGAACACCCACACCGGGTGGAGCTTCCACCAGTACGCCGCCATGAGCACGAAGGAGAGCACCACGCCCCACTGGAACACCAGGTCGTTCAGGAACACGAAGCGGGTGTTGCCGCCGCCGCGGACTATGCCCGTAAGGCAGGGCGCCTGGTAGCTGGTGCCCACGGAAGTTATGGATAGGACCAGCACGAACTGCCCGGCGTACCTGACCGCCTCGGGGCTTTCCAGATTATACAGGCGGATGACGGGGCCCCTGACCAGGAATATCGTGAGCCCCGTAACGAGTCCGGTGGCCAGAAACAGCAGTTGCATGGTGACCACGTATTCCTTAAGGCGGCTCAGGTCGCCCGAGCCCACCACCTTGCCGGTTATGACGCCCGCCGCGCTGCCGCCGCCGTAAGCGAACACGCTTATGACCGAGAACAGGCTGAGCGCCAGGGAGTTGGCGCTTATCACGTCTCCGCCCATATGGCCGATTATGGAGGTCTGTATGAACATCGCGATGCCCCAGCTGGCGCCGCCCAGCATTATGGGCGTGGCATGGCGGAAGTAGTCCTTCCACAGCGCGCTGTCGAATTTAATGGCGTTTTTCGGAGTCAGGCGCAGCTTTTTGTCTATTTTGAGGCTGTATATCAGCGCGACCGCCAGTTCGAACAGGCGGGCGGCGAGGGTGGCCCAGGCTGCGCCGCGGATGCCCAGCTCCGGAAAGCCCAGATGGCCGAATATCAGGCAGTAGTTGAGCAGCAGGTTCAGAAACAGGCTCATCAGCGTAACGATAAAGCCGATCCTGGCGTTCTCCACGCTCCTCTGTGTGGCGAGCAGCACGGTGGTCAGGCACCACACGGGGTAGGTGAAGCGGATGATGTCCAGATACTCGCAGCCCGCGTTTATGATATCGGTATCGCGCGCAAGCAGGGAGAGTATGCCGCCGGGGAACGCGCTTACCGAGGCGGAAAACACGAAGCCCAGGGTGAGCGCGGTCAGCAGGCCTGCGGTAAACACGGGATATATGGGCCTTAGCTTTTTCGCGCCCCAGTACTGGCTGGATATGACCGCCACGCCTTCTCCCGCCGCGGTGACCACCATCTGCAGCAGGAACTGGATCTGGTTTGCCAGGGAGGCGCCGTTAAGGGCGGTTGAGGAGTAGCGGGCAAGCATCACGTTGTCCAGCAGGGATACGGAATAGGACAGCAGATTCTGCGCCGCCACGAACAAAAGCAGGCTGAAATATGTTCTGTAAAACGACTTGTCTCGCGTTATCATGGCAGTAGTGTGCCCCAAGGGCGGGAGAGCGCAAAAGCGCGGCTTGACGGGTCAAATGCATCAAAAGGTAGTCTACCATAATGCGCGGCTGTTATCAATACGGAAGCGAGTTTTTTACGGAAGGTTTTATCTTTGCGCTGCGCGCGAAAAAACCGTTATATCCCATTGTTTACCAAAGATTAATCCGTAATCTGCGGCTTTTGGCGCCGAAAAGGTTGAAACAGAACGCCGCGGGTGGTATAATAAACAGTGTGCTGTTTCGACAGCGAGGCCGCGTCTTCAGGGCGCGGCTCAAGTTTGGACCCCGGTCAGGGAGGAAAATTTGCCAAATAAATCAAGCAGTCTAGCAACGCTTGAAGCTGCCTGCGTGAAGCTGGCGGAGGAAACAGGGCTCGAGTTCGTGGACTTGGAGCTTGTTAAGGAACCCTCCGGCAGATGTTTGCGTATTTATATGGACAAGGAAGGCGGGATCAATATCGACGATATCGAGGCCTTCCATAAGCGTGTGCGCCCGCTGACGGACGCCATCGATTATGACTACATGGAGGTGTCTTCCCCCGGGGCGGACCGTCCGCTCAAGAAGCCCGGAGACTTTGAAAAAGCGCTGGGCAGCGAGGTGGAAGTCAAGCTGTTTGCCCCCGTGGACGGCGTGAAGCAGTTCGTGGGCACGCTGTGCGCGTACGACGAAAACAGCGTGCAGGTGGACTGCGCCGGCGATATAAAGAGCTTCGAACTCAAAAAGCTCGCGCTCATACGCCCCTACATCGACGTGGAACAAGAACTGGAGAACAGTCAGGATTTAGTTTAATTGGAGGAAAAAATGGCTAAGAAATCCAAAACCCAGCCTGTGAATGAGACTTCCGAGCTGATACTCGCAATAGACGAGCTGTGCAAGGCGAAGAACATAAGCCGCGAAGTGCTGTTTACCAAAATCGAGGCGGCCATGGTGAGCGCCTATAAAAAGGAATACGGCAAACAGGACAACGTCACCGCTACCGTGAACCGCACTACCGGCACCATAGAGGTGTTCGCCCGCAAGACGATCGTGAGCGAAGTCACTGAGCCCGCGGTGGAGATCTCCTTGGAAGAGGTCAGGAGCAAGTTCCCGGAGCTTACCGACTACGACCTGGGCGACCTTATCGAGGTGCCCGCCAACATTGATTCCTTCGGCCGCATAGCCGCGCAGTCTGCCAAGCAGGTGATTGTGCAGTCCATAAGGGAAGCCGAGAGGGGCGCGGTGTATGAGGAGTATTCCGAAAAGGAAAACGAGATCCTGACCGCCATAGTCAAGATAATCGAGCCCGACAGGGCGTACGTGGAACTCGGCCGCACCGAGGGCGTGCTGGAGCTCAATCAGCTGATGCCCGGCGAGACCGTGCGCGTGGGCGACCGCCTGAAGGTGTACGTGCTGGAAGTCAACAAAAGCGCCAAGGGTCCCCAGGTGATGGTCAGCCGCACCCATACGGGGCTGGTAAAGCGCCTGTTCGAAGTCGAGGTGCCCGAGATCCGCAGCGGCGAGGTGCTGATCAAGTCCATCGCCCGCGAAGCCGGCAGCCGCACCAAGATGGCCGTGTTCAGCGCCAACCGCGACATCGATCCCGTGGGCGCCTGCGTAGGTCCCAGGGGCATGAGGGTCGAGAACGTCACAAACGAGCTCAAGACCGAGAAGATAGACATAATCAAGTGGTCCAGCGACCCGCAGGAATACATCGCCGCGGCGCTGTCTCCCGCCCGGGTGAACGAAGTGTACATCCCCGGCAAGGAGAAGATCGCCTATGTCACGGTGCCCGACAACCAGCTGTCCCTGGCTATCGGCAAGGAAGGGCAGAACGTGCGCCTGGCCGCCAAACTGACCGGCTGGAAGATAGACATCAAGAGCGCGTCCCAGGCCCAGCAGGAAGCCGAGGCGATAAGCCAGTCCCAGCCCGACAACTACGAAGAGGACGAGAATGCCGGCAACTAAAAAGATCCCCATGCGCATGTGCGTGGGCTGCCACGAGATGAAGCCCAAAAAGGAGCTGCGCCGCATAGTGCGCTCCCCGGAAGGCGAGATCTCCATCGACCTTAAGGGCAAAAAACCGGGCAGAGGCGCGTATGTGTGCCTGGACAGCGAGTGCCTTAAGAAGGCCCGCAAAAGCCGGGGGCTGGAAAGGAAGCTGGAAAGCCCGATCTCTGCCGAAGTGTACGACAGCCTCGAAAGCGAGTTTGCACAGCTCATAAGGGACGGCGAAGCGTGACGAAGTACGAGCGCGGTCTTGGGATGCTGGGGCTTGCCCGGCGCGCCAGGGCCCTTACAAGCGGCTTTTCCCAGGTGGAAGCGTCGCTTAAGGCTGGAGAGGGCAAACTGCTGCTGCTGGACGGGGAGATAAGCCCGGAAACGGAAAAGCAGCTGGTCCCGCTGGCCGAAAAACACGGCATTGCATATTTCAGGCTCAGGCCGGGCGAACTGTCCGACAGCCTGGGAGATTTCAGGATGTGCGCCCTGGTCACCGATGAGGGGTTCGGGCGCAGGATATACGAATTATTGAACGAAGAGTAACATACGGGGGGTACAGTCTGAATAATGGCGAAAGTTACAGCCAAAGACGTGAGCCTTGGCGCTCAGGAGCTAATCAAACAGTTAAATAATTCAAGGGAGCAGCTCAGAGGGCTGATGGGTTCGCTGCGCGCCCGGAACGATGAGCTGTTGAGAGCCAAGCGTGCCGAAATGGAGGAGCAGAACCGCAGGGAATTCAAGGACAGGTTCGACGCGGCGGTCAACGCGATAAACGCTGCGAAGAACGCGCCCGCAGAGGAGCCTGCGCCGGTTCAGGAGCCTGTTCAGGAAGTCAAACCGGTCCAGGCCGAACCTCCGAAGCCCCAGACAAGTGCGAGACCCCAGACCGCGCCCCAGGAACGCCCCCAGCGTCCCGCGGACGGACAGGTGCGTCCCCGTCCCGCTTTCGGCGCAAATCCTGCCCAGCCGGGCCAGAGAGCGCCTTACGGGCAGGGCCCCCGTCCCCAGCCGAGCCAGCCGGGCCAGAGAGCGCCTTTCGGGCAGAATCCCCGTCCCCAGCAGGGACAGGCGGGCGGGCTTACCCGGCCTTACGGCAGACCCGCGGTGCCTGGCCAGGCGGGACAGCAGTCCATGCAGCGGCCGGGCTTCAACCGTCCCCAGCAGGGAGCACCCGCTCAGCGTCCCGGCGGATTCGGACCGAAAAAGCCTTCCGCAGCCGACATGCTGCCGCCTGTTGAGAAAAAGGAACGCGTCAGCAATTACGATCCCAAGAAAAACCAGTATGTGCGCCAGAATGATCCCGAGCACAATACCGTCAAGAACAAGCGTCAGGTGAGCCGTCAGGCCGCGCCTCAGATGAACATGGACGACGAGTATGAGCGTAACGTAAAGCGCAAGCGCAAGCAGGCGCCCATTGCGGCTCCCCGTCCGGAACCGGTCAAGATCGATCACGCGGTCATGACCACCGAGCTCATAACCGTCAAGGACCTGTCCGAGAAGATCGGAAAGAGCGTAAACGAGCTTATAAAGAAGCTGCTGATGCTGGGCATAATGGCCACCATCAACAACGAGATAGACTACGATACCGCCCAGCTCATCTGCTCCGACTACGGCATCGAGCTGGAGTACAAGCCCGCGGAGACCGCCGAAAGCGCGCTGGAAGCGGAAGAGGTGGAGGACAGCGAAGACAAGCTGCTGCCCAGGCCTCCCGTGGTCACCGTCATGGGCCACGTCGACCACGGCAAGACCAGCCTGCTGGACTACATCCGCAACACCCGCGTCACCGCGGGCGAGGCGGGCGGCATAACCCAGCACATCGGCGCTTACACCGTGGAACTCAACGGCAAAAAGATCACCTTCCTGGATACTCCCGGCCACGAAGCGTTCACCGCCATGCGTGCCCGCGGCGCCCAGGCTACCGATATCGCCATACTGGTGGTCGCTGCCGACGACGGCGTCATGCCCCAGACCATAGAGGCTATCAACCACGCAAAGGCTGCCGGAGTGCAGACTATCGTGGCCATAAACAAGATAGACAAGCCCACCGCCGACGTGGAGCGCATCCGCCAGGAACTGACCAAGTACGACCTGCTGTGCGAGGAGTGGGGCGGCGACACCATCATGGTGCCCGTTTCTGCCAAGACCGGCCAGGGCATCGACCAGCTGCTGGAAATGGTGCTGCTGGTGGCGGAAGTACAGGACTACCGCGCCAATCCCAACCGCAAGGCGAGAGGCATCA
Source organism: Clostridia bacterium (assembly GCA_017518705.1). Next base: position 12,382 of record JAFWUC010000014.1, read on the forward strand.
TCATCGAAGCCCGGCTGGACAAGGGCCGCGGTCCCGTGGCTACCGTGCTTATCAAGAACGGCACCCTGAAAGTGGGCGACACCATCGTCGCGGGCATGTCCTACGGACGCGTCAGGGCCATGGTGAACGACAAGGGCGAAAGAGTCAAGGCCGCGCTGCCCAGCGATCCTGTGGAAGTCATCGGCTTTAACGACGTGCCCGAGGCGGGCGACATCATCTCCGCCGTGGACGACGACAGCCTGAGTCGTAAGGTGGCCGAGGAGCGCCGCGACAAGGCGCGCGCCGCCCTCATAAAGGCCCAGAGCAAGGCTACGCTGGACGACCTGTTCAACCAGATCAGCGAGGGCCAGATGAAGGAACTCAACCTTATCATCAAGGCCGACGTCATGGGCAGCGTGGAGGCGGTCACCTCCTCTCTGGAAAAACTCTCCAACGACGAAGTCAAGGTGCGCTGCATACACGGCGGCGTAGGCGCCATAACCGAGACCGACGTTATGCTGGCCAGCGCGTCCAACGCCATCATCATCGGCTTTAACGTCCGTCACGACAACGCGGTCCGGGATATCGCGCTCAAGGAAAAAGTCGACATCCGCCTGTACAGGGTCATCTACAACGCCATAGAGGACGTGGAGGCCGCCATGAAGGGCATGCTGGCGCCCAAGTTCAAGGAGAACGTGCTGGGCCGCTGCCAGGTCAGGCAGACCTTCAAGGTCTCCGGCGTGGGCACCGTGGCGGGCTGCTACGTCACCGACGGCAAGATCCAGCGCAACGCGCAGATCCGCCTGCTCAGGGACAACGTGGTCATCCACGAGGGCAAGATCGACTCCCTCAAGCGCTTCAAGGACGACGTGCGCGAGGTCGCTACCGGCTATGAGTGCGGTATCGGCATAGAGAACTACAACGACGTGAAGGTGGGGGACGAGATGGAGTGCTTCACCATGGAAGAGGTCAGCGCGTAGTTTTCAGGGAGCAGTTTTCACAATACATAAGCCGGCATGTCCGGCTTTTTTAAGAGGTTATACATGGCATTTGACAGAACGGAACGCATATGCGAAGAAGTCAGGCACGCGCTGACCGAAATAATAAACCACAGCGTAAAGGACCCGCGGGTAAGGGGCACCTGGTCGGTGACCCGCTGCGAGGTGACCCGTGACCTGCGCTACTGCAAGGCACGGGTGAGCGTGCTGGAGGACGAATACCGCCCGGAGCTCATAAAGGCGCTGAAAAACGCCGCGGGCTTCATCAGGAGGGAACTGGGCCAGAAGGTAGACCTGCGCTACACTCCGGAGATCATATTTGAGGAAGACAAAAACATGGAGTATGCCCAGCATATCGGCGACATACTGCGCAGGGAAGAGGAAAAACACCTCATTCGGGAGGACGAGGATGCTGGGAACGCTTAAGGATATAGCCGGTTTCATAAACGAAAACGATGATTTCGCGGTGATAACCCACTTTAAGCCCGACGGCGACGCTTACGGCAGCGCCCTGGGTCTGGTGGGCATACTGCGCAGCATGGGCAAGCGCGCGTTTCCCGTGTGCGACGACGAGGTGGAGCCCGCCTACCGCTTTTTGGCGAACTCGGCCGAATTCACCAACGAGGAAAAAGCCCTGCCCTTCACGCCCCTGTGCGCCATAGGCGTCGACATCTCCGACGCACACCGCATGGGCAAAAGCGAAAACCTGTTTAACGCCTGCAAAAGACAGGCGGTGATCGACCATCACGCCACGAATACGGGCTTTGGGGACGTGACGTACCTGGAAGCGGACGCGGCTTCCACGGGGGAAATAATAGTCAAACTGGCGGAAGAGCTGGGCGTCAGACTGACCAAGCCCGTCGCCGAGCAGCTGTATACAGCCATCTCCACCGACAGCGGCAATTTCTCATTCGCGGACACCTCTCCGCAGACGCTGATCATGGCGGCAAAATGCCTGGAAGCCGGAGCGGAAGCCGAAAAGCTGACCCGCCTGCTGTACAGGAGCCGCACTCCCGGAAAAACCAGGCTGATAGGCTTGGCGCTGACCGATTTCGTGATGAGCCCCAGCGGCAAGGTCGCGGGATTAAAGCTCACCAAGGAAATGTTTGACAAAGCGGGAGCGAGCCTGCCCGAAGCGCATTCGCTGGTGAACTACATGAACGAGATCCAGGGAGTGTACGTGGGCATTCTGGCCGAGGAGCGTCCGGGGGAGACCCGGGTGAGCTTCAGGGGCGCGAACGGCGCGGACGTGTCCGTGCTGGCGCAGAAGTTCGGCGGCGGGGGACACATCGCCGCCAGCGGCGCGCGCTTCCCAGGCGAGAATATAGACGACGTATTCAAAAAGGTAATGGACGAGGCGGAAAGGTACGTTAACGCTTGAACGGATTCATAAACCTGCTTAAGCCCCCGGGCATGACGTCCCAGGATGCGGTGAGCCGTATAAAGCGGCTGCTGCCCCGGGGCACGGCGGTGGGACACGGAGGCACGCTCGATCCAGATGCGGCGGGAGTGCTGCCCATATGCGTGGGCAGGGCTACCCGCCTGTTTGACTATATAGTGGACAAGCGCAAGGAGTACATAGGCGAGCTGACGCTGGGCATTGCTACCGACACCTGCGACGCGAGCGGCAGGATAACCGACAGCTGCCGGGTCCAAGTGCGCCAAGGCGAAGTGGAAAGTGTGCTGGAAGGCTTCGTGGGCGACATAATGCAGGTGCCGCCCGCTTACTCCGCCATAAAGCGCGGAGGCGAGGCGCTGTATAAAAAGGCGCGGCGCGGGGAAGACATAGACATACCCGCGAGGCAGGTCAGGATAGACGCGCTCACGTTTATGGGGCAGACTTCGCCGGACAGGTATCTGATAAAGATCGTCTGCCGCAAGGGAGTCTATATCCGTTCGCTCATGCGGGACATCGCCGGGAAACTGGGCTGCCCCGGACATATGTCGTTCCTGCTTCGCACCGCGTCCGGGGCGTTCACGCTGGATGACGCCCAAACGCTGGACGAACTGCAGAATATTGAGGAGTTTATAAGACCCATGGACTGCCTGCTGGACGCTTACCCCGCGGTGCGGCTGGATCCTGCCGCGCGGGATAAGGTGCTCAACGGTGCCGTGCTTACGGAACAGGACATCCTTTCGTCCGACGCCGCGCCGGACAGTGTCGCCCGGCTGTACGTGGGAAACGAGTTCGCCGGCATGGCGGACAGGCTGTCCGACGGGGCCAAGATCAGGTGCATGCTGCTGGGAAGAGAATAAATGCTTACTATCCATACCGCTGCCAGAAGGCTTCTGCCGCGTGAGCTCATAAAGCTCGTGAGACCTGCCCTTAATGAGGGGGAGGTCATAGTGCTCGTGCCCGACCAGCTCACCCTGGAGACGGAGCTGGAACTGATGGACGCGCTGGGGATAAACGGTTCCTTCCGCCTGTCGGTCATGTCTCCCAAACGGCTGATGAGCCGCATATTCGAAGAGGCGGGCCATTCCCCAATAAAGCAGATAGACGAAAAAGGCAAGGCCATACTCATAAGCTACCTGCTCAGAAAGCATTCCGGGGAGCTCGAATACTACAGATCCGCCACAAAAGCGGCGGGCTGCGAGGACGGGCTGATAAACGAATTGACGCTGCTCAAGCAGGCGGGGCTGGACCCGGAGGCTCTGGAAACCCTGGCGGAAAACGCGAAACTGCAGGCCACCCGGGCGAAGCTAAGCGATATACGGCTGCTGGCGGGCTGGTACCGGGAATATCTGGGAAACAGGGTACACGACCTGGAGGACGAAGCCGCGGAGGCGGTGAGCCGCATAGGCGATGTAGCCTCTTTCGGCGGCGCTTCCGCCGTGGTGTACGGCTTTGACATAACCACCGCCCCGGTCAACCGGCTTATCGCGGGACTTGGCAGGCGGCTCAGAAACGTGGACGTGCTTTTGCCTTTGCCAGCAGAAGGGGAAGCGGGAACGATATACGACCCTCTGGTCAAGGCGATAAAGCGGCTCACGAATGAACTTGAAAAAGTGGGCGTGCCTTTCAAAAGGGCGCAGTCCGATCCGGAAGAGGAACCGAATCCGCTCACGCGCGCGCTTTCGCGTCTGTATAAATACGGGCAGAAGGAGAAGCCGCCCGCCCCGGAGGGCGTGCACGCCCGCATGCTTCTGAACCCCATGGAGGAAGCCGAGTACACAGCCGCCGCCATAAGGGAACTGGTCAGGACGCGGGGCTGGCGCTTTTCGGATGTCACCGTGGCGCTGGAGGACGAGAACGCCTACAGAGACGCCGTCGAGACGGCTTTCGGCAGGTACGGCATTAATTATTTTATCCAGAACGGCAGAAGCGCCGTCACGGGCCCGCTGCCCGCGTTTTTGAACGAGACGCTCAAGATAATAGTGGGCAAGGCGGAAAACCTGTCCGAGCTGTGCGAGACCGGCTTCACGGGGCTCGAGCGCGGGGAGATCGAGAAGCTGAGCAGTTATATGGCTGTGCTCAGGCTGCGCATGAGCGCGCTGTCGCGTCCCTTCACCCGGGGCGACAAAACAATGATCGATGCTGCGGAGCCGATACGCGTAAAGCTGATGGCGCCCATACTCGAGCTTAAAGAGGCCCTGCGCGCCGAAAAGACGCTGGACGGGCAGCTTAAGGCGATATTCGAATATCTCACTAACCGGAACTGCTTTGAAAAGGCGGAAAACTACCGTCAAAAGCTGCTGGAGCTGGGTCTGCCGGCTCAGGCGGAGATGGATATAAGGTTCTCCAACTTCTTAATAGACAGTTTTGACCAGATGAGCGCGGTGCTGGGCGAAGGCGCGCTGGGCTTTAAGGAGCTGCAGGAGCTTACGTCCAGGGCGCTTAACGCCGTGGTGATGAAAAGCCTGCCCCAGAGCAGGGACGCGGTCAGCGTCACTTCATGCCAGAGGCTCGGCATGCGCCGTGTGAAAGCGCTGTTTTTGATGGGGCAGACCTCCGACGCGGGGGACAGCGGGGACGGCGTGTTCAACCGCATGGAGAGGGCAGAGATCGAAGAGCTCTCCGGCAGGTATATTGCCCCCGATCCCCTGGATCTCAGCCGCACCCGCCGCATGTACGTGAAGGACGCGCTGCTTTCGGCAACGGAAGAGGTGTATATCACGTATCCGTCTTCCGGCATGAACGGGAGCGCCAACACCCACGGGCACGTGATAAGCGAACTTAAGCGCGCGTTTGAAGGTTTTACGGTGGAGGGCGGCGTCAGGGAAGACAAGGCGCTGGAAGACCTGCTTTTGTCCGCACCCGCGGGCGCGCTGAGCTACCTGTCCTCCCGCTGCAGGGCCGAAAAGCCGGATGAGACACAGCTGAGCACGCTTGCCGCGCTGAAAGCCATGGGGCAGACCGGACAATTGGAAGCCGCCGCCCGCTTTACCGCGAAAAGCGAAAGCATCACTCCCGCGGAAGCCCAGCGCCTCTACAGCGAAAACCTGAGCGTATCGCGGCTGGAGAAATTCGCGTCCTGCCCGTTCAAGCATTTTATAAGCGAGGGGCTGAAGCCCAGGGAAGACAAAGCCTATGAGATAAACCCGATCGAGCAGGGAAAGCTTTTGCATAAGTGCATGGAAAGGCTGCTCAAAAGCCCCGACTTTGCGGCCCTTAGTGAAGCGCAGGCCCGGGAGCGGATGCGGGCGATATTCGAAAACGTGATAGGCGGCGAATTGGCGCCCCTTGCCGCGGACAGCCGGGCGAACGCCGTGCAGCTTAAGGAACTGCGCCGGGCGGCGCTCAGGGCGTCCGTGCTGCTGCTTAAGCAGCGCAAAAAGGGCGCGTTCAAACCTGAAGCGCTGGAACTTAAGTTTACCGACCGGCTGAAGGCGGGAGACAGGGAGCGTCCCCTTCACGGGCAGATAGACCGGGTGGATAAGGGAGAAATCGACGGCCGGTCCTATGTTTTCGTGGTGGACTACAAAAGCGGCAACACGAAGCTGGATCCGCCCTCCATGTACGAGGGACTTCAGCTGCAGCTTATGACTTACCTGGCCGTCGCTCAGAAGGATTACGATTCCGGCAGCGCGGGAGTGTACTATTTCAGGGTCTCAGACAAGCCCATCAATACCTCATCGCTGAATGAAGCCGAGATAGAGGCAAAGCGCACGAAGCAGGCCCGCATGCAGGGCATCTATCCCGAAGATAAGGAAATACTGGAAAACATCAGCGAGCACCCGGAGGAATTCATAAACGTGAATTTCCATCAGACCGGCGATCATAAAGGCGAACCGAAGGGCGACATGGGCGCGTCACAGGCGGAGTTCGAACTGCTGTCCCGCCACACCCGGCGGCTTATGGAAAACTTTACAAAACGGATATACGAGGGCGAGACCGCAGTAGCGCCCGTGAGCAGCGCCGAAGCGGACGCCTGCAAGTACTGCACCTACGCGCCTGTCTGCTTTAAACAGGGGCGGTTCGCAGGTTTCAAGTCACGCAAAGCGCGCAAAATGAACATGTCCGAACTCAAGATAAAACTGTGGGCGGAAGAGGACAGCAACGGCGCAAGCTTGCAAAACGATTGACTTATATGATAAAATACGCTAAAAGGAGGCTTGGACATGATTAGGAAAATGATCGCGCTCACGCTGGCGCTGTTAACGCTTATAAGCGTATTCGGAGTATCCGAATCGACGTATGACGACAACGATACCATAGTGGCCATGATCGGCGACGAGAGCGATTTTGTATATGCCGTTGAACTGGCTTTGGTCAAGAAGGGTTTTCTGCTGAAGGACGAAGCGGACGGGTATTTTGACAGGTATACCGAGCGCGCCGTGATGAACTTCCAGATGAGCAAGGACTACGAACCGAACGGTCTGTTCACCAAGCGGCAGCTCTACTGGCTCGACCGTGCGACTTACAATGAGTGGTTCGACACGAGCTACATCGTGTACATCACCAACGGCGGCAGCCGCTACCATCTGTGGGAGTGCGCCGCGCTTAAAAATGCGCTGGAACCCATGCCCATTTCCATTAATATCGCAGAGTACATGGGCTATGTTCCCTGCAAAAGATGCAATCCGTACCTCTACTAAACTGAACGATCGGGAGAAAAATCATGAGCGAAAACAAAAGACCCATACAGCCTAAGACCACTTCCCAGCGCCCGAGGCCCGCAGCCCAGGGCACGCGCACCGCGTCCCAGGCGCAGCGCAGCCGTGCGGCGGCCGCAAAACGCCGCAAGAAACAGCAGCAGCAAAAACAGCTTATGACGCTGCTCATCGCAGCGGTGGCCATTCTGATAGTGGTGCTTCTGCTGGTGGTCATCAATCCCTTTGGCAAAAAGCCGGCCGGAAACAACACGCCGACCGCGCCGGTCAGCACACAGAGCACGTCCGACGGCAGCGGGATATTCACCGATGTCGGTTTGAACAGCGATAATTATGACGGGCTGAACGCCAGCGAGGCGGGCAGCATCAACGTATCGGACCTGAGCATCACTCCGGGTCTGGACGAAAGCTGGGAAAACATACTGCTGCTGGGCATTGACGGGCGCGTGCTCACCGAGACGTCCCGCTCGGACACCATGATGATCTGCTCCATCAACAGGAATACCGGAGCGATCAAGCTCACGTCCCTTATGCGTGACTCTGAGGTCAAGATCGAAGGCAAAAACCGCAGGCTGAACACCGCGTACTTTTTCGGCGGCCCCAAACTGGCCATGCGCACTGTGAACGAGTGCTTCGGCATGAACATCAGCAAGTATGTAGTGGTGAACTTCGCCTCGTTTGCCAAGATCGCCGAGAAGGTGGGCGGCGTCGAGATCGACGTGACCAAGAACGAGGTCGAAGAGATCAACGCCAGCGTCCAGGAACAGTACTGGCTGCTGTACAAGCAGGGAAAAATGACGTATGACGACGCGAAAAACGCGTATCTTGCGGACATACTGGAAGCAGGCGGCGCCAATACCCACTTAAACGGCATGCAGACGCTGGGCTACGCCCGCATCAGAAAGCTTGACAGCGACTACGGCAGGGCGGAGCGCCAGAGGAGAGTACTCAACCTGCTGATGGTCAAGCTGAAGGGCAAGAGCACGGTCGACCTTATGAACCTGGCCATGGATTCCATGGGCATCATGAGGACCAACCTGGACATGAACACCATAATGACCCTGGGCCAGAAGGTGCTGGCGCGCGACGGCTTTAACGGCGCGGAGACGTTCGTGCTGCCCGTCAGGGGCACTTACAGGGAGGATAAGCGCGGCGAAGACGACGACGCCATGCTCTGGAACATCGATTTCGACACCAACAAACGCGAACTCCACGCCTTCATTTACCTGAGATGACAAAACCCGAGCTGCTTGCTCCCGCGGGAAGCTGGGACTGCCTCGTAGCCGCCGCGCAAAGCGGCGCAGACGCGGTATACCTGGGCGGAAAAGCGCTGAACGCCCGGCGCGGAGCGGCAAATTTCGGCGCGGAAGAGCTTATAAAGGCTTCCGACTACCTGCATGAGCGGGGCAAAAAACTGTATGTGACCGTGAACACTCTGCTTAAGGAGTGTGAGATGGGCGAGCTTGAAAATACGGCTGAACAGCTGTTTCGGGCTCGCCCCGACGGCGTTATAGTGCAAGACATGGGCGTGTGCGGATACCTTAGGCAGGTCCTCCCTTCCCTCCGCCTGCATGCCAGCACCCAAATGGCGATAAGCAACCCGCAGGGCGCGGAGTATCTCAAACGGCGCGGGTTCGACCGCGCGGTACTGGCCCGGGAAATGTCGCTGGAGGAGATACGCGCCTGCAGCGAGACCGGCATAGAGACCGAGGTGTTCTGCCACGGCGCGCTGTGCGTGGCGTGCAGCGGGCTGTGCCTGTTTTCCAGCATGGTGGGCGGGCGCAGCGGCAACCGGGGCGCGTGCGCCCAGCCCTGCCGCATGGAATACGAGGCGAGAGGCGCGGCGTCTGCCAAAGGCTATCTGCTGTCGCCTAAAGACCTTATGACCGCGCCCATGCTGGACAAGCTCGTTTCGGCGGGCGCAAGCAACCTTAAGATCGAGGGCCGGCTGAAAAAACCCGAGTATGTGGCCGTGGTGACGCACGCGTACCGCCGTCTGCTGGACGGGGAAACGCCTGACGAAAAGCTGGCGGACGAATTAAGGCAGGTATTCAACCGGGGCGGCTTCACCCGGGGATATTTCGAAGGGATCAGGGACGGGGAATTCCTGTCCACCCAGAGATCCGGACATCAGGGCGTACCCGTTGGCAGGGCGAGCGGCAGGACCGTGAGCCTGAGCCGGGACGTGGACAAGGGCGATGCGCTCGCCGTAAGGAACGACAGAGGCGAGGAGATCCCCGTAAAGCTCTCGGGCAGGGCGGGGGAACGCGTTGCGAACCCCGCGAAAGCGGACGGCACCGTGTACCGCATGCAGAGCAAAATGCTGCTCGACGAGGTGAGCGAGCGCCTGAGACGGGAAAGGGGCTGCGTGCCCGTATCCGCCCGGCTCACGCTCAGGCTCGGAGAGCCGGCGCGTTTGGAACTGGACGACGGCAAAAACCGCGTGACAGCCGAAGGCGAAACGGTAACCTCCGCGGAAAACGGCGGGATCAGCGCCGAAAAGCTGTTAAGCCAGCTTAAAAAGACCGGGGGCACGCCTTACATAATCGATACTGCGAAACTGGACGGAGACGCGGACGCTTTCTTAAGCATGTCCGCTGTCAACAGTTTAAGGCGCGAGGCGCTTAAGCGCCTCTCCGAAGCGCGGATCGCAAAAGCGAGGGGCGACTGGGAGAAAAAGAAATACCGGCCTCATAAAGAGGTGAACGGAGAGTATTCCCTTCCGCCGCGCATCGCGGTGCAGGCGGACAACACGGCGCTGCTTAAGCGGCTGTTAAGCGAGGGCGCGGACGAAGCCGTGTATTTCCCTGCAGATCTAAGGGAAACCGCGCTGGAAAACGCCGACGTCGACGAGATGTTCCTGTACCTGCCGCCGGTAATGGCGGGCGATACGCTCGGCACGCTTAACCGTTTCGCTCTTAGCAACGCGGGCAAACTTAAGGGCGTATATATCTCCAACCCGGGGCAACTGGCGCTGGAGTGGCCGGGGGAGAGGCGGTTCGACTTCTCCATGAACATCACCAACAACGCCGCGCTGGATTTCCTGGGCGTGGGGAAAGACATCTATACTCCGTCCGTGGAGCTCACCTGCCGGGAGATCAGGCAGCTGTCCGGCAACCGGGAACTGGTGGTCTACGGCCGGGTGCCGCTTATGCATTTAAGGCACTGTCCCCTGAACGCCATACACGGGGGAGGCAGACATAAGGAGTGCAGGGCGTGCGACAGCGCCGCGGCCGGAAAACGCCTTAGCGACCTGTACTATGCTGACAGGACGCGGGCAAGCTTTCCCTTCAGGCGGCTGGCGAGCGACGAGGGCTGCGTCATAGACCTGCTGAACAGCGTGCCAATGAACCTGCTGTCAAGGACGGACGAGCTGCCGGAAAGCAGGGTGTGGCGCCTGCTTCTGACGGATGAGGACGAAAGGACCGCCCAAAGGCTGACAAGGGCGTTCAAAGCCGCGGCAACGGGCGGGCGGCCTCAGGGGAACATAGTCGAAAAATACACCACTGGGCATTATTTCAGGATCACGGAGTAATAAATGACTGAAAAATACCGGTTCAAGCTGGAATACGATAAAATACTGAATATGCTGAAGGACTGCGCGGTGTCCGACATGGGCAAGGCGCGCTGCCTTGAGACGCTTCCGGCGGACAACATAAAGGACGTCACGCGCCTGCAGCAGGAGACCGACGAAGCGCTGAATGTGATCGCCTACACGGGCGGGAATCCCATGACGCAATTTGACGACGTGAGCGAGTATCTTAAACTGGCCCAGGTCGGCTCCGTGCTGACAATGAAGGCGCTTTTGAAGGTGGCGGGAGCGCTCGCGGCGGCACGCAGCGTGAGGCGCAGCCTTATAACGGACCGGGAAGACACGCCCATATTAAGCGAAATGGCTTCCCGCATCGCCACTAACCGGCCTCTTGAGGAAGAGATAAGCGCGGCGATCATCTCCGAGGACGAGATGAGCGACCATGCCTCCCCCGAACTGTACGACATCCGCAGGCACATCCGCCAGGTCAACGACAAGGTGCGGGAAAAGCTGAACGGATTTATCCATTCCTCCGCAATGCAGAAATACCTGATGGACAGCATCGTGACCGTCCGCAACGGCAGGTACGTCATTCCCGTCAAGTCGGAATACCGCCAGCAGGTGCCGGGCCTGGTGCACGACCAGAGCGGCTCCGGCTCCACCGTGTTCATAGAGCCCATCAGCGTGGTCGAGGCGGGCAACGAGCTTAAAGAGCTGACGCTGAAGGAGCAAAGGGAGATACAGCACATACTCAGGGACTTTACCCTGCGCCTCGCGCCCGACGCGCCGCTCATAAAAAGCAGCCTGGATATAATGGCGTATCTGGACGGGGTGTTCGCCCGGGCGTTCCTTGCCAGGACCATGAACGCGAACCCTCCCAAGATCAACGATAACGGCGTCGTCCGGCTTAAGGAAGCGCGCCATCCGCTGCTGGACCCGCTCAAGGTGGTGCCGCTGACCATCTGGCTGGGGGAGGACTTTACCACCCTTGTGATAACCGGCCCCAACACCGGCGGCAAGACGGTCACGTTAAAGACCGTCGGCCTGCTCACTCTGATGGCGCAGGCTGGCATGCACATACCTGCCGCTTTCGGCAGCGAAGTCGCCGTGTTCGATGAAGTGTTCGCCGATATCGGGGACGAACAGTCCATAGAGCAGAGCCTGTCCACGTTCTCCAGCCACATGACCAACATCGTGCAGATACTGGATAACGTGAGCGAAAAAAGCCTGGTGCTGTTTGACGAGCTGGGCGCGGGCACGGACCCCACGGAGGGCGCCGCGCTGGCCATGAGCATACTGGAGACGCTGCTAAAGCGCCGCGTGCGCACTTTGGCCACCACGCACTATTCCGAGCTCAAGGCGTTCGCGCTCAATACCGTGGGGGTGGAAAACGCCTCGGTGGAGTTCGACGTGGAAAGCTTAAGGCCCACGTACCGCCTGTCCATAGGCGTGCCGGGCAAGTCCAACGCGTTTGAGATATCCAGAAAACTGGGGCTCGATCCCGCCATAATCGCCGATGCTTCAGAGCGGCTCAGCCGGGATCAGATTCGTTTTGAAGATGTCATCGCGAATGCCGAGTATCACCGCACCATAGCCGAGAAGGAACGCGTGCTGGCGGAAGAAGCGCACCGCGAGACCCTGCGTATACGTGCGGAGGCGGACAAAGAGAAAAAACAACTGGAATCCCAGCGGGAGGAAATGCTCAAAAAGAGCAAGGAAGACGCAAAGAAGCTGCTTAAAAAGGCTCAGAACGAGGCGGAGCAGATCATTTCCGAACTCAAAAAGGCCAGGAACGCTTCCGGTCTCAAAGAGCACGAACTGCACGAGATGCGCAAGCGCCTGCAGGACGGCATCGATGAAATGAGCGAGACGCTCGCTTCCGGCAAGGCGCAGGAAGGCGTGCGTCCCGAGAGCCTGAAGCCCGGCGACCGCGTGTATCTGGAAAAACTGGGTACGGACGCCACCGTGCTGACCGCGCCTGACGCGAAGGGCGACATGAACGTGCAGGCGGGGCCCATGAAGCTGAAAGCCAACATAAAGGAAGTGCTGCTCAGCACCCCCAAACCTGCCGAGAACGCGAAAAAGAGCCGCTATGAGCCCCGCAAGCCCTCGGGCAGCAGCATACAGATCTCCCACAGACGGGGCGAGATGGAGCTGGACGTGAGGGGCATGACGGTGGAGGAAGCCCTGAACGAGATGGACCTGTTCATAGACGGGGCGAGGCTCAACAGCATCAAGAATTTCTCCATAATCCACGGCAAAGGCACCGGCGCGCTTAGGAGCGCGGTGCAAAGCGAACTTAAACGCATACCTGACGTAAAGGAATTCCGTCTGGGCCGCTACGGCGAGGGCGAGGACGGCGTGACCATAGTAACACTAAAGTGAAAGAGGTACCTGAGATGAAGAAACTACTGGCGCTGACGCTTCTGATCGCGCTGCTGCTCCCGGCGTTTGCCACCGAAACGGAGGAGAAGCCCGCTGAGACCGCAGCTACTCCTCAGCCGGCGCTGAGCCTGCTTTACAACAATCCCCTGCCGGAGATATTCGAAAAAGTGTCTCCCTCCGTGGCGGTACTGGCGCAGGTCAGCTACACCTGGGACAAGGCCACCGATTCCGTGAACAAGCAGGAAAAGGGTTCGGGCAGCGCGGTTTACATAAAGGAAGGCGGTTACTTCCTCACCAACCATCACGTGATCGAAGACGCGGACGAACTGGAGATCCGCTTGAGCGACGGCCGGGTGCTGGAAGCCGAACTCGTCGGTTCCGACGCGGCGGCGGATGTTGCCGTGGTAAAGGTGAACGAGGAGCTTGAGCTCACGCCCGTAAAGATCGGCAAATCTTCGGACCTTAAGGTGGGCGAGATAGTGCTGGTCATAGGCACTCCCATCAGCTGGGAAATGATGTACAACACCCTGACCACCGGCATAGTGTCGGGTCTTAACAGGGATGAAGCGGACTACGAGGCCACCCGCGCCATAGGGCTCATCCAGATCGACGCGGCCGTAAACCCGGGCAACTCCGGCGGCGCGCTACTGAACCTGGACGGCGAGATCGTGGGCATCCCCTTCATGAAGTACATGGGTTATTATTACAAGGACGCCAATAACGAGGACTTCGTAGTGTATGAAGGCCTGTCTTTCGCGGTGCCCATGGACGTGGCCTGGCCCATCGCCGAAAGCATAATCGCCACCGGTTCCTACAAGCGTCCCCGCTTCGGCGTGAGCGTGACCGACAACGAAGGCCCCGAGGAGCCGCTCAAGAACTATCCGCCTGCCGGATTGCTGATTGGCGAAGTCGAGAAAAACGGCTCCGGCTTCAAGGCGGGCTTAAGGAGCGGCGACGTGATCACCCACGTGAACGGCATCAGGGTAAAGACGTTCAGGGAATACACCAAGATAGTGGACAAGCTGGGCGCGGGCGAAAGCTTCACCATCAGCGTGGTGCGCTACAAGGACAAGGACGGCAACGACCTTAAGAAGTTTGAGAAACTTGAGCTTACCGTGACTCTGGAAATGATAGACTGAGGAGAGCGTTATGGCGTTTTTGGAAGTGGGCTTTTTCTCCGAGGTGCTGGGTATGTGCACGCGCATGAACGTGATACTGCCCCAGACCGCCCCGGGAATGATAGGGGTTGATACTCCTTCCGAGCAGCGTAAATGGAAAGTACTGTACCTGCTGCACGGCTTAAGCGACGATCACACCATCTGGGAGCGCAGAACAAGCATAGAGCGCTATGTGAGCGACATGCCCCTTGCGGTGGTCATGCCGGAGACCCAGCGGGGCTGGTATACGGACATGCACCACGGCTTCAAGTGGTTCACGTTCTTTACCACCGAGCTGCCCCGTGTGGTCAGGGATTTTTTCCCCGCCATATCGGACAAAAGGGAAGACACTTTCGTGGCGGGCCTGTCAATGGGCGGATACGGCGCGCTCAAGCTTGCCTTGTCTCGTCCGGACATCTTCTCCGCGGGAGCCAGCCTGTCCGGCGCGGTGGACGTGGCGGAGATCTGCGAAGCGCAGGAGAAAAACGGCGATACCGAAGCGTTCGACGTTATGGGCGTTTCTTCGTTAGTCAGGGGCAGCAAAAATGACCTGTTCGCCCTGTGCGAGAACTTCGATTTTTCGGCCGGCAATACGCCCAGGCTGTTCATGTGCTGCGGCACGGAAGACATGCTGTACTGGCAGAACGTGCGCCTGAGGAACCACATAAAGGGGCTGCCCTTCGATCTCACCTACGAGGAAGAGCCCGGCACCCACAACTGGGCCTACTGGGACATGAAGATACAGAGCGTACTCAAATGGCTGAACATGGGCGGGGAGGCGTAACATGGCACTTATACACACCAATTTCTTCAGCCAGAGCCTGGGCATGTGCGTTTCCTGCGAGGTGATACTGCCCCAGAAGCGGCTTGGCGGCGAATACGAAGGCCGGAGCGACGAAAAATACAAAACGCTGTACCTGCTGCACGGCAAAAGCGACGACGAGACCATCTGGCAGAGGCGCACCTCCATCGAGCGTTACGTTGCGCCGCTGGGTCTGGCGGTGGTGATGCCCGCGGTGCACCTGTCCTCATACGCGGACATGGCTCACGGCGGCAAGTACTACACCTATATCGCAAAGGAACTGCCCCGGATCATGCGGGGCTTCTTCCCGCTGAGCGACAGGCGGGAGGACAACTATATCGCGGGCCTGTCCATGGGCGGCGCGGGCGCGATGAAGATCGGCCTTAACAACATCGAGTGTTATTCTGCCATCGGCTGCCTGTCCGCAGGCGCGGTCAACGGCGACCCCAACGACGTGTCCACACCGGAAAAGAAGGCGCGCCGCGAGTATCTGTACGGGGACAGGGACCTGACCGGTACCGAGGGAGACGTGTTCGGCGCGGCGCTCAAGGCAGTGCAAAGCGGCAAACCGCTGCCCCGCATATACCACAGCTGCGGCACGGAGGACTTCATACAGCAAAGCGCGCTTAAGACAAAAGCGTTCATGGAGAGCCTGCCCGGGGATCCGTTCTCTTACGTGTACGAAGCCGATCCCGGCGTGCACAGCTGGGAGTACTGGGACAGCCACATACAGCGTTTCCTGAGCTTCCTGGGCCTGGAAAATGGCGATTTTTACAAGTGAGGAAGGTAAACGGGCATGAAAGGAGTCATATACCAAAGCGGGTTTTATTCTGACATCGAAGGCGCGAAACGGGGAGTTGACGAAGCGATAAGCTTCCTTAACGGGCTTAAGCAGGGCGCGGACGTGGTGGTGCTGCCCGAAAGCGCGGACATGCCCTTCCCGCCCGCCACCCGGGAAGAATATGAGCAGGCGTGGGAAGCCAACACGCCCCGGTTGCTCGCCGCTTGCCGCGACACTGCCATACGCCTGAACTGCGTCGTGTTCGTAAACGCGGGAGACAGGACCGATAAAGGGTATTACAATACCACCTTCGCCATCGACAGGCAGGGCAACGTTGTCGGAAAGTACTTAAAGCAGCACCTGACTCCGGGCGAGATCACCCGCCTGAAGCTCCAAAGCGATTACTGCGAGGAGTATTCCGAGCCCTACACCGTGGAGATCGACGGCGTTAAGTACGCCTTTCTGACCTGTTACGACTTCTATTTCTTCGAGAGCCTGAGCTTTATCGCCCAAAAGCGCCCCCACGTGATAATCGGCTGCGCCCAGCAGCGCAGCGACACCCACGAGACGGCAAGGATATACGGCCGCTTCATCGCCTATACCACCGGCGCTTACCTGCTCAGGAGCGGCGTGTCCCTGGGGGACGACTGTGCCACGGCGGGCTCATCCATGGCGGTGGGGCCGGACGGTGAGATACTGGCGTACAGGGAAAACGGCGCGGGCGGCATAGAGTTCGAGTTCGATCCTTTCAAAAAGTACTTAAAGCCCATGGGCTTCATGAACCCGGTGGGGCTGCACCACGATTATACCGAGAAAGGGCGCAGGCCTTGGAAATACCGCTTTGCGGGCAGCGCCGTGATACGGGACGACAGAAGCCTGCCGTACCCCCGGCTGTGCGCCCACAGGGGGTTCAGCACCGTGGCGCCCGAAAACTCCATGCCCGCCTTCGGCGCGGCGATAGCGCTGGGCGCGCAGGAGATCGAGTTCGACCTGTGGTGGACGAAGGACGGAGATGTGGTGTCCATACACGATTCCACTCTGGACAGAGTGTCCGACGGCCACGGCAAGGTGTATGAAAAGACGCTGGACGAACTCATGCAGCTGGATTTCGGCTTCCGGTTCTCCGATAAGTACAAAGGGCTTAAGATCGTGCGCTTTGAGGAGATACTCCAGCATTTCAGCGGTCAGGTCATAATGAACGTGCACATAAAGGACACCGACGATGTGAGCCCGATGGACGAGGAACACTTAAAGCGCATAATCCGCCTGATAGACAAGTACGACAACCGCCGTTACGTTTACTTTATGAGTGCCAACGACAGCGTGCTAAAGCAGCTTAAGCGTCTCGCGCCCGACATCGCGCTGTGCGTGGGGGAGAACTCCCGGCACTTCGAGATAGTGAACCGGGCGATAGAACTGGGCATAGACCGGGTGCAGCTGTTCAAGCCCTATTTCAACGAAGAGATGATACTCAAAGCCAAACAGCACGGCGTGAAGCTCAACGTGTTCTTCTCCGACGAGCCCGAAGAAGCCCGTCGCTTCCTGGACATGGGCATAGACTGCATCCTCACCAACGACTATCTGAACATAAAGACCGCCCTTGGGGACCGCATAAAATAAACGTGCGGGCCGGGCGGCAGGAGCATCTTTCGCAAAAAGCCGTAAGGATTATTAATACTGGAGGTATGAGACTATGTTGATCTTGGGCTATGTGGGCGACCGCGGGCTGCCTCAGGTGACGGAACAGGACGCCAAAATGCTGGACGGCATCAACATCGCCTTCGGCAAGGTGGCGGATGACTTTACGCTGGGCACCTGGGAACTCAAGCACAACGACTGCCACGAACAGATCAGGCAGTGGAATCCCGATATCAAGATCGTACTGAGCGTGGGCGGCTGGACGGCGGGAGGCTTCTCCCTTATGTCCCGCACTGAGGAAGGCAGACGCAAATTCGCCGAAAGCTGCGCCGACTACGTGGCTAAAACCAAACTGGACGGCATAGACATAGACTGGGAATACCCCTGTTCCGACTCCGCGGGCATAGACTGCGACCCCTCCGACAAGCAGAACTTCACCCTGCTGCTGCAGGCGTTAAGGGATGCGCTGGGTCCGGACAAGATAGTATCCATCGCCGCGGGTGCGGGCGCGTACTTCGTGCGCGACACCGAGATGGACAAGGTGGCTGAGATCTGCGACTACGTGCAGATAATGACTTACGACATGCGCAGCGGTTTCTGCAGCCAGGCGGGGCACCACACCGCGCCTTTCGCCACCAAAGGCGACGACAGCGGGCTGGACACCCTGTCCATGGTGAAAATGTTCAACAAAGCCGGCGTGCCGCTGAATAAGATCGTGATCGGCGCGGCGTTCTACGCCCGGAAATGGGGCGGCGTGCCGGACGTGAACCACGGGCTGCTGCAGCCTGCGGGCACCGTCGGCGGCTACGGCGAGGGTTACACCGGCCTCGTAAACGATTATATCAACAAAAACGGTTTCGTGCGTTACTGGGACGAAGACGCCCAGGCGCCGTTCCTGTTTGACGGCAGCACGCTGATCAGCTACGACGACCCGGACAGCCTGAAAGCCAAGTGCGGCATAGTCAAGGACAACGGCCTGCTGGGCATAATGTACTGGGAGCACGGCTGCGATAAGTCCCGTGCACTGCTGACGGCCATTTACGAAAACCGGTAAAACAAGGCCCTGAACCAAGCGTTCAGGGCTTTTGATCTGTTATCTGTTTATGATCCTGGCGATAAGCGGGCGTTTAAGCTTCATTGCGCCTTTGGGGCAGAACTCCTGGCAGCAGAAGCAGCGGATGCACGCTTTTTTGTTTATGGACGGCTTCCCGCTGCGCATGGTGATCGCCTTTGCGGGGCAGATATTGAAGCATTTTTCGCAGCCTATGCATTCGCTGCGCCTGACGCGGGGGCGGGATGCGAGCGCGCCGGATACGAAACTGCCGAACCACTTGCCGAAGACGCCGGGCAGTTCCATGTTGAAGGCCATTTCCTTCCTTTCGCGTACCAGCCGGTAATCCGCGACGCGGAATCTATCCGGATCGCCCACTATGTCAAACTCGTTTTCCAGCCCGCGTTTTTCGGCCGCTGCGACGGTGTCTACTTCTTCCGGATCGAGCCCGATGATGCCCGCGCACACCCGGTCGCAGCAGTAGGGGCTGTCGGAAGCCAGCAGCGCGCCTATGAACCTGGGCGTGCCCATGGTGGGACCGTTGCCCTCCATGCCGTACACCGCGTCCACAAGGCACAGCCGGGGCTTGAAGCGCTCGTTTATATCCACCAGCATGTCGGCGAACCGGGCGTGCTCGGGGTATTTGTAGTGATATTCGGGCTTGAAGGTGCCCGGGATCGCGCCGAACATGTTCTTTACGCAGGCGGACATGCCCATCATGCCGTGGGTCTTGAGCTTGCAGAAATTGATTATCGCGTCGGCGTCGTCCAGGTAGGCGGTGTATTCCAGTTCCTTGAGCGTCTGCCCGTCCGGGTTATCCGCGCGGACGTGTCCGAAATCGCGGTTGAGCTCGGCACCGACTTCGGTGACCGCCTTGACGCCCGTAGCCAGGTAGACCGCGTTCACATACGCGGAGGTGTACAGCCCGCCGGGGGAGTCGCCCACCGTGACCTTCGCGCCTTTTTTGACCAGCATGCGGCAAAGCTCCGTGAGCAGGGCGGGATGGGTGGTGGCGGCGGAGGCGGGCTTCAGCATGCTCACCAGGTTGGCTTTTATCACGACCCTCATGCCGGGCTTGACAAAATCAAGCCCGCCCAGGGGCTCAAGCGCCTTTTCCAGGGCGGGACGGACGTATTCGGGTTCGTAGCTTTTGCAGCCTACTACAGAAACAGTGTTACGCAACCTCGTCTTCCGTGCTTTCGGGGATGGATTCGTTTTCGTCTTCAGGCAGCAGCAGGGGCAGCAGCACGCTGTCCTCGGGCAGCACGTATATGGCGTTTTCCCAGTCGTACAGCGATATGACTCCGCTCAGGGCGTCCTGCGTCTGTCCCGCTTTGGCCTGCTCCTCATAGAGCATAACCTGGCACTCGCTGATCTTCAGGCGGCAGTCTTTATATGTGATTATGTTCTCGAAAAACTCTATGGCCTGCTTGTACTTACCCTCGTCCTGGTACTGTACGCCGCCTCTGTAGGCGTCCTCCAGGTCCCTTAAGTACCTGCCTGCCTCTTCGTATTCGTCCTGCATGAGCTCCATGCCTTCCGCCGCGGCGTTAAGGTCGCTTTCGCCCAACTGCAGATAGTGGCTGAACTCCTTCTCGTAGCTTTCATCTATAAGCTTCTGCAGCGGCGCAGCCATCTCCTCGGACTTGTCCAGCGCGCTGGCGGCTTTCTCGCGGGCGTCGGAATAGTCGCCGTAGAGTATGTCGTTCTCGGCTTCCGTATACACGTCCAGCGCGTACATGGTGTCCTCGCGGCCGCCGTCGGGCATGAGTTTGTAGTAGTAGAACGCGTCGGCATAGCTGCCCGCCTCTACTGCCTTGTTGCCCAGCTCCTCAAAGGAGCCTATGCTCTCGCGCACCTGCGCCTGGGTGTCGGCGTCCAGGGAGTTAAGGTACAGGTTGGAAGCGGCCTCCACTTCGCCCCTTTCGAACAGGCTCAGGCAGCTGGCCGTCTGCGCCTGATTCTTGCTGTCACGGTAATCCTCGATGGTGGAGAACAGCCTGCCGGCTTCGGCGTAGGACTTTTCTTCAAGCAGCTTCGAGGCGTCCATATACTGTTTTTCCGGTTTAAGCAGCACAAGATAGCAGCCCAGCAGCCCGCTGATGATGCTGAATATCATCAGCCAGGTCAGAAAACCCGCCAGGCGGCGTGCCTTTTTTTCCTGTTTGGAATGTTTCACGCTTTTTTTCATGCGCTCACCTCCGTAGATTGCCATTTATTATAGCATAATGAAACACTTTTGTAAACATTTGAAATAAAAATATAACAACATAGTCCGGAAACGGCCAAAATGCTTGACATATGTGATACAATAGAGTAGGTATGGTATGTATGAGAGGCATAAGATGATATACACGCTTACGCTGAATCCGGCGCTGGACAAAACGCTTACGGTGCCGTCTTTCGCGCCCGGAAAGGTCAACCGGGTGCTCGAGACCCGGCAGGATCCGGGCGGCAAGGGCATAAATGTGTCCAAAGCGCTTAAGGAACTTGGCAGCGAAAACGTCGCCATGGGCATACTCGGCGGCAGTGCAGGGGAGTACATTCTTGGCGCGCTGGCCCAAATGGGCATTGAAAGCGATTTCGTTGTCTCCAAGCGCCCCACCCGCACCAACATCAAGCTGTTCGATCCCGTGACCCGCCTGACCACCGACATAAACGAGGCGGGCGGCATAGACCCGGAGGATGCGCTCGCGCTGAAACGCAGGCTCCTGAAGGTCTTGAAGGCGGGAGACTTGTGCGTGATCTCGGGCCGGCTGGACGGGCTGGGCGTCGACGCGGGAGAATGGATACGGGACATAAACGCGCTGGGCGCGAAGGTGTTTCTGGACACCCAAGGCGCGGCGCTCAAATCGGGCGTTGAAAGCTCGGCCTATATGATAAAACCCAACGCCGAGGAGATGGCGGAAATGATGGGGCTGCCCGTCAACACGTTTGACGAGGCTGCCGCCCGCGCGAAGGAAGTGCTTGCCGCCTCGTCCGTCCGGGCCGTGCTGGTCTCGATGGGAGAAGCCGGCGCCGTGTACGCGGACAGGGAGTGCGTGCTGTACGGCGAAAGCCCGGAGATAAGGGCTGCGAGCAGCGTAGGCGCGGGTGACAGCATGCTGGCGGGCTTCGTGCACGGTGTGTGCGAAGGTTTGGCCCCGGAAGAGAGTTTTAAGCTCTCCATAGCGTGCGGCGCCGCCGCGGCGCAGACCCAGGGCAGCGCCTGCCCCGAAAAACAGCAAATCTATTCCCTGCTCGGTCAGGTCAAACTTGGGAGGATACTATGAGCAAAACAAAGGTACAGGCCCACAGGGGTTTCAGCGCGATCGCGCCTGAAAACACTTTGCCCGCGTTCAAAAAGGCAGTCGAGATCGGCGCGGACGGCATCGAGTGCGACATCCATCTCACAAAAGACGGCAAATTCGTGGTGTGCCATGGCGGGACCATCGACCGCACATCAAACGGCAGCGGCGAGATATCCGCTATGACATTGGAGGAACTGAAAAAGTTCGACTTCGGCGTCAGGTTCTCTGAAGAGTTCAAAGGCACGCGCATCCCCACGCTTGAGGAGATGCTGGAAGTCGTAAAGCCGCTGGAGATCATAAACATAGAGATCAAGCGTTTTGAGCATCCCATGGGGCTGGACGCCGCGCTGGATCTTTTTTACGATATACTGGTCAAAACGAATGTGCTCAAACAGGTGATAGTCTCCAGCTTCGACAAACTCGCGTTAAAGCGCTTAAAGCAGCTGCACGGGGACGTCTACACCTGCCTGCTGTACTCGCATATGTCCCGCTCCGCGGCGTGCGCGCATAAGCTGGGCTGCGACGCCATCCATCCCGCCTTCGAGTTTTTGTCCAAGGCGACCATCAACTCCGCCCATAAACGGGGCATGAAGGTCAACTGCTGGACGCCCAACGGCGAGGACGAGATCGGGTACATGGTGAAGCAGGGCTGTGATGGCATAATCACCAATTATCCTGACCGGGCGCTCAAAACGATACGGGAACAGAATAAATGAAAAGAAAAACTTACTACAGAAAATGGCTGAGCGGCGACAGGGGCACCTGGGTGCTCATCGCACTGCTGGTGCTGGCGTTTCCGGTGGGCCTGTGGCTGATGTGGCGTGAGGCAAAGTGGAAACTCTGGCTGAAAGCCCTCATAACGGCAGCCTGGACGGGCGTGATCGTGCTGGGGATCGTGGTGTTCTCCACCACCTCATTTGACTACGACCGGGGCAGCATCGTCGTCACCGAACTGGTGAACGACAAGCGCATGCTGGCGCCTCTGCCGCCGGATGAGCTGCCGGACACGTCCCAGCTGCTCAAAAGTGCCAACGAGACCAGCAACCTGATCTCGCTGCCCACGCCTACGCCCGTGGCTACCCGCGTGTACTGCAACGATAACGGCAAGTATTACCATCTGGCGGGCTGCCGCTACGTGTACCCGCACACTCCCAAGGTCACGCTGAACCAGGCGAAAAACGCCGGCAAGACCGCCTGTCCCGTATGCAAGCCGCCCAAAGAGGAAACATACGGACAGGAATAGCACCAAACCGCAAATTCTGTTAAGGAGAGTCTGGCATGAACGATTATTCCAAAGGCGGATTTACTCTGCCGGGAGAGGCGGGCTACGAGGCCCTCACACTTAAAATGGCCGAAAAATGGGGAGCGGACGTGATACGCGACTCCGATGGCACCAAGCTTTCCGACGAGATCACAAAAGCGGGTTACCGCATCTATTCCACCATCTGCATCATCCGGGAGCACAACACGTTCGCCGAAGCGCATCCCGACGCACAGCAGCAGAGCTTCCTGTTCTCAAAGCCCACCGTGGCTGCGGGAGAGACGCTCGAGATCAGACCCCTGGACGGGTATTTCACCGAACAGTTCGAACTCAACGATTCCCCGGAAGCCATGGAATACTGGCAGGTGTGGGACAGGACGTCCAACCGCCTGCTGGGTAGGGACGAGTGGGAATACCTTGACGGCACAGTGAGGATCAAACGCTGCGAGCCCTTCCACAGGTATTCGGTATCGTTCCTGGCGTGGCGCGTGTGGGAAGAAATCAATATGTACAACCACACCACCAACCACTGGACCAGCGAGCATCTGCGCCAGCTGGATCCCCGGCATCCCCTGGCGTGGGAGTACCTTAAGCAGTGGCTCAGAGACTGGTGCGAAAACAATCCACAGACAGACGTGGTGCGCCTGACTTCGCTGTTCTACAATTTCGTGTGGATATTCGGTGACGACATGCGCCTGCGCAGCCGATTTGTGGACTGGGCGAGCTATGACTTCACCGTGAGCCCCGCTGCGCTCAAGGCGTTTGAGGAGGAATACGGCTACGCCCTGACCGCCGAGGACTTCATAAACAAAGGCATGCTTCAGGCGACCCACCGCCCGCCTACCAAGGCGAAAAAGGACTACATGGATTTCATACAGCGCTTCGTGGCGGAAAAAGCCAGGGCGCTGGTGGATATCATCCACGCTTACGGCAAACAGGCCTACGTGTTTTATGACGACAGCTGGGTGGGCATGGAACCCTGCGGCAAGTATTTCCCGTCCATAGGTTTCGACGGACTCATAAAGTGCGTATTCTCCGGCTTCGAGTGCCGCCTGTGCGCGCTGGCTAAAGTGGAGACCCATGAACTGCGCTTCCATCCTTACCTGTTCCCCGTGGGTCTGGGCGGCCTGCCCACGTTCTCCGAAGGCGGCGCGCCGGAAAAGGACGCCGTGAGCTACTGGCTGCACGTGCGCCGGGCGCTGGCAAGGCAGACGGTACAGCGCATAGGTCTGGGCGGTTATCTGCACCTCACGATCGGCCAGGATAAATTCAACGACGCCATAGCGGACATGGCCCGGGACTTCCGCCGCATAAAGGCGCTGCACGAAAGCGACGCGCCCGCGACCCTGCCCATAAGGGTTGCGGTGATGCATTACTGGGGCAGCCTGCGGTCTTGGACGCTGTCCGGCCATTTCCACGAGACGGACAAAAACGTGCTCATCCACATAAACGAGGCGCTCTCCGGCCTGCCGGTTGACGTCAGGTTCATCAGCGTTGAGGACGTAAAGCGCGGGGCGCTAAAGGATGTGGACGTGCTGATAAACGCGGGCCGCGAAGGCGACGCCTGGAGCGGCGGCAGCGTGTGGAGGGACAGCGGCCTGGTCAGCGAAGTCACCCGTTTCGTGTATGAGGGCGGCAGCCTGATAGGCGTGGGCGAGCCTTCCGCCGCAGAGGGCGGCGACACGCTTCTGGCGCTCAGCCACCTGCTTGGCGTGGATCTGGACAAGGGACAGTACGCCTGCCATGCCTCCTGGACTTACGAGACGCAAAACGCGCCCTTCATGCTGGCGGAGGACGCGATAGGAAAGACCGAGGGCATCCGGGTCACTTCGTCCGATACCCGTGTGCTGCTGGACAGGGACGGCACCCCAGCGCTCACGTTGAACCGTTTTGGCAGCGGACAGGCCGTGTACATGGGCGGCTTTGCCTACAGCCCCAAAGCGGCGCGCATGCTGCTGGAGCTGCTTAAGTTCCTGTGCGGCGCGGACGGAAACGCGGCGGGCGGCGCGGACGACCCGATGGTGGAGTGTGCCTGGTTTGAAAACAAGCGAACCCTGCTGGCGATGAATAACGCCGATACGCAGGTTACCACCCGCGTGTTCTGCCCCGCGGGCAGCCTGGAACTCACATTCGAACCTTTTGAGACCCGGTTCATCGAGATGTGATCTGATACAGTGCAAATAAAAAGCGCCTTCCCGCAATAACGCGGGAAGGCGTTTTAGTGTCAGATATTATCCTCAAGATATCTGTTGAACAGATACATCTTATAATCGTCAAGGCTGAAAGCTCTTTCCGAGCCGGCGTCTGAATACCGCCGCGCGATCTCTTTCCACGTCACCTGCTTTGCCAGCCTGAGCGCGGGGATGTCGCCGGTCTCAAGCCGCCTGTACAGAGTTTCGGGGCTGTCCGCATCAAGGCTGCCCACCCGCCAGGGCGCGCTTAAATGGGTGAAGTTCAGGTACGCGTCCAAAGTGTTTGAGATATTCAGCGTGACTGCGCCTTCTATACGGTAGTCGGGATGAGAGCCGCTCCCGAGCAGTATTTCCGCGCAGTCCTTCTCTTCAAGCAGTTCGTCATAGCCCAGATACACGGGGATGAGGCTGTCCGGGATGTGCTTTTTGCATATGCGGATTGGGTAGAGCTTGCGGTTCTCCCCATCGCAGGAGCCTTCATGCACGAAAAACTCCATTTCGGGGCAGCTTTCCGCACGAATTTGCTTGTACAGCGCGTACACTTCCCCGATCTCGCGTATGTTTTCCTCGTTTATAAAGCACTGCCAGCGGGGGACTATCCCGCCCTGAATGAGCCTGCGCGTCGCCAGCATGACTTCGCCGAACGCGCCTTTGCGGCCCACGTACCTGTCCTGCGTTTCATCTAAGCCGAACAGCGTGAGCTGCACTTTCCTTACGCCGACTTCTTTAAGAAACGGGATGTATGCGTCGTCCCGCGCGATGCGCCGGAAACCGGCCAGCTCGAAGCGCTGCGGCACCGCGTTTACGGACACGGCGATATCCCTGAACCATCTTTCCCGGTAGCTGTCGCAGAAATCCGGCTCCCGCATCCAGCTGTAGTACGCTATCCTGCCGAAAAATGGCCTGAAGTAATCGACTATGAACTTGTCTGTCTCGTCAGGCAGCTGCTTGTTCGGCATATGCCCCAGCCAGCAGTGCAGGCAGCGGTTGGGGCAGCCGTACATATCCACCACGAGATTGAGCATAGGATCCATGGTGCGCACCTCTAAAATGGAGTCAATCGATGTTTTTCAATCCGCTGTACAGCTCGTTGAACGACTTTGTCCGGCTGCACCTACCGAAAGAAAGTGCTTTGTTGTCTCCGAATTCCAGCAAAAAGCATTTGGTCAACTCTTCAACGGTCTGCTCAAGCGCCGTAAAAAACTGCTGGTAGGCAAAGCTGCTTGCTGCTGAGCCTTCCTCGAAACAATTCGTTATCAGCGATTCGGTCACCTGATCCAACGGATACATTTTGATATGCATCAACTCATGGATGATGACCTCTTCAAGGTTTTCTGCCTTTGGGTCTGCGATATTCAAAAGCAGGATCGCTTTCCTGTCGTCACAGTCGATCTTGAAATCGCCCGTTTTTCGCCAGGTCGGGTCTTCGACGAATTCGAGCTTAACATCCCAGGCGGGGGTTATCCTCAGTTTTCTTATGTATTTTTCAAATATGGCGGTCAATGCCTGCTTATCCATGGTGTTTCTCCTTAAGCATCTGTTTGCTGCGCTTCTAAATGTTAAGCCTGCTGAAGAACAGCAGGCTTAGCAATTTACTTGATTATTTAGTACAGTTTCGCGCCGGCGGGGATGTGGGGATCCACCATCAGCAGGTGGAGCTTTTCTTCCTCGCCTTCCTTGTGTACGGCGCTTATCAGCATGCCGCAGGACTCGATGCCCATCATGGCCCGGGGAGGCAGGTTGGTGATGGCGATGCAGGTCTTGCCGATAAGCTCATCGGGCTCGTAATACGCGTGGATGCCGCTCAGGATCGTGCGGTTTTCGCCGCTGCCGTCGTCCAGGGTGAACTTGAGCAGTTTCTTGGACTTGGGCACCGCTTCGCAGGCGAGCACCTTAACGGCGCGGAAATCGCTCTTGCTGAAGGTTTCAAAGTCCACCTGATCTTGGAACAGAGGCTCGATCACGACGTTGGAAAAGTCGATCTTCTCTTCCGTAGGCGCCGCTTTCCCGGCTTCCTGCGCAGCCTTGCAGGCCTCCTGAGAGGGACAGGTGAAGCAGGCGCATTCGGACGCTGCCGGCTTCTCTTCGGCTTTTTCGTCCTTCTTAGGCTGGTCGAGGGGCTTCATCGTCGGGA
>JAFWUC010000015.1 GCA_017518705.1 Clostridia bacterium
GCCATGAACCGTCTTCTTCTATGTGTATCCACATGTAGTAATAGGGTTCTGTGCCGCCTTCAACTTCGATCTCCAGGTACGCGGGATCGCCCCAGCGCTTTATCGTCCCCTCGGGCGTCAGGACCGTGATCTTTATATCCGGCAGTTCGAATCTGGCCGTAGCGGAGGTGCATCCGCGGCCGGTGGAGTCCTGTACTTTGAAGTGATACACTCCGGGGTCTCTAACCTCAAACACGGCTTCGGCGGCGTCTATCGTTTCTTCCTTATACACCTTGTTGTTTAAGTAAAGCGTGTAGCGGTAAGGCGCTTCGCCGTCGGCGATCGCGATGCTTATGTCCTCATGATCGTTGCTGTACATCGTGCCGCCCACAGGCTGCCGGGCTATCTTGAGGTCCGTATCGCGGCGGGTGATGGTTTGCCAGGTGTAATTGCCCACCTCGTCCTCGGCGTAAACGTAATACACTCCCGCTCTGTCGGTTTCGGCCACGGTGACGGTCATGTCTTCCTCTACGGTCTCTTCACAGGGGATAGCCGAGTTGTCGACTTCCCACCATACCTGATAGGGAGGCACGCCGCCGGTTATCACCGCGCCAAGTGCCTGCACTGTGCCCGGATCCAGCGTGATATAGGGTTTTACGTCTATCCTGAGCTTGGGTGCGGCGTACACGGTGGCGATGCGGGAGGTGACGCTGTGGCCGGTCACCGCGTCGTCGACGACGCAACAGTAAAGGCCGCACTCGTACACCTCGATCTGATTGAGCTTGCCTGCGTTGACACCTTCGGCGGAGTAGTCGCCGCTGCCCAGCTCCACGTCTTCCTCGTCTTTGCTGACTTTGTACCAGGTGTAGGTGTATTCTCCGCTGCCGTTCGTGGCAAGGCAGGAGAGGACGACGCTGTCCTTGTCCATAAGGTTGGCGTTGGACGGCTCGATCCAGATGCTTATGGTTTTATCAGTCCTGGCGACGTCGGAGGTGGCGTGCTGTTCAACGCTGTCCGTGACCACGCAGTAGTAGCCGCGGTTGCCTTCCGTGACATGGAACTCCTGCTCGTTGCCCACCAATTCGCTGACGCTCTCCATGGTCTTATCCGCCCACAGAGCTTTGGCTTCTTCCTCGCTCTTGCCGAAGAGCATACACATCATGGTCATAAAGGCCTTGGCTTTTTCGAGCGTTTCCTCGTCCTGAGCCGTCTTGTACCATTCGTAGGTGTAGGGAGGCTCGCCGCCCTCCGCTTCCACGGTCAAAACAAGGCCTTCGTCGCTGTCGGGGTCCACGTAGCCGCCCACGGGCTGCTTGGTTATCACCAGCGGCGGGATGTTGGTTAGCTGGAAAGAACCGTCCGTGAAGCCCTGGAAAACGAAATCGCCTTCCAGCGTCCCGAACAGCCACTCGGTGGGTTCCACTTCCTCGGTGTAGGTATGGCTGGGGTCACGCGTGCAGGTGTACGTCTTTACGCCCGGGGTGAAGCCCTGGGGCGGGGTGGTGATCACGCCCTCGTCCCAGTCGTGGCCCAAAGGCTTGTCGTTGCCTATGGCGGAATGTGCGCCGCAGCGTTCGCACACCCAGTAGAACGAACCGTAGTGCGTGCAGTCCGCGTAGCCCGTGTACACCTGCTGTGAGAATTCATGTCCCAGCGCGGGAACGTCGACTATGCGTGACTCGCCGCAGGAACAGACCTGTACCTTATTGCCCGGGTTTGTACAGGTGGGCTGGACTTCGATCTCCACGTCCACCCACTTGTGCGTGTGCTCCGCACCCGCGGGCAGCGCCGCACAGCCCAGCAGCAGCGCGAACACCAGGATAAACAACACAGCGCGTTTGAATGTCATTGCTAAGCCTCCTTTGTTTGTTGCCGGTATGCCTTCTGAAATACTGTGTTTGTGGTTCGCCTTTCGTTTTCTTTTATCGCCCCTGAGGGCACTGTCACCTATTTATACGATGCAAAACGTTTTGTGGCAATTTCGCCGGATCTCACCCATAGGAAAGGGTATGAGCGCAGAAACGACCTGCCCGGGCAAAAGCGAAGAGTCAAAAAAAGCGCGGTCTGCCCCCAAATGGAACAGGCCGCGTTAAAGCAGGGGGCGCGATGCGCTCCGTGAACGGGACGGTATTCATTACATCGGCACTGCCGGTAAGCCTGCTTTGTCACAGCGCACCGCCCCCTTTTTTGTTCAGTATACAGATGAATATTAACACAATTTACACATTAAATCAAGATTGGATAAGGAAAAAACAGGGCGAAAGGATATGGCATCCTTTCGCCCGTGCGTCACAGCGTCAGCCCCTGGAATACGCGGTATTGATGGCGGACTGGTGGTCCGAGTCCACCTTGTTGCTGCCGTGGGTCCTGGAGTTGGTGAAGTGTATGCAGAAATGGCCGTTAAAGTTGTTGTCCTTTATGTTGCACTCGCCGTGGTTCATGCAGTTCATGCTGGCGGCGTATTTTTTGCCGCCGATGGAGACCCATATGGGGCGGCGGGCCCAGGTGAGGAAGTCGCTGCCGCAGGCGCGCTGCATGGCGGCGGTGTCGGCGGCGGTGAGGGGCTCCACGTCCGCGTGGTTGTAGCCGCCCTTGCGCTTGACTCTCCAGCTGATGCCAGTGTATACGTCGGTGACGGTGGCGATGTCGTTGCGGTCGAAGACCGACTGGATGTTGCCCTTGAACCAGTCCACCTTCACGCTCTTGCCGGAAGCGGGGCTGGAAGTGGAGGAGCCCAGTTTCTTTGTGGAGACCTCGCTCTTCTTGACGAAGCCCACTTTGCCGGAGTAGGTTACGCGGCACCAGGTGTCGTTGTAGACCGAGGTGCACTTGAGCGCGGCGGAGGTGGAAACGGTGCCCGAGGAGGCGGAGGTGGTGGGGTAGGCGTAGATCTTGACGCCCGCCGCCTTTATGTATACGGTCTTATTCAGGTTGTTGGGGTTCTTGGTGCTGATGTCGCCGCTTCTGATCCAGCCGGTCTTGGAGCCGCTGGCGACCTTGGTGTAGCCGTTTGAGGTCTCGGCGGCGGCTTTAAGAGAGGAACCGTAAGCCAGGGTGGCGAGCTTGTCGGAAGAGGAGCCGGCGTCCTTGTATATGACGGAAGAGCCGGCGGTGATGTAAACGGTGGTGTTGGGTACGGAATATTTGCCCGAGCCCAGCAGGGATTTTTTGATATAGCCGGTCTTGCCGTTCACGGTCACGCGCGCCCAGGTGTTGTTGTACACGGCGGTGCAGGTCATCTGCGTGGTGCCGCTCACAGTGAAACTGTCGGAACCTGCGGAGGGCAGGGAATACACCTTGGCGCTGGACGCCTGGGCGTATACGGTCTTGTTCAGGGTGTTGGGGTCCTTTGTCTGCACGTCGGAGGAGGGAATGAAGCCCTTGCCGCTGCCGCTGCTTACATATATGAAGCCGTTTTTGACGTATTTGGCGGTCAGCTTGGTGCCGTAACCTACGACCGACATGCGGGTGCTGCCGTAGCCGGCGGTCTTGTAGATGGTGGCGCTGCCGCTTTTGACGTACACGGCGCGGGTGGTCTTTTGGATATTGGAAGCGTTTGCGTAGCCCACCTTGCCGTTCAGCTCGATCTTAGCCCAGCCGTTCTTTTCGGCGGAGAGGAAGACCCAGGATCCGCTTTTGAGCGTCCCCAGCTTTTTTGAGGAAGTGCTCGCGGAAGCATAGACCGTGACGCTGCCTGTGGTTTTTGCGAAATAGTTTTCCGCCATGGCGACATCCGCCAGGACCAGTATCAGGATCAGAAGTACGGAAAGCATGCGTTTAAAGGACATTCGTAACAGCTCCTTCGCATCTTTATTAATATATGAAATAATTATATTACGTTTAACAAATCAAATCAAGCGCAAAAAGACCAAAGTCGCAATTAAATTGAAATATTTACATAATCTTATTAAAACTTAAGGAACACCGGCGCAGCAATTTCGCCTAAAATGTATTTTAATATCGGTTGAAAAACATAAGCATTTCTGCTAAAATGTGCATTAGCAAACAAAAAAGGAGATGCAGTATGGGACATTATTCCGCGGTGATCGGCCTGGGCGGCATGGGCACCTGGCATGTGCAGAACATCCAGAAAAAAGTACCGCAGCTTACGGTTAAAGGCGCTTTTGATATAAGGCAGGAGGCGCTGGAAAAGACGAAGACGCTGGGAATAAAGGCGTATTCATCGCTGGAGGAGCTGCTGGGCGACCCGGAGATCGACCTGGTGACCATAGCGATCCCCAACGACATGCACAAGGAGACCGCAATAAAGGCGCTCAGGGCGGGCAAGAACGTGGTGTGCGAAAAGCCCGTGACGCTGAACGCGAAGGAAATGGAAGAAACAATCGCCGTGAGGAACGAGACGGGCAAACTGTTCTCCGTTCACCAGAACCGGCGCTGGGACAAGGACTTCCGCATCGTAAAGGAAGCCAAGGACAGGGGACTGCTGGGAAATCTTACCTTTGTGGAGAGCAAGGTGCAGGGCTCCCGCGGCTCCATGTACGGCTGGAGGGGCTACAAAAAGAACGGCGGCGGCATGCTGCTTGACTGGGGCGTGCACCTGATCGACCAGATCACCCAGCTGGACACGTCCAAAGTAGTCAAGGTGGACAGCCACCTGCTCAGCGTTTACACTCCCGAGGTGGACGACAACATAAAGCTGATGCTGCTGTTTGAAAGCGGCATGAGCGCGGTGCTGGAAATGAGCACCATGTGCCTGATCCCCGCCTACCGCTGGCACGTGGAGGGCACGGGCGGCACGCTGATGATAAAGAACTGGCAGTGCGAAGGCGAGATGTACCAGCTCAAGCAGGACGCGCAGATGGAATGGGACGAGGACATAGTGTACACCGAAGCGGGACCCACCCGCACCATGGCGCCCCGGCCCAAGTTCACCATGAACGAGATACCCCTGCCGGAAGTCACGACCGACTGGGCGGACTATTACAACAACATCTGCGGCGTGCTGGACGGCAAGGCGGAGCTTATCGTGAAGCCGGAACAGAGCCTGAGGGTGATGCGCATAATCGACCTGCTGTTCAAGTCCGCGGAAGAAGGTCACGGCTTTAAGTGCGAACTGTAAACTTAAAAGCAATTATTGATGCATAAAACGCAATATCTGAGCAGGAAAAACTTTACAAACGCCGCAAAAGATGATACAATCCACAGCATCCGGAGAAACGGTCCCGGGCGGCAGGCTGCCGCGAAGGGGCTGAAGTATCCAATAACGTTCAATCTTTTGCAAGGAGGAGAACCATGAAAAAGTTTGTAGCTTTGCTGCTCGCGGCCGTGATGCTGCTGTCCATGACCTCCGTATTCGCGGAGGCCGAGAAGACCACCCTGACGATGTGGTGCATCGCCACCGAGAGCGACGCGAACCGCCCCGCCTACGAGGCTGCCATCGCCGCTTTCGAAGCTGCGCATCCCGACATCAAGATCGAGTGGGAAGCCTTTGAGAACCAGTCCTACAAGACCAAGATCAAGACCGCCATGGCGGATCCCAGCACCCTGCCTGACATCTTCTTCACCTGGGCCGGCGCTTTCCTGGGCGACTTCGTCGATCAGGGCAACGTATACTGCCTTGATGAGGCTTATGCCGAGTTCGCCGACGCGCTGCCCGAGGTCATGCTGGGCAACGCCTCCTACGGCGGAAAGCACTAAGGCGTGCCGCTGACCATGAACATCGTGGCCATGTTCGCCA
>JAFWUC010000002.1 GCA_017518705.1 Clostridia bacterium
CGCTCCCCGCTCCTGAGACCCTTTCGGGCGCTCGCTCAGCGGGACAGCTTGCATATATTACTACTCCCCCTATAGCTTTGTCAACCCTTTTTTTCACGTTTTACTCACAGTTAACATTGGACCCCCTTTTTCGCCTTTTTCAAGCCCTGATCACGGTCTCGCAGGGTACGGCATGCTCATCCCGCGGAGCGCCTCTGCGGGCCGCCCCGCGCCCCCTCCCGGATTGACTTTTTTACCCGCCGAGAGTACAATATCCCGCAAAAGGAGGATATAAAAATGGATACGCAGCGTGTTTTTGAGATACTTGATTCATACCGTCCCGCCATCACCTCCACCCTGCAGAGATGGGTGCAGACCAGGAGCGTGGGCACTAAAAGCGACGTGCCCGGCGCGCCCTTCGGTCCGGACGTAAGGAAGATGCTGGACGTGGCGCTTAAGGACGCGAAGGACCTGGGCTTCGAGGTAAAGGACGTGGACGGGTACGCCATGCGCGCGGCGGCGGGCAGCGGCGACAGGACCATGGGCATACTCTGCCACCTGGACGTGGTGCCCGAGGGCGACGGCTGGACCTATCCTCCCTACGGCGGCACCCTGGTGGGCAGCCGCCTGTACGGGCGCGGCAGCGTGGACGACAAGGGCAGCGCCGTGGCGTGCCTGTACGCGGTAAAGGCCATAATGGACGCGGGCATACCCTTCAAGCACGGCGTGCACCTGATCTTCGGCTGCGACGAGGAGACGGGCATGAGCGACCTCAGGTACTACGCCGCCCACGAGCAGATGCCCGACTACGGCTTCTCCCCCGACGCGGAGTTCCCCGTGATCAACCTTGAAAAGGGCCACGTGAACTTCCGCCTGCTGGCGGCGGGAGACGGCAAAGAGCTGGTCAGCATTTACGCGGGCGACCGCCCCAACATGGTGCCCGGCATCGCCGAAGCGGTATTAAAAGTGGAAGACAAGGCCGCTTTCGCCGAAAACGTGGATAAGATCCGCACCGAGACCGGCTACGATATAAAACTGGAAGACGCGGGCGAGAACGTCAAGCTCTCCGTGATCGGCCAGGGCGCCCACGCCAGCATGCCGCATCTGGGCAAAAACGCCGCGGGCATGCTGATGCAGGTGTTCAAGTTCCTGGGCATAGGCGGTGAGCTCAGACCCGCCGTCGCCGCCCTCGCGGACAAGCTGGGGCTGGAAGGCTACGCCGAGAGCCTGGGCGCGGCGTGCGAGGACGAACTGAGCGGAAAGCTCACCTGCAACTTCGGCTGCCTGAGATACGAAAACGGCGTGCTCTCCGCCACCCTCGACATGCGCGTGCCCGAGACCGCGGACGTGGACAGGATCTGCGCCGCCTGCGTAAGGGCCTTCGAGCACAGCGGCGTGGCCGTGAACATGCTCCACCACTCCCCCGCCTACCACGTGGACGCCGAAAGCCGCGAGGTGCAGGGCCTGCTTGCCGCCTACTCCGAGGTCACCGGACAGAAGGGCTACGCCTTCGCCATCGGCGGCGGCACCTATTCCCGCATGATGCCCGGCTGCGTCGCGTTCGGCCCCTGCTTCCCCGGGGAGGAGGACCTGTGCCACGTGCCCGACGAGTTCATTGACATGGACAAGCTCATGACCGCCGCGAAGATATACTGCCTGGCGATACTTAAGTTAGCGTGCTGACGCTTTGATCGAAATGCCTCTGCGATGCATTTCGATCAGAAGGGAACGGTTTTTCCTGCGGGGCTTGTACAGCCTGTTGTGGAGGCGTCATTGCGAGTGTCACGACAGTGACACGCGGCAATCCGTAACCCCTACGCCCCGCAGGAAAAAGGATTCGTGATTTCCTGAAACCCTGCGGGGTTTCCGACCCATGTGGCGCTCGCGGCTCTAACAGCCCACTGGGCTGTTATTCACTACCGCTCGCGGGCGGAAATCCCGCAAGGAAATGATTTTTCCTCCCGCAGAGTAAACTCTGCTTCGGAAAAATCATTCCTCGGGGCAGCCCAGCCGCCCCTGCGGATAAGAGCAGTACGTGTAAAACAGTCCTTTACGCGTCATTGCGAGACCCACGCAGTGGGTCGTGGCAATCCGTAATCCCATCATAAAAAAGACGGATCGCCACGCTCCCTACGGTCGCTCGCGATGACGCACTAACCATTGACCGCCG
This sequence comes from Clostridia bacterium, assembly GCA_017518705.1. The sequence continues at coordinate 2,150 of JAFWUC010000002.1, forward strand.
ACCATCGACGCGGCAAAAAGCCGCGTTAAGCATGCCTGACAGTCCGTTTGCGCAAGCGGAGCAGCTTTGTCAAGCGTCAGCGTAGACGACTAATGACCAATGACCAATGACGGCGGCTTTGCCGCATCTAAAAGCTAACAGCTAATTTTCCGAAAGGAGCACACCATGAGCGAATTCATCCGCGCAACTTCTGCTCAGATAAAGGAAAAGACCGCCCTCGCGCTGGACAGGATCACCTCCGTGCACCTGCGCCCCATAGGCAACAGCCCCGGCAACGTGTTTCTGATCTCCACCGCCTACCCCGGGGTGTGGATGGAGCACGCCTTCGACGCGCTGTGCTGGGCGCAGATACAGGGCACCGAGGAAGCCAAAAAGGTGGCCGAAGCCCAGATGCTGCTGTTCATAATCAACCGCCAGGAGGACGGGCACCTGCCCTACAAGGTCATAGACCTGTCCATCGCGGGTCCCCAGTGGCAGAAGGACACCCCCAACGGCTACGGGCAGATACAGGAGTGCGTGTCCTTCGGGCGCCTGTGCTACGAGACCTGGCAGCTCACGGGCAACAAGGAGTTCCTTAAGGAAGCCTACGCCGCCCTGAAGGGCTGGGACGAGTGGCTGGTAAACAACCGCATGACGCTTAAGCGCGGGCTCATAGAGACCTTCTGCGTGTACGACACGGGCCACGACAACTCCGCCCGCTTTGCCGACATCCCCAACGGCTGCCCCGACCGCCAGGGAAAGACCTGGGCGGCGGACCGGCCCGCCCTGCCCATCGTGTCCCCGGACATGAACGCCGTGTTCTTCGGGGACCGCATGGCGCTGAGCGACATGGCGGGGGCGCTGGGGCTGGAAGCGGAAAAACAGGCGTGGATAAAAAAGGCCGCCGAGGTGTGCGACGCCATGTTCTGCCAGCTTTACGACAAGGACGACGACTTTTTCTACGACATCGACCGCGCGGGGCAGATGCGCAGGATCAAGACCATCGCCATCTCAAACGTGTTCACCGAAAAGCTGCTCACCCAGGAAGAGTTCGACCGCATCTACGAACGCCACATGCTGTCTCCCGACGAGTTCGGCACGCCCTATCCTTTCCCCGCGGTGGCGCTAAATGACTCCAAAAACAGGGAGCACGCCCCCAAGAACTGCTGGGGCTACTATTCCCAGGCATTGACCGCCCTGCGCGCCCAGCGCTGGATGGACTTTTACGGGCGCGGCAGCGACTACGACCGCCTGCTGGACAGGTGGATGCACGTGATCGCGGCGCAGGAGGGCCCCGCCCTGTTCACCCAGGAGCTCGACCCCGTGACGGGCGTGCCCACGGACTGCTCCCGCTGGTACTCCAGCGCCATGCTGACGTATCTGTATGCAGTCAAACGCCTGAAGGCGGAATAGACCGGCATATAAAACGCGCCTCCGCGTCATGCGGAGGCGTTTTTATTTAAAGAGTGTATCACAACCCTCATTGCAGTTACCTTAAAGGTATTGATAAAAACAGTAGAAATAATATATAATGCAAATTGACGAGATTCGTGCCAATGTTTACCTGCAGTATCTGGTTTTTGAAATCAATAGAGTATCAGTAGGGGGATAAAAAGCGTATGAAAAAACTGCTCAGCTGGATCATTATACTGCTTGTTCTTGTGAATAATATCCCTGCATTTTCGGAAGAAGGGTTCATCAATTACTATATACCTGACATAGGCATGAGTGTGACTCTTCCTAACCATATGATAGTCGTTACCAGAGATATGAGTTTTGATGATTCTGGTTTAGACAAATACGGAACTTCCCAAGAAGAATTTGAAGAATTAATCAATGGAATGGCTCAGATTGACATGTATTTTAGGGCACTTGGGGATTGTTTTGAGTTTGCTATATCATATTCAGAAGACAAAGGAATTAAGGAAATATGCGATAGTCTGACTGAAGATAATCTTTCTTCCATTCTTTCTATTTTCAGTAAAGCTTTGGATAAATCATCTAGTGGTGGAGCTGCGTTTGCAGGTGGAGAAATATATCACCAAAAGCAAGTTGATTTTCTACATGTATCATCGATTTCTGAATTTGATGGAGAGACTGTATACATAGAGAATTTCATGACGAAACACAATGGAAATAAACTCCTCATAACATTCAATATATACCATTCTTTACTTGAAACATCTATTTCAGAAGTGATTGAACCTATAATGGATAATGTCTTATTAGATATCAAAACTGAAGAAATACAATACTTCATTCCTGAATTAGATATCAGTGTAAATATTCCTGATCGATTCATAGTATGCACTAGGGCACTTGATGCAGATGAAACAAGCTTATTAAAACGCGGACACAATAAAGACAGCATCATGTCTTTCATGAAAGAAAACAACGTATATTTATATGCCGTTGATAAGAAAACAGATATTGGTCTTCGGATTGGTATTTCTAATAATGAATTATATATCAATATGCTTAAAAATCCATCTTTTGAGAATCTTTCATTTCTAATCAATGGACTAGAAAACTCTATAAAGTACAAAGGACTCACATGCATCAATCCGTATGTATTCTGGAAGGGTGAAAAAGCTTTTTATCACTATACGATGTGTTTGCCTGAAGGAGATTCGAACAAATACTCAGATGTTTTTATCACAGCATACGGTGACCATATTTTACAAGTTAATTTGTATTCTAATGTAATAGAGTTTGATAATACTTGGAGCAAATATCTTGAAACGATAATTGACAGTATGGTATTTGGTGATCCTTCAGCGATTGAGCATAAAGCTGATAAAGAATCAGATAAACAAGAATCTATCGAATACATAGACAAGGAATATGGAATCAGGTTTACCGTCCCAGGCAACTGGAAACAAGAGCCAATGATCGGTGAATATACTACTTTAAAGGCAAAGTTTAAAAATGTCTCAAAAGATGGGTTATTAATCATTTATTCAGCTGTCGACTTGTGGGATAGCTTCAATGCTTTTGAAAAAGTGATTTATCCAAGAAATATTATAGACAATACCCTCTTTTCCAAATCTGACATTGCGGAAATGTGTTCAGCCAGAGAATCTGATGTAAGCACAGTCATATATAACGGCAAAGTATTCTATAAAGTTAAGGTAAAAACGTCTCCACAGCCATATAATGGTATATATATGTATCTGGATATGATATACGACGTCTATATTCAGAATGGTATTATTTATATGCTTCAATTTAGTTCAACAGAAAATAATGAATATTATTCAGATTTCGAGGAGTTGCTGTCTAGTATAGAGTTTTACAAAGACTAATCAAAGAAGAATAAAAACTATTCATAGACAAATATTGGGAAAGACACCCAGAAAAAGCGCCTCCGCGTCTGCGGAGGCGTTTTCGCGTTCTGCCTTATTTCCCCTGCCTGCCGATGCGCCGGGCGCGGGCGAGCAGCAGCGCGCCCAGTATCACCGCGATCATGAACCCGACCAGCCCCGACACGCCCGCCACGACTTGGGCGAACCGTTCCGCGCCGCCGCCGAAAGTGCCCAGCATGGCGCGCTCCAGCGCCAGCACCGAGCCCACCGCCGCGGCAAGGGACACGCTTTTCAGCATCACCAGCGTGCCGTCGCCGCTTTTGCGCGCCTTTGCCGCGCTGGTCACGGCTGTTGCGACCAGGGCGAAGGTGAACGCCGCAATGCCTATCGTGACGTACATGTGGTACCTGACGAGCACGGCGTCGCGTATGGTCAGCATCACGGTCAGCGACAGTATCACCGCCAGTGCCAGCAGCCCCGCGCCCGTGACCAGCAGTGTCCTCTTTTCCCGCGCGGGGGACATTCCGCGCCGCTCGGAATCCACTATGTTCAGCTTTATCAGCCCCAGCGCCGCGTGATACGTGCACATCACGCCGTTCCACGCGGACAGGTAGGCTATCGAAATAACAGCGTTGAACAGCGCGAAAATCAGGTTTACGCCCATGTTGACCGCCGCAACTGCCACCAGCCTGAAACGGCGGTCCTTCGCAAGCCTGTTAAACGCGCGCGTCCTCCTTACGCGCTCTGCGAGCCCGCGCTTCATGCCCCGCCGCCCCTTTTCGCGGGAATGTAACCGTACACGCAGCTAAAGCTTTTGCCGCCCGTGACCGCGGCTTTTATCTTTCGGGCGAAGGCGGTCGCGCACTCGGCGGAAGCCAGGTCCTCCCTTTTCGTGTCCACGCGGAACACCGACGAAAGCAGCAGGTCCGACTTTTCAGAATACACGGGCGTGAACTTTTGGGCGAGCTTTAATATGTTGCTGTCTTCGGGCAGGAAGGCTTTGAGCTCCGAGTCCAGCAGCCAGGAAAAGCAGGTAAACGCCTTAAAACGGTAGTCCGGAAAGTGCGTTTTGAAGAACTCTTCCGCCCGGGCGATGGACCGGGCGCACTCCTCCCACACGAGCTTCCCGCCCCGCGGGATGTGGATCTCGATCACTTTTTCGCCTTCCTTTATGCCGAGGGCGGGGATGTCCTTCATCGCGGGAGCGAACGCGAACTGCAGCCGCCCCAGTCTGAACAGCCTTTGCGTAAGGTGGAGTTTCAGCCACTTAAGCCCGAACAGGCACAGTTTCCCCTTCGCCTGCGTCCAGTCTTCCGTCAGGATGACCATGTCCCTGAACGTGTCCAGCGTGACCTCGGCGGGTATGCCCATGTCAAGCGCCGTGCGCTCGGCGCTTTCGCAGAAGTACAGGTAAAAAAGCAGGTTCCTTATGCCGTCTTTGCAGCCCGTGTCGTAGATTGCAAGCGCCGCTTCGGGCGGCACTTTCACCGTTTCGAGCGCGCGGCAAAACTCCCCGTCAAAAATTTCGGGGAAACCCAACCTGTCGTACCAGCGCCGTATGACCTGCGCCGTGCCCTCGTTCACGCGATCACCTTCCCGAAACCGAAAAAGCCGGGATGCCCCGGCTCACTTCCTCTCAAACTTATGCGCGGGCAGGTATTTGTACACCTGCCTGGCGTATTCGGGGAACATTGGATACTTGGACGCGGAGATCTTTTCGCCCAGGGCGGAGCTGCCCATGAACAGAAGCACCAGCAGCAGCGCGCCCAGCATGGAGGGGTGGAATATGCCGCATTTCGCGGCGCCCGCGCCCACGGCGAAAAAGTACAGACTCGCCCACACGCCCATATCGCCCAGGTAGTTGGGGTGGCGCATGCGCGCCCAGGGTCCAGTGGTGTTGAAGCCGAGGTCGTAGGGGCGGGGCAGGTCGCTCATCTGCTTTCCGCCGTCAAGCAGGCGCTGCTTTTCGCTGTGGAACTTCCACTGGAACTCGTCGGACACCGTCTCAAGCGCGAGGAAGCCCAGGGCAAACGCCGCGGCGATGATGTCGATCACGCCGAGCGGCGCATTAGAGCCCATGCACGCCAGCGCGTGCAGGCAGATCAGCAGCACCAGGAAGTTCTGGTACACGCTTATAAAGCACAGGTCGAAGGTGGTCCAGGCGAGGGGCAGCTTAAACGCGGGAGACGCTTTGACTATCTTCCAGCGGTAGTCCTCCTTGCCATCCCAGAAGCGCAGGCGGTACGCGCCCTTCCGGGCGAAGTTCACCGTCAGGCGGACGCCCCAGGCGGTCACTATCAGCGCGAACAGGGTGAGCCGGGCGCCGAAACCGCCCTTTATGGCGATTATCCAGCTGTACACTATGGGCAGCAGGCTCCACAGCTTGTCCATCTGGGAATAGTTTTTGGTCAATTCGCCCGTGATAAAGCAGTACAGCATGCTTATCACGCAGATCACAGTCAGTATGTCCAGCGTGGTCTTCTGAAGCGGGGAAAGGCTGAATTCGGAAAGGCAGATGCACGCGACGATCAGCGCGATCACTGTCAAAGCGGCGCAAACGGTGGAAAGGACGGTTTTTTTGTTCATTTCTGTTTCCTTTTATCTGTGTATTTTACTCAGCCCTGTGCAGGCTTTTTTCGGCGGAGAATCCCTCGGGATAGCGCTTTTTGAGCTTTTCTATGTTGTGCTCCAGCACTTCCTCCAGCGTCAGCCCCAGCGCGTGGGAGGTGAGCGCCAGGTACCACGCCACGTCGCCCAGCTCGTCCTTCAGCTTGTCCGCGTCCAGGGGATGGGAGTGGAACAGGTGCTTTTTGACTATGTCTATCACCTCGCCCGCTTCGCCGCACAGGCCCATAACGCCGTTTTCCAGCTTCTGGACGGGGGTGAGGCTCTTGTTGGCGGTGGTCAGCGCCAGCGCCTGGTATTCGTTGATGGTCATAACGGTCTCCTTTTGTCCGCTTTGGCGGACGTCATTGGTCATTGGTCATTGGTCGTCGCCATGGGGCGACAATATTTGTTTATCGAAGCAACCGCATTGTAGCGTCATCGCGAGCGACTGTATGGAGCGGGGTACATACCACGCACAATTACGCCTCGGCGGCCGTGTTGTTGTCAGCCGTATGCGTCAGCGGGCAAACTTTGTCAAGCGTCAGCGCAGACGACCAATGACCAACGACCGCGGACGGTCGGCGAGTCAGCCGACCAATGACGGCGGCGCAACCGCTCTGACAGCTAAAAGCTAAAAGCTAACCGCTTATCCCCTCTATCCCCTTCTTTATCTTCTCCGTCAGCTCCTTCATGTCGCGGGAGGAGGTCAGGCGGGCGGCGGGGATGAGTTCGCCCAGTTTGATCCTTATGGGGCAGAACGGCAGGTATCTTGAGAATATCCGCCCCGTCTGCACGGGCACCTGCGCCCTCAGCGCGATAAACGAGGCGCCCTCCTTAAGCTCGTGCACCTGCCCGTTGCGGTAGCGGTGCCCTTCGGGGAAGATCACCAGCGGCGCGTTGTCCTTAAGCGTCTTAAACGACGTCCTCAGCGCGTCCATGTCCGTGCCCTCCCGGTCCACGGGGAACGCCCCCGCGGTGCGTATGACCAGGGAGCCGAATTTGTGCTTGAACAGCTGCTTTTTGGCCATGAAGCGCACGTTTTCGGGCATGAACAGGAACACCGCCACCGCGTCCATGAAGCTTTGGTGGTTGAGCGCCAGCACATACGCGCCCTCGGGCAGCCTGCCTTCCAGCTTCACGGGAAAGAACAGCACGGAGAGGGTCTTGAAGAAGTACCAAAGGAATTTCCTGAAACGGGGATGCTCTGTCATGGTTTTGTCCGCCTTTTTTTTGCTGTGAGCTTTTAGCTGTGAGCTTTTAGAGCGCGCCTGCGGGCGCGGGATGGTCGTTGGTCGTTGGTCGTTGGTCGGTGGTCGTTGGTCATCGGTCATTGGTCGTTGGTCGTCGCCATGGGGCGACAATATTTGTTTATCGAAGCAACCGCATTGTGGCGTCCTTCCCCGCTCCTTATTCCGCGTAAGCGACGGCGATGCCGTTATCCAGGCAGTATTTTTCGGCGTAAGAGCCCTTGACGACCGTCGCGGTCAGGTCCGCGGGGCAGTCCTTAAACGCATCCGCGTCTATGTAGCTGATGCCGTCGGGCAGCGTTACGCTTTTCAGGCTCTCGCACTGTATGAACGCTTCCATGTCTATGCTCACAACGCTCCCGGGCAGCACGATCTCCTTAAGCGAAACGCAGTTTTCGAACGCCCTGTAGCACAGCATGTTGACGCCGTCGGGGATGGTCACCTTTTCCAGGTCGAGGCAGCCCGCGAACGCCATGTCGCCGATCTCGTGCGTGCCTTCCGCCACAGCTAATTCGCTCTTGTACGCGGGGCAGTACATAAGCCGGCTGTCGGGCTTGGAGTACAGCGCGCCGTCCTTAAGCTCGAAAAACTCGTGTTTGGACGACAGGTCCACTTTCATAAGGCTGTCGCAGTAAGCGAAGGGATTCGTCAGCATGAAGCACAGGCTGTCCGGCAGCTCCACGCGCACCAGGTCCCTGCACAGCATGAACGTTACGGCGCCGAACTCGGTGACGCCTTCGGGGACGGTCACATGCTTTATGCCTTCATGGAATATGAACGCGCCGCTGCCGATCGACGTGACCGCCGCGCCGTTCACTTCCGAGGGGATCTCAACGTCACCGGAAGCGCCCGTGTATCCCGTTATCTGCGCCGTGCCGGCTTCGGTGAGCACGTAGGTGAAGTCCCCGTACGTAAGGGTGTCTTCCGCAAGCGCGAAAATGCCTGACACGAGCGCCAGGGCGAGCACGAGAATGATGGACCGTTTCATACCTTGTTCCGCCTTTCGATGTTTTTAGCGGCGGCAGACGCCGCCGCGTCCGTGGTCGTTGGTCATTGGTCATTGGTCGTCGCCATATGGCGACAATATTAGTTTATCGAAGCAACCGCATCGTGGCGATCCGTTCTTTAATCTGATGTGGTTACGGATTGCCACGCGGTCTTTGACCGCTCGCAATGACGCATCAGAGTATTCCAACCGTTCTGCTCTTATCCGCAGGACCGGCTGTGCCGGTTCGAGGAATAAAAATCACGGAGCGCAGCCTGCCGCGCGGGAGGGATTTTTATTTCCTTGCGGTTTTTGCGCTCGCGAACGGTAGTGAATAACAGCCCAGTGGGCTGTTAGAGCCGCGAGCGCCACATGGGTCGGAAATTGCCGAAGCAATTTCAGCAAAAAGCGTGCCCTGTTTCCGCCGCGTTTTTATCAAAAACGGGGCGGAAATGATTGATCGAAATGCATCGAAGAGGCATTTCAATCACTTTCCGACGCAGAACGATTCGAACATTAACGATATCGCGTCCTCGCTGAGCGTTTCGCCCGTGATCTCGCCGATCACCGCCAGGGCGTCGGTGATGTCCTGCCTCGCCAGGGGCAGGTATGGCGCTGAGACCGCCCTTTTTAGCGCGGTCAATGCCCTGTCCGCCGCGTCCATGTGGCGCAGGGACAGAAGCGCGCCGTCGTCCTCCTTAAGGGGCAGTTTGGAATATATCGCGCGCGTGAGCTCGCCGAGCCCCTCCCCCGTGCGGGCGGAAATTACGATGTCCGCGGGGTGGGGATATGTCTCCAGGTCGTCCTTGCTGCGGCACACTATGAACCGTTCGTCCTTCATGGCAAGCAGCTGCCGGTCCTCGTCATTTAATGGCTGGGAGCCGTCCAGCAGCAGTATGACCGCGTCCGCGGTGCCCAACAGCTTTTTCGCGCGCTCCACGCCTATCTTTTCGATCGGGTCGCTGGTGTCGCGGATGCCGGCGGTGTCGGTCAGGGTGAGCTTCACGCCGTTTATCTCGATAACTTCGCTGATCTCGTCCCGGGTGGTGCCGGGGATGTCGGTGACTATGGCGCGCTCGGTCCTTAAAAGCGCGTTCATGAGGCTGCTTTTGCCCGCGTTCGCCCGCCCGCAGATCACCGCGCGCGCCCCGCGGGAGATTATGCGCGCCCGGGCGGGGTCGGCGGCGCTTTCAAGGCGGGAAATGATATCCCCGCCTTCCTTCCGGATGCTCATAAGCGTGTCGCCCTCGTCGATCTCCTCGGGAAAGTCGCTCTGGGCGTCGATCAGCGCGGGAAGGGAAAGCAGGCGCTGTTTTATCTCAGAAATAAAGCCGCTCTCGCCGCCGCGCAGCCGGTCCACGCTGTTTCTTAACGCCGCGGCGCTGTCGGCGGAGATCACGTCCATCACCGCCTGCGCTTCGGACAGGTCTATCCTGCCGTTTATGAACGCCCGGTAGGTGAACTCCCCGCGCTCGGCGGGCGCGGCGCCCAGGGCGAGCACGCGCCTTAACACCGCCTCCGCCGCGAGGCCGCCGTGGGTGTGGATCTCGCATACGTCCTGGCGGGTATAGGTGTGCGGCGCCTTGAAAAACACCGCCATGGCTTCGTCCAGGGGGCGCCCGTCTTCACCCGTGACGTGTCCGTACACCATGCGGGAAGACATAAAGCGCGCCCCCGCGCGGGCAGGCGCGAAGGCTTGTTTGAGTATTCGTTTTGAGTCCGGGCCGCTGATCCGGACGATCGCGATGCCGCCCCTGCCGGGAGGGGTGGCTATCGCAGCGACGGTGGTGTCTGTGTCGTGCATGTGTGTTTGAGCTGTTAGCTGTCAGCTTTTAGCTGTGAGAAGCGGCTTCGCCGCGTCATTGGTCATTGGTCGTTGGTCAAAAGTCGTCTGCGCTTACGCTTGACAAAGTTGCTTAGCTTCCGCAAACAGACCGGCAGACACGCTTAACGCGGCTTTTTGCCGCGTCATTGATCGATGGTCGTTGGTCGATGGTCATCGGTCAGTGCGTCATCGCGAAGACGCGAACACAGTGAGCGGCTGTGGCGATCCGTAACCCCTATAGGAAAAAGGACGGATTGCCACGTCAAGCCCTGTGGGCTTTCCTCGCAATGACGCTTCGGCGGAGGCGGCTGACGCGGACGGTTTTACGGCAATGACGCGTCAACGGCCATCAGCCATACGACCAATGACCAATGACCGCGGACGTCCGCCGTACGGCGGACAAATGACCGTCCCTCAGTGGATTATAATCCTTTAAACAGGTTCGTTATCCCGAATATATCCGCCAGACCCTTGCCGGAAGCGAAGAAGCTGCCCAGGGCGCTCTCGCTCAGCAGGTCCAGGCTGCCCACCTCGCTCTGCAGGGGCACGGACACGGTGTTGATCACCGCCACGCCCACGCAGATGATGACGTAAGCCCTCACAACGCCCAGCACGCCGCCCAGCAGCGCGTCCACGCCGCGGAGCTTCGGCACGCGGAACACGTTGTTGATCAGGTTCACGATCAGCATCAGCGCGCAGTAGGCAAGTATGAACACCACCACGTAGGAGAGCACGTGGTACAGGTTGCTCCACACCGCCTCAGTGGCGTCCAGGTTGCGGGAGAGCCACTTCTGCAGGTTGGTGCCCATGAAGGCGTTGAACAGTCTGCCTTCCAGCGCGCCCGCGATCAGGAACGCGCCGAACAGCGCCGCGCAGGCCAGCAGGCTGGTGATGAAGCCCTTCTGCAGGCCGGAGATGAAGCCGATAACGAGGACCGCGATTATGATGATGTCGATGATGCCCATATTGGACCTCCGTGGAGAATTATTAGCTTTTAGCTGTTAGCTTTGAGCTGTTAGAACGGCGGCTGACGCCGCGTCATTGGTCGTTGGTCATTGGTCATTGGTCGTCGCCATATGGCGACAAAGTTGCTTCGCTTCCGCAGAAGCGTCATCGCGAAGACGCGAACAAAGTGAGAGGCTGTGGCGATCCGTCCTTTAATCTGATGGGAGTACGGATTGCCACGGGCGACAAGTCGCCCTCGCAATGATGCATTCACAACAGGCTGTACAGCCCCGCAGGAAAAAGCGTTCCCTCTTTCCGCCGCGTTTTTATCAAAAACGTGGCGGAAATCATTGATTGAAATGAATCACCGATTCATTTCAATCAGCCCCTTTAGGTGTTTGTCCTGACGGGCAGCACCAGGAACAGGAACTCGCTGCCCTCGACGGGGGTGATCACGCAGGGGCTGGTGGCGGTGCCGAAGGATATGACCGCGCGGCCCTTGTTCATTACGCGGGCGATCTCGCTTAAATACCTCACGTTAAAGTGGATCACCAGGCCGCTGCCGTCGGTGACCGCGGGCAGCACGTCGGTGACGTCGCCCTGTTCGCTCTGGGCGGAGATGACGAGGCGGTTGTCCTCCACCTCTATCCTCACCAGGTTGTTGCGGGAGAGGCGCGCGATCATCTGGGCGCGGTCCACGCAGGCGGCGAACTCGCCCATGTCCACTTCCGCCTTGAGCGCGGCGGTCTTGGGGATGACGCGGTTATAGTCGATGTATTCGCCGTTGAGCAGGTTGGCGTAAAGCACGGTCTCGCCGTTTTCCACCTTTACGGAGGACTTGTTGAAGCTGATCTTCGCGTGCTTTTCCTCGTCCTCGCCCATGAGCTTGGCGATCTCCTCCAGCGCCCTGACGGGGATGACCGCCTTGGCGGCAAGCGCGGTGTCGCTTATCAGCTCGCTGCGCATGGCCATGCGGTAGCCGTCCAGGCCCACCAGGTCCGCCCTGCCGTTCTGGATGTGCAGGTAGCCGCCGGTGAGGATGAGGCGCTGGTCCTCCTGGGGCACGGTGAAGGCCACCTTGGAGATCATGTCCTTGAGCAGGGGCTGGGGCAGGGTGAGGCTGCTGTCGTAGCCCTCCTCCGCGGGCAGGGGATACTCGTCCGCGGGCATGGCGGACAGGTTGATCTTTACGTTGCCGGCGGTGAAGCTCATCACGTACTTGTCCGACAGGGAGCACTTGACCTCGCCTTCGGGCAGCTTGCGGGCGACTTCGCTTAAAAGGCGGCCCGGCAGCAGGCACACGCCGTCGGTGACTATGGTGGCGGGCACGGTGGTAAAGGACGCCATGGCGCCGTCCGCGGCGGCGATGGTCAGGCCCTTCTCGTCCGCGTCTACGTACACTTTTTCCAGTATTTCCATGGGCGTGCGGGCGGCCAGGCAGCGGATGGAGGTCATTACCGCGCTTACCAGGTCCTTCGTCTGACAGGAGAAGATCATAGCTGTGGTCCTTTCTATTGTTCAGCTTTTAGCTGTTGTATGTTAGCTGTTAGCTGTTAGCTTTTAGCTGTGAGAAGCGGCTGCGGCGCGTCATTGGTCATTGGTCGTTGGTCGTTGGTCGTCGCCGTAGGGCGACAAAGTTGCTTCGCTTCCGCAGACGGACTGCTGAGCGCGCTTAACGCGGCTTTTTGACGCGTCGGTGGTCTGCGGTCATTTGGTTAGTGCGTCATCGCGAGGCTCGAGCGGCAATGAATATGCGTCCGGTGGACGCATAGAACCGCGAGAGGCCATTAAGCTAGGCCCGAAGGGCTTGACGTGGCGATCCGTCCTTTTCTAAGGGGTTACGGATTGCCGCGCGGTCTTTGACCGCTCGCAATGACGCGGGAAGGGTGCGGCTTACGCGGACGGTTTTATGGCAATGACGCTTCGGCGGAAGCGGTTACTGAACGCTTGGTTTC
>JAFWUC010000016.1 GCA_017518705.1 Clostridia bacterium
CCGCTATGTCCTGATCCAGCGTGGCCGGGACAAAGAGAAATTGTACGTTTTTTCCAATAAGCCGGACTGGCGCAGTCTTCTTCTCCAATGAACCGACGCTGCGGAAGAGGCGCTTCCTTGTGAAATGCCCCCTCCGCAGCTTGGAATTTCATCGGGAACTGATCCGCGAAACAGGATCAGTTCCCGGTTGTGTATGGGAGACTGGAGCTTTACTTTTTCCCGGTTTTTTGCCGTTTCCCAAAAAATATAAAAATTTTGTTGCGATATAGACAAACGAAAATTTGCATGGTATAATCTCCACATATTTCAAATCCGGGTGTTTTTTAGCTGGATTTAGACTGAATTTGAAGGAGAATGGGTTATGGCATTTCAAAATGCGTATCTTGCAGGTGTTTATGAAAGCGTTGTCAAACGCGATCCGGATCAGAAGGAATATCTTCAGGCTGTGCGTGAGGTCCTCGAAAGCCTGCAGCCGGTGTTCGACAAGCGTCCCGACCTGGTAAAGGCAGGCATCGCGGAGCGCATCGTGGAGCCCGAAAGGATCATCACCTTCCGCATCAGCTGGGTGGACGACAAGGGCCAGGTGCAGGTCAACCGTGGCTACCGCGTGCAGTTCAACAGCGCCATCGGCCCCTACAAGGGCGGCATGCGCCTGCACCCCAGCGTAAACCTTTCCATTCTGAAATTTTTGGGCTTTGAGCAGATCTTCAAAAACTCCCTGACCGGCCTGCCCATGGGCGGCGGCAAGGGCGGCAGCGACTTCGATCCCAAGGGCAAAAGCGATGGCGAGATCATGCGCTTCTGCCAAAGCCTCATGACTGAGCTGTACCGCCACATCGGCGCGGATACAGACGTGCCCGCCGGCGACATCGGCGTGGGCGCCCGCGAGATAGGCTACATGTTCGGCCAGTACAAAAAGCTCCGCAACGAGTTCACCGGCGTTTTGACCGGCAAGGGCCTGACCTACGGCGGCTCCCTCGCCCGCACCCAGGCCACCGGCTACGGCCTGTGCTACTTTACCGAGGAAGTGTTAAAGAGCGTGGGCGACAGCTTCAAGGGCAAGCGCGTGGTCATCTCCGGCAGCGGCAACGTGGCCATCTACGCCTGCGAAAAGGCGACCACCCTGGGCGCCAAGGTAGTGGCCATGAGCGACTCCAACGGCTACGTGGTGGACGAAAACGGCATCGACCTCAAGGTCGTGAAGCAGATCAAGGAAGTCGAGCGCGGCAGGATCAGCGAATACGCCAAGCGCGTGCCCGGCAGCGTGTACACGGCGGGCTGCGCCGGCATCTGGACCGTCAAGTGCGACATCGCCCTGCCCTGCGCCACCCAGAACGAGCTGGACGGCGAGAGCGCCAAGGTGCTGATCTCTAACGGCGTCAAGTGCGTGTGCGAAGGCGCGAACATGCCTTCCACTCCCGAAGCGGTGGAAGCGTTCCAGAGCGCGGGCGTGCTCTTCGGGCCTGCCAAGGCTGCCAACGCGGGCGGCGTCGCCACCAGCGGTCTGGAAATGAGCCAGAACTCCATGCGCTTAAGCTGGACCTTCGAAGAGGTGGACGAGAAGCTGCACGGCATCATGAAGAACATATATGCCAACGCCGCCAAGGCCGCAAAGGACTACGGCTGCGAGGGCAACCTGGTCGCGGGCGCCAACATCGCCGGCTTCCTGAAAGTCGCCGAAGCCATGCTGTATCAGGGCATCTGATCTCTCGATACAAAAACGGCGGGGATACGCTTCCCCGCCGTTTTTTCGTGCGCCCGCATCAGTCGAACTGGCTGGCGTACAGTTTATAGTAGAACCCTTTTCGGGCCATGAGCTCGTCGTGTCTGCCCATTTCCACCACGTCGCCGTGGTCCACCACGAGGATGTTGTCCGCGTGCTGGATGGTGGACAGGCGGTGGGCGATCACGAAGCAGGTGCGCCCCTTCATAAGCTCCGCCATTGCCTTCTGCACCTGGCGCTCGGTGCCCGTGTCGACGTTGCTGGTGGCTTCGTCGAGTATCAGCATGTTGGTGTCGTACAGCATCGCCCGGGCGATGGTCAGAAGCTGTTTCTGGCCCTTGCTTATGTTGCCGCCGTCCTCGCTTATGACCGTGTTGTAGCCCTGGGGCAGGCCCATGATGTAGGAATGGATCTTGGCCGCCTTGGCCGCCCTGACCACTTCTTCCATGGTGGCGTTTTCCTTGCCGTAGGCGATATTGTCGAATATGGTGCCGGAAAACACCCAGGTGTCCTGCAGCACCATCGCGTAGCTGCGCCGCAGGCTCTCCATTGTGTACTGCCTGTGCTCCCTGCCGTCCACATGTATTTCGCCGCTCTGCGGATCGTAAAAGCGCATGAGCAGGTTGATTATAGTGGTCTTGCCCGCGCCGGTGGGACCGACGATCGCTATGGTCTGACCGGGTTTCGCGGTAAAGCTCAGGTCCTTGAGTATGGTCTTGCCCGGCAGGTATCCGAAGGATACGTGCTGCATCTCAACTTCGCCTTTGCAGTCATTTAGCTCGACCGCGCCGTAAATGTCCTTGACTTCCTCAGTCTCGTCCAGCAGGGCAAACACGCGCTCGGACGCCGCCAGGGCGGAGAATATCTCGTTTATGATGTTGGCGATCTCGTTTATGGGGCCGGAGAACTTGCGGCTGTACAGCACGAAGGACGATATCTGCCCCAGGGTCACCCACCTGAACATGTACATTATCGCGCCGCCCATGCCTATCGCCGCCAGGCCCATGTTGCTTATCATGCCTATCGTGGGGCCCATGGTCATGCCCAGGCTGTCCGCGTTTTTGTAGGATTCGGCGGCGTTGCGGTTTATTTCAGAGAAGTTGCCGCACACCCGGTTTTCCCCGGCGTAAGCCAGGATCGTCTTCTGCCCGGAAAACATCTCCTCGGTAAAGCCGTTCATTCTGCCGTAGGACGCGGACCTCTTGGAGTACAGCGGCCGGGTCTTTTTGCTCATGTGGCGGGTGAACAGTATGGACACAGGTATGGTGAACACCATGCACACCACCAGCGGCGGCGATGTGATGAGCATCATTATAAAGCTGCCCAGCACCGTGACCAGGCTGGTCACTATATGCACCACGTCCGTGGAAAGGCTCACGGTCACCACGTCTATGTCGTAGGACACGCGGGAAATGATGTCGCCCGCCTGATGTCGGTCAAAGTAGCCCACGGGCAGCTTCATCAGCTTGTTGAACACGTCCCGGCGCATATTGCGGGAGATCTTTCGCCCCACCCGCATCATGCCTATGCTTACGATAAAGCTTGTCAGGCTGCCGCCCACGTAGAACAGCAGCATCAGCAGCGCGTAGCGGGTGACCTCCTTCATGTTTATGGGGCCGCCCTCCACGCTTATGGCGTCTATGGCTCTGCCCGCCAGGCGCGGCCCTATCAGGTTGCCCAGGTTGCTCACGAAGGTGAGGATTATGAACGCCAGCACCAGGTATTTGTACTTCATCAGGTAGCTGATTATGCGTTTTAATGCCCCGGCCGTATTTTTCGGTTTTTCCTTTATTCCGCCTCTGTCTCCCTTGCCCGGCATGTTTACACCTCCGCGCCCATCTGCACGTCGTATATCTCCCTGTACGCCGGGCAGGTCTTCAGCAGTTCCTCGTGAGTGCCCAGGCCGATTATCCGGCCCCCGTCCATAACCATCACCTTGGTCATGCCCATTATGCTGGACACTCGCTGGGCGATCATTATCAGCGTGGACCCGCCGTGGTTTTCGGCTATCGCCCTGCGCATCGCGGCGTCCGTCTTGTAATCCAGGGCGCTGGAAGAGTCGTCCAGTATCAGTATCTCCGGCTTGCCCGCCAGAGCCCGGGCCACCAGCAGGCGCTGCTTCTGCCCGCCGGACAGGTTGGCGCCCTTTATGCTGGCTTCGTACTCCAGACCCGCCTCGAGCCCGCGGATATACTCGCCCGCCTGGGCGTCCTCCGCGGCGTCCTCTATCTCTTCCAGGGCCAGCTCCCTGCCGAAATCGATGTTTTCCTTAAGCGTGTCCTGGAACACCATGTCGTTTTGCAGCGCTACGCCGAACTTGCGCCTGAGCTCGTCCTTTTCGTAGCTCCTTACGTCCCGGCCGTCCACGAACACGCCCCCGTCCTCCACGTCGTAAAAGCGCATCAGCAGGTTGATTATCGTGGTCTTGCCGCAGCCCGTGGGGCCGATTATGCCCAGGCTCTCGCCCCGGTTCAGGGAAAAGCTTATGTCCGTGAGCGCGCTGGCCTGTTTTTCTCCCGCGAAGCCCTCGGAATCCTCCTCCGCGGCGTTATAGCGGAAAGTCACGTGCTCAAAGCGGACAAAGCCCTCGCCGCCGGGCTGTTTCGCCTCATCGGCTGTGAGCGGCTGCTGCACCACCGGTGTCCTGAGCACTTCGTGTATGCGGTTGGCGCTGGCGGAAGCCTTGCTCATGGTCATGAATATGCGGTTTATGCCCATCACGCCCATGGTTATCATGTTGAAGTAGGTCAAAAACGCCAGTATCACGCCAGGTCTGGTCAGCCCCGCGTCCACGCGCCTGGCGCCCAGTATTATGACCAGCGCCAGCCCCGCGTTGAGGCTCAGCTGCATCAGGGGCGAAGGTATCGCCATCACGGTGGCGGCCTTTATATCTTCCCGGGTCATCTCCTGGTTGGCGTCCTCAAAGCGCTGCATCTCGTATTTTTCCTTGCTCAGCGCCTTGACCACCCTTATGCCGGTTATGTTCTCGCGCATTATCCGGACCACCTTGTCCAGCCGCCTCTGCACGCCGGTGAACAGCGGTATGCCCCGGGAGGACACGAATAGCACTATCGCCATAAGGAACGGCAGCATCACCACGAGTATCAGCGCCAGGTGCCTGTCCATGGACAGCGTCATGGTGAGCCCGCCTATTAGCATTATGGGTGCCCTCACGCACAGGCTCTGCAGCTGCTGGGTGGCGCTCTGCACGTTGTAGCTGTCGCTGGTCATGCGGCTGATCAGGCTGGGCAGCCCGAAGGTGTCGAACTGCTTGCCGGACAGGTTTATGGTCTTCTCAAACAGCGCCTGCCTTACGTCATAGCTCACCCGGTGGGCGTTGAACACCGCGCGGCGGTTGGCGAACACGTTGAACGTGCGGCACAGAAACGCCGCCAGGAACATGGCAAGTCCCCAGAAAATGACTTCGCTCAGCACGCCCCGGGGCACCACGTGGTCCACCATGTGTTCCAGTATGTAGGGCAGCAGCAGGTCGCACATGGTGGCGATCAGCTTTATGAATATGGCCAGCGCCACCGCCCATTTGTATTTGGATATCGCCCTGAATATCAGCTTCATTACTTATCCTTATCCCGCCCGGTCATCGCCCTGGCGTTCTCGCACAGCTTCTCTCCCAGGCGCATCACCTGCAGCCTGTCCTCCTCGGACAGCCCCCGCATGAGCCCCTCGTAATACTCCTCGTAGGTCTCGCGGAGCAGCGGATACAGCTTTAATGCCTTTTCGGTGGGAAATACCAGGCGGCACCTGCCGTCCTCGGAGGACATGCGCCTCTCCACGTATCCCTTTTCCTCCAGCCGGCACAGGTGATGGGCGGCGGTGGTCTTGTCCACGCACACCTCGTCCGCAAGTTCCTCCTGGTTGAGCCCCGGATGCATGCACACGTGGCTCACGAACAGGTACAGCGCGGGATAAATGTCCGCGTCCCTGAGCCTCTGCCTGCGGTAAGAATCGAAGCAGCGGCTGATCCTGAGCAGATTCCCCAGTTCCCTGTGTCCCATATAACACCTCGCGCAGTGATATACAGTGGATTATACCACGATTAGTTGCTGTTTGCAACCAAATCCGGCATTTTTACGCAAAGCAAAAGACCAGCGCTTTCCGCGCCGGTCTTTTACAGCGGTTTTTGTTATTCGGGCAGGCTCGCCGCGGCCACGCTCTGGCCCACGCGGCGGCTGTTTTCGTCGGGTATGTGCAGGCAGATGTGCTTCGCCAGCTCTGGATACTCGCTGTCCAGCACCTGCTGCGCGGTGGCGAGCAGCGTTTTGCCGCCTTCGCCGCTGGTCACGCGGCCCATGATGAGCACGTGACTGACGTTGTAGAAGCGGGCGTAATAGGCGATCTGATAGCCGAAGTACGCGCCTATGGTCTGGTAAATACCCTCGGTGCGGCTGTCGCCCTGGGCGTGGAGGTTCTGAACGTACTTGAGCTTCTGGGCCAGGGTGAAGCTGTCGTCCAGCTCTATGCCCGCCTTGGGGCACAGCTTGATGACCGCGTCCTGGGAGAAGTACTTGACGCCGCAGCCCACGTCGCCGCTCCACTCGTCCACCAGCGCGTCCGGGTTCATGTCCACGGGCACGAAGGCCAGTTCGTTGAGCCAGCCGGTGATGTAGCCGTTGTCGTCCACGTAGCCGCCCGCCTCGCTGGTGCCCATGGCGATGCCCAGCACGTTGCCCTCGTTCAGCTCCATGGCGCCTGCCAGCGCGGTGACGTCGCCGTCGTTGGCCACTTCGATGGGCACATTACCCAGATCCCTCGCCACGTCGGTGTAGATGGTGCGGCACTTTTTCTTGTCCTCGTCGGACAGACTCATGAACAGGGACGCCACCATGGCGCGGTTGTCGATGTACACGCCCGCGGAAGACACGCCGATCTTGTCCACACGGGGCATGTGCTCCGCCGCCTTGAGCATGGCGTTCTTGATGCCGTTGTAGTGGTAGGTGGGGTCGGTCTGCTGCTTGGGCAGCCACACTATCTCCTCGCTGTACACGCTCTGCCCGTCGATCACGGCGGACACCTTGACGTCGCTTCCGCCCGCGTCGAAGCCTATGCGGCAGCCGTCCAGGTGCTTGCCCACCGGAGCGGAAGACTCGTTGGTGGCGGGGGCGGCGTTCACGTCGGGGATATACTCCACGGCAAACTCCGTCTCGTACACGCCGCTCATGAAGTCGTTGTCGAACGCGCGGGCGCCGTCTTTGGCGTAAGTCTTCGCCAGGTGTTCATACACGGGTCTGGAGCCGGAGATCGTTATCTTCCAGCCGCCGTACACCCACAAAAGCGTCTTGACCAGGCGCTCGACCACCCTGAAGTTGTCCTGGTCACGGGTGCCGTCCTTAAAGATGTCCATTTTCACCGTGTGCACGTAACCCTTGTTTCTTTCGACGCTCACGGCGATGGGCTGCTTTTCCGAAGAAGCGACCGCCTGCTCGTATTCCTCCACATATTTTATCATGGGGATAAAGCCGGGATCGTATACGGGAACCACCTTAAGCTGCATAACTATTTATCCTCCCCGCTGTAGATCGTGCGTCCGCGCAGTATGGTGCGGCTGATGTTGAAATCGTCGTCCGCGAAGCAGAAATCCGCGTCCTTGCCGGGCTTGATGGAGCCCTTCACGCCGTCTATGCCCAGCGCTTTGGCAGGGTTCAGGCTGGCCATTTTGACCACCTTGTGGATCGGCAGACGCTTTACGTTCAGGTGCATGTTGCGCACGGCTTCGTTGAGCTTAAGCACGCTGCCGGCGATGGTGCCGTCCGCCAGGCGGCACTCAATGCCCTTCACATATATGGGCTGTCCGCCCAGGGAGTACTCGCCGTCGGGCATGCCGCCCGCGCGGGTGCAGTCGGTGATCAGCACCAGCTTGTCGCCCTTCAGCTCGCTGACTATCTTGAACAGGTTCCTGTTCACATGGAAGGTGTCGGCGATCAGTTCCGTGGACAGGCGGCTGTCGCTCAGGGCGCAGCCCACCACGCCGGGATCCCTGTGCATGAGGGGAGTCATGGCGTTGAACAGGTGGGTAACGTGCCTTACGCCCGCCCTTACGCCCTTCTGGGCCTGCTCAAAGGTGGCGGAAGTGTGGCCCATGGAGATGAGCAGCTCCGGGAATTCCTTATGGATGCGCCTTAACGCCGCCAGGTTGCCCTTCATTTCGGGAGCCACGGTGAACACCTTTATGATGTCCGCGTATTTCGCGATGAATTCGGGGTCGCAGGGGCGGATGTGCTCGCCCGCCTGGGCGCCCTTCTTGGATGGATTGATGAATGGACCTTCGGCGTTTATGCCCATTATCTGCGCGCCGTCGAACGCGTCGCCCTCCGTCTCCTTCTTGACGGTGCGGATGGCCTCGAACGCAGCCTCAAGCTCAGCGTAACTCACTGTCATGGTAGTGGGCAGCCAGCTGGTCACGCCGTTTTTGGCGATGCCCCTGGCCATGGTGCGGATGCCCTCCGCCTTGCCGTCGGAGGCGTCTTCGCCCAGGTAGCCGTGAATGTGCATGTCCACCAGGCCAGGCAGCACGTACTTGCCTTTCGCGTCGATGATCTCGCAGTCCTTGACCTCGTTTTCGGGCACGATGCCGACGATCTTGCTGTCAAACAGCACCGCCTGCCCGGTAACGGTCGCGTTTTCCAGCACCACGCGCCCGTTCACTATAGCTTTCATGTGTTCCACCCCTTTTTATGCTATTTTATTTGACTTCCACCATTATTTCCCGGACGAGGGCGTTGTACGTCTCCACCCTGATCCGGGCGACGCCCGCCTTGAGCGCCACTATCTGCCCGTCTTCCACCCTTGCGACGTCCGGATCGAACGCCGTCACCGTGTAGGTTATGTGGGTGTAGGGCTGGCTGAATTCAGGCCTGAACGGCGCGCTTTCGCCCGCCTTCAGGCTCAGATAGTCGGTAAATATGCTATTCTGCTTGACTTCCTGGTATCCCAGAGTGAATCCGGTCGGCGCGGGCAGCGCCTCCAGTTCCACCTTCGCGCTGATCCCAAGGGACGTGGACGCCTCCGCCCAGCTTTTGCCCCCGGCGCCAAGCGCGGTCACGCGCCCGTCGGACACCTTGAACAGTTTGCCGTCTCCGACGGTCCAGGACAGTATGGAGTAACCGCCCCCGTCGAACCTCACCGGTATCTCCAGCGTGTCGCCCTCGCCTATCGCGGCGCGGGTCACTTCGGGCGTGAGCCCGGCGGCTGCGGGATAGACCTTGACTCTCAGCTCGGCTTCCGTGCCGCTCATGAGCCGGGCGCGCACGGTGTATTCCCCGGGCTCGAGCGCGGTCAGCGTGCTGCCGTCGATCATGACTCCGGCAGAGGCGCACACGTACATTATCTCCCCCGCGCCGTCTATGGGGCGGGCGGAAAGCGTGACCCTGTCGCCCACGCCTGCCGCCAGTTCCCCGGTGTCGAACCTTAGCCCGTCTGCCAGCTTTTCGACCTTTACTTCGCGTTTCAGGCTGAGTCCGCCCACTTCCGCCACCAGTTCGCCTTCGCCCCTGGTCAGCGCCGAGATGCGGCCTTTGCCGTCCACGGTGAACACCTTGGGCTGGGTGGAATACAGCCTGAGCACCGCGCCCGGAAGCGCGTTCGGGCTCAGGCTCACTTCTGTGCTCTCGCCCACCGCCAAAGTGTCGGTATCAAGGATTATATCCAGGTCTTCGGGTCTGTCCCTGACTATCAGCAGGCTTTCCGCGAACGCTCCGCCCGGCGCGGTAAAGCGCACACGGGAAATGCCAGGTGCCAGAGCGTAAAGCGTCTTGTCTTCGTCCACCCGGGCGATTTCGCCGTCGGGGCATTGGGCGGAAAACGCGCCGCTGCCTCCCAGGGTGGAGGCGCCCAGCTTCACGCTTCCCCCCGCATAGAGGTAATACGTGCCCTGTTCCGGCACGACTTCATGGGCGGCGGGCAGCACGGTAAAGTATACCTGCGCCTGCCCGCCCTGCTGGGCGGTCACGGTTATCACGGCTTCCCCCGCCGCCAGGCAGGAAACGCAGCCGTTTTCGTCCACCGTCAGTATGCTCTCGTCCGAGGACGCGAAACTGACCTCCTCCTGCCAGCCGCCCTTGAGCTCCCAGACCAGTTGGGTCTGTTCGAAGGCGTAGCCCTCCGAGTATTTATCGGTCACTACTTCGGCCGGCCGGGGCAGCGGCACCGTCACGTCACACTTCACGCTCAGGCCGTTCTCCGTCTCCAGATACACCTGGCACTCGCCGGGCGCCACGCCCGTCACCGTGCCGTGGCGGTCCACGGTGGCCACTTCCTCGTCGGTGGAATACCACCTTATGGAGGAATAGGCGTTTTTGTTCATACGGTACCTGAGCCTGAAGCTCTCGCCTATCTGCAGCTCCATGCTGGTCTTTTCGATCTCCAGCTTGGTGGGGTTTTTATGTACTTTTATGGCCAGGTTGACGTACTTGTTGTCGTCGTAATACACGCTTATACGCGCGTCTCCCGCTTCGTAGGTGGTCAGTACGCCGTCCTCGTTCACTCGGACGATATAGTAGCGGTTGGTGCGGAATTCCCTCCAGTACACCCCTTCCACTTCTATAAGGCGGGTCTCGCCCCTGCCCAGGCTGAGGGTGGTGATGACTTCCCCGCCCTCGACTTCTCCATGGGTCAGCACGATGGTGCCGTCAGCCTTTTCCCAGAACTGCCAGCCCTCGCCCAGCGCGGCGCACAGCAGAAGCCCGACAAGGCACGCCAGCAGGCAGCACAGTTTTTTCATCGCCAATGCGCCTTAAAACTCCATTTTGGCTTCGATCCAGGCAGCCAGGTCGTTTATGTCCACCAGTTCCTGCGCCATGGTGTCCCTGTCCCTCACGGTGACCTTGTTGGTCTCCAGGGTGTCAAAGTCCACAGTCACGCAGAAAGGCGTGCCCGCCTCGTCCTGCCTGCGGTAGCGCTTGCCGATGGAGCCGGTCTCGTCGTACTCGCACATGAAGCGCTTGCTGAGGATGGAGAACACTTCCTTCGCCTTGTCGCCCAGCTTGTTCTTCTGCAGGGGCAGCACGGCGCACTTGATAGGCGCCAGCGCGGGATGCAGGTGCAGCACGGTCCTCACGTCGCCGCCCTCCAGTTCCTGCTCCTCGTAGGCGTTGCACAGGAAGGCCAGCACGGCCCTGTCCACACCCAGGGAGGGCTCCACGCAGTAGGGGATGTACTTTTCGTTGGTCACGGGATCCAGGTACTCCATGGACTTGCCGGAGTGCTCCTGGTGCTGCTTAAGGTCGTAGTCGGTGCGGTCCGCCACGCCCCACAGTTCGCCCCAGCCGAAGGGGAACAAGAATTCAAAGTCCGTGGTCGCTTTGGAATAGAAGGCAAGCTTGTCCTTCTCGTGGTCCCTCAGGCGCAGGTTCTCTTCCTTGATGCCCAGGGAAAGCAGCCAGTCGCGGCAGAAGGAGCGCCAGTAGTTGAACCACTCAAGGTCGGTGCCCGGCACGCAGAAGAACTCCAGCTCCATCTGCTCGAATTCCCTCACGCGGAAAATGAAG
>JAFWUC010000017.1 GCA_017518705.1 Clostridia bacterium
AAAACAGGTCTGTTGCACAGCCCTCGACAGGGGGACCCGTCCCCCTGTCGGGAACCCCCTCGCCTTTGCCTCTCGCCCCTTCAGGGCTCCCGGGCGGCAAAGGCGCAAGGAAAGAATTTTTGCTCCGCAGGGCAAGCTCTGCTTCGCAAAAAACGCGTCCTCGGGGTGGCATAGCTGCCCCTGCGGATCAAAATTGGAGGGGCTGCGGCCCCTCCAAACCACCCGAGACTATTGCTATTGCCCCGGAAAATTGTTCAAATTCTCTCAGCGCTTGCTGAGCACGTCCTTTTCGTATTGCTTGATTTCGGCAAGCCAGCTGTCGCCCACCGGCACGTTCTGCTTCAAGCAGTACATATCCCATACGGGCGCGAAGGGCAGGTTCTTGGTTTCCTCCTGCAGGGCCAGGCGGCTGGTGAAGTCGCCCTCGTACTCGCACTTGCGAAGGATGGCGTTGGGGGCCAGGTACGCAGACAGGATCGCCTTCTGGGCGCAGCGGACGCCGATGACCCAGGCGGCCACGCGGTTGATGGAGGCGTCGAAGTAGTCAAGCGCGCACAGCACGCGGCCTTCGTAGCCGTTTGCCACGATCTCGTTGAAGATGCGGGCGGTCTCCTGATCCCAGATGACTACGTGGTCGCTGTCCCAGCGCACGGGGCGGCTGATGTGCAGAAGGATCTGGGGAAGGAACTGCAGCACCGCAGACAGCTTGTCGCTGACCTGCTCGGTGGGATGGAAGTGGCCGGTGTCCAGGGTCAGCAGCTTATTGCGGCTTACCGCGTAGCCCATCATGAACTCGCCGCTGCCAACGGTGTAGCTTTCAACGCCGATGCCAAAGAGCTTGCTTTCGACCGCGTCCAGTACGTGCTCTTTGCTGATTGAGGAAGTGGATTCAAAGATTTCGTCCAGCGCAGCCTTCATGCGGGCGCGGGGCGCGTCGGTGTCTGCAGGGGTGTCCTTGTAGCCGTCGGGCATCCAGAAGTTGATCACGCAGGGCTCGCCCTGGGCCTTGCCGAAGGCTTCGCCGATCTCGCGGCAGCGCTTGCCGTGCTCGATCCAGAATTTGCGGTGCTTTTCATCCCTGGAAGACAGGGAGAAGCCGTCTGCCACATAGGGGTGTCCGAAGTAGGTGGGGTTAAAGTCCAGGGGCAGCTTGTTCTCCTTGGAAAACGCCATCCAGTCGGCAAAGTCTTCCTTGGTGTAGGCGTCCCTGTCCGCCTTGCGGCCGTGCAGTTCCGCATAGCTGGCGTGCAGGTTCAGCTTCTTTTTGCCGGGGATCAGGCTTATGGCCTTAAGGAAATCCTGCCTGAGTTCGTCGCCGTTCCGGGCCCTGCCGGGGTAGTTGCCGGTGGTCTGGATGCCGCCGGAAGTGCCGCCCGCCTCGCTCTCGAGACCGATAACGTCGTCACCCTGCCAGCAGTGCAGGGAGATAGCGAACTTCGCGGCCTGCTCCATCGCCTTTTCCACGTCCACGCCCTGGGCCGCGTAAACCTCTTTGGCGTACTCAAAGCCCTTTTGGATAAGCTCCTGCTTCATCGTGTTCCTCCTCATTTATGTTTTACTTTTGCCATGAAATCCTTGCGAAGTATCGAATACAGTTCCACGTCCACGTACCTGCCCTTGTTGTACAGGCGCCCGCGCAGCGTGCCTTCTTTTGTCATGCCGCACTTGCGCATGACCGCTCCCGAGGCGGGATTCTCCACCTCGTGCTGCGCTTCCAGACGGTTGATGCCCAGGTCCCTGAAGGAATAGTCTATGACCGCCTTTAATGCCTCGGTCATGTAGCCCCTGTTCCAGCGGTCCCGGGAAAGGGAATAGCCAACTTCCGCGGCGTTGTTGTCCTTCTGGTACCACATGTAGCCTATGGTGCCGATGATCCTGCCCGTGGCCTTTTCTTCTATGCCCCAGCTGGACGGCTCCCCCGCCCGGTACTTGCGCAGCATGTATTTTATGTAAGCTCTCGCCTCGCTCACGCTGGTGTACGCGTCCCACAGCACGTGCTTGGCTACCAGAGGGTCTTTTCCGTAATCGAATATGTCCTGTGCGTCGCCCGTCTCGAGCCGCCTCAGCACGAGCCGCTCGGTCTCGAGGGTGGGCATATGGTCAAACAGACCGGATGAGAACATCAACTTTCTACTTCCTTCTTATATCCTGCCGCGGCGGATCCCCCGCCGGCGCACTAAAAGTATATGTTCAGACCTTCGACGGCGTTTATATCGGTCACCCTGCCCGCTGCCGCTTCGCCCGGCAGCAGACAGCCGAAAAAGCCCGCTTCACCCGCGCATACGCCCACAGCCAGCGTGTCCGAATCGTTCACGAGGCTTTCTCCGTCGCAGAACAGCCGCGCTTCGCCCAGGTCTTCTATGCCCCTGCCGCTCATGAACGCCGCCAGGTCGCTTACGGAGAGCTCCTGCCCACCGTCGAAAAGCCGGGTGCGGATCAGCGCCACGCCGCCTTCGGGCATTTCCAGGGCGAAACTGCCCACGCAGCCGGACACGGTCGCGGCAAAGGTGGTGGAGAATATCTCCCGCCCGGAGAGATCGTAGGCGCTCACGCTGACCGCCCGGGGTTTAGGCGCCGGGTCGTCAGCCGCGTAATATGCTTTTACGGTGAATATCCCTTCGTCCGGCAGGTTTTCCGGCAGCCGGCAGAAGGCGTATTCCTTTTGCCAGGCGTCCTTAAGCGCGAAAAACGCAGGGCGCTTCAGCCCGTCAAAATCCACCAGCGCGGGCGATGAAAGGCTGTACTCGGAGCTGACCATGCCGTCCAGCACCAGGCTCTTGCCCGCCAGGCGCGCGTCCAGCGCCAGGTTCTTGAGCGCCAGCGCCTGGTTGTAGCGGCTCAGCGCGGCCGCCTCCTCCAGTTCCTCCGAGCTGCCGCCCGCCTCGTCAAAGCAGGCGCGGTCGGACTGGGTGAGCTTCCAGATCACGTCGTCCTCCAGCGCGCGCCCGTCCGGGCAGATGCGGTCGACTTCGTCGGGATTGCACATCGCCGAAGGCAGCTCCTGTTTGACGTCCTCGTCTGCTTCGGCAGCGAACAGCCCGTACTTTGCGGCCCGGCGGATGAACGCGTCGTCCGCCTCCGCGTCCCGGGTGTACGCGGTGTCCGCGTGCAGTTCCCGGGCCAGCTCAAAGTCTTCTTCGCTTAAGCACACCGCGCCCCTTAAGAGCGCTTTGGCTGCGGGGATATATATCTCCGCTTCCCTTGCGTCGCAGGTCTCCCCGTCAAAGTTAAGGCGCGCGCTTAGGCGGTTCGTTTCTCCCGCGGCGAGTTTTCCCGCGAAGATCCCGGTCTTAAGCGGAGTGTAGCCCGCCGGGAGCGCCTGATCCAGCGTCTCGGTGAACTCTCCCCGGCTGTTGCTCAGCGTGAATGCGAGTTTTGCCCGCCCCGGCGCGGTCGTGTCTGCCGCGCACATGAAACCTGGCTCGCCTTCGGCGGAAAACATGCACCTGAAATCCTTTATGACGCCTTTTCCGGCCTGCTTAAGCAGAAAACTGCCCTTGAAGCCCGCCTGCGGGAACAGTGAAAAGCTGTCGTCCGGCAAAAACGCGATCTCCAGGTAGTTCGGAACGCCCAGCAGCCCGGTGATCTCCGTTTCGCACCAGCTGTCCGTGCCCTCCGCGGCGAGGGCGCCGTTGACCGTGACCCGCCACCTGCCCTTCAGCCCGCTTAAGCGCATGAACACCCGCTTTTCGGTGTCCGGCAAGGTGAACTGGGTCAGGTACCGCCAGGTCCTTCTGTATATCCATTCGTTCCGGCAGCGCTCCTCGACATCGAGCCCTACGCCGAGCACTCCCGCCTCGGTCAGCGCGTCCTCTATATATTCCGGCGCGTCCAAACGCACGGGCGGGTATATGCCGTCCGTCAGGAACCATTCACACAGCGCTTTTGAGTACATTTTTCTTTCAGCTCAGCCTTTCCTTGGCCAGCAGCAGCCCGACTATCGTCTTGGAGTCGCTAATCTTGCCTTCCGTCACGAGCTTTATCGCTTCGGCAAAGGGCAGCTTGACCATGTCGATGAATTCGTCCTCGTCGGGACTGACCTCGCCCTTTTCCAGCTCCGTCGCCAGGTACACGCCTATCACCTCGTTGGTGAAGCCGGGCGTGGTGGCCAGGTCGGTAAGTTTTTCCCAGCAGCGGGCGGTAAAGCCCGTCTCTTCCTTAAGTTCGCGCTTGGCGCACAGCAGCCTGTCCTCCCCCTCGCGGTCCAGTTTGCCCGCGGGGATCTCCAGCGTGAGCCTGCCCAGCGCGCAGCGGTACTGTCTTACCATGTACACGTTGCCTTCGCCGTCCACCGGCACCACCGCCGCCGCGCCCCTGTGCAGCGCGATCTCCCTGAAGGACGTGCCCCCGTCCGGGAGCTCCACCGTCCATTTCTGGACGTGTATGACCTTGCCCGAAAAAATGTCTTCCCGGGCCGTTACCGTTTCCGTGAGCCTGTCCTGTGCCATATAGTCTCCCAGATCCCGGCCGATGCCGGGCACAGATTATTCCTTTTACGATTATACCACAGAATTCCCCCGTTTGCACAGCGGAAAACAAATTTATTCTTGTAAATCCTTTGTTCATGTGATAAAATACATAAAAACACTTTGGAGATGACCAATATGTTCGGAAGACGCGCCGACGGCAGACGGCTTAACAACATCGATCCCATAATCCAGTTCACCCCCTACATAATGCCCACCCGCAACGACGCATCGAACCAGATCACCGTCAACATAGACTACGAGCCCATGGCGGACTATATCCGCACCCGCTCCAAGCAGGGCGTGAAGATCACGTTCATGGACCTGATCATCGCCGCCTACGTGCGCACCGTCAGCCAGTATCCCGAAGTCAACCGCTTCGTCATGAACCGGCAGATCTTCGCGCGCAACCAGATCGTGGTCAGCCTGACCGTGCTCAAGAACGCCAAGAACCGCGACAGCCTGGACGAGGATACCATAAAGATGCACTTCGCGCCCGACGCCACCATAGACGAAGTGGCTCAGGAAGTGTCCCGGATGGTCACCCCCGCCGCCAACGACGCTGTAGACGGCACCAGCGATTTCGCGGGCAAGATAGTCAGGATCCGTCCCCTGGTGAAGTTCGTGGTGTTCCTTGCCCGGGTGCTGGACCGCTACGGCCTGCTGCCCGGCTGGCTGTACGACCTGTCGCCCTTCCACTGTTCCATGTTCATAACCAACCTGGCCTCCATAGGCCTGCCCGGCATGTACCATCACCTGTACAATTTCGGCAACACCAGCGTGTTTCTGGCCATGGGCAAGTTCGAGAAGCAGTACATAAACACCAAGGACGGCATCAAGGCCAAGACGGTCATCCCCCTGGGCGTGAACACCGACGAGCGCATCTGCGGCGGCGCGAGCTACGCCATGGCGTGCGGCTGCTTCATGAAGTATATAAACAACCCCAAGCTGCTGGAAGAGCGCCCGGAGACCATAAAGACCGAAGTGGAATACAAGCCCTTCAAAAAATAAAGCATGCAGACAAACGGCGGGAAGGCAATGTGCCTTCCCGCCGTTTTATATGCCCGGTTTTCAGTCGGGCAGCGAATACAGCTGGGAAAAATGACGGAAGCGGTCGTTGAACGCCTCGTCGGAGCCGCTTTTGACTTCGTTCAGGTAGGAGTGCATGTCCATGGCGTTCATGTGGGTCTCTATCACGCAGCCCGCGATGTTGGAGCAATGGTCCGACACCCTGCGCAGGTCGTTCAGTATGTCGTTCAGCACGAAGCCCTGCTCTATGGAACACACGCCCGAAGTGAGCCTCTCTATGTGGCGCGTCTTTTCCTGGGATTCCATCACGTCCACCACCTGCTCCAGCGGCTCCACCTGCGCGGCGCACAGCACGTCGTCGTTGGTGAACGCGTTTATTGCCAGGCGCAGGCACTCGCCCACCGCCTGGATTATCACGTTAAGCTCCGCCTGCGCCGCCGCCGACATGGTGAGCTCCTTTTCGTTCAGCTCCCTGGCGGACTCGGCTATCGCCAGCGCGTGGTCGCTTATGCGCTCCAGGTCTCCGATCAGGCGCAGCAGCTTGGTCAGCGCGTGGCTGTCGTCGCCGCCCAGGTGGGTCTCGCCCAGCTTCACCAGGTACGTGCCCAGCATGTCTTCCAGCTTGTCGGCCTTCTGTTCGTCTTCCCTCACGTTCTCATAGCCCCTGGAAGAATAATGGTCCAGCAGGCTTATGGCCCTTGAAAAGCTCTCCGACACCGTGTCCGCCATGCCCTTTGCCACAGAGGACGCCGCGTCCAGCGCCAGGGAGGGGTTTATGAACAGGCGCTCGTCCAGCATCCGCTTTTCCGCGGGCGCTTTCGTGTCCTTCACGATCAGGCAGGAAAGTTTGACCAGCTGCTGCGAGAACGGCAGCAGTATGAAGGCGCTTAGCACCTTGATGACGGTGTTGATGAGCGCGATCGCGAAGGTGTTGACCGGCGACGATGAGAAGCCGAAGCCGATCAGGCTGTCCAGCAGGTAGTATATCGGCAGCAGCACCAAGGCGCTGGCGATGTTGAACATAAGGTGTATGACCGCCGCGCGCCGGGCGTCGGGCGAAGTGCCCGAAGAGGACATGAGCGAAGTCACGCAGGTGCCGATGTTGAAACCGAAGATCACGGGCAGCGCCGCGGCGCAGGATACCGCGCCCGTGGCGGACAGCGCCTGCAGGATACCGACCGATGCGCTGGAGGACTGTATGAGCGCGGTCACCACGGTGCCCGCCAGCACGCCCAGGAACGGGTTGGAGAACATGGTGAGCAGGCTGCGGAAGGTCGCGTTTTCGCCCAGCGGCGCCACCGAGGAGGACATGGTCTGCATGCCGAACATCAGTACCGCAAACCCCAGAAGTATGCCCGCGGTGTCCTTGACGCGCTCCTTTTTTATGAACATCA
>JAFWUC010000018.1 GCA_017518705.1 Clostridia bacterium
CCATGAGCAGAACATCACCATCACCGCTTCTTCCAACATGAGCGAGGAAGACATCAAGAAGGCTGTCAACGACGCCGAAAGGTACGCCGAGGAAGACAAGAAACGCAAGGAAGAGGTCGAGACCCTGAACCAGGCGGACAACCTGATCTACCAGACCGAGAAGACCATGAAGGAAATGGACGCCAAGCTGGATCCCGCCGACAAGGCGACGCTGGAGAACGAACTGGCTGACTTCAAAAAGGTCAGGGAAGGCAACGACTCCGCCGCCATCAAGAGCGCCATGGACGCCTTCACCCAGAAGACCTACCAGATCTTCGGCAAGGTATACCAGCAGCAGGGCGGCGCCAATCCC
Organism: Clostridia bacterium; assembly: GCA_017518705.1. Next base: position 353 of record JAFWUC010000018.1, read on the forward strand.
GGAGCGGGCAGCACCGAGCAGCCCGGCGGCGGCGTGAACGACGACGGCACCGTGGATTCCACCTTCACCGACAATTAACCCGCGCGCTCTTCGGAGCTTAATACAATAAAAGTAAAATGGCTTAAGCGGAGGCAAGTGCCTTCGCTTACAGCCGTATTATAAGAGAAACAAAAAAGAGGTAATATCTTTGGCGAAACGGGATTATTACGAGGTGCTGGGCATTGAACGCTCGGCGGACGAAGCCACCATAAAAAAAGCGTACCGCACGATGGCAAAAAAATACCATCCGGACGTCAATCCCGGAGACAAGGACGCGGAAGAGAAGTTCAAGGAAGTGAACGAGGCGTATTCCGTGCTGTCCGATCCACAGAAACGGGCCAGGTACGACCAGTTCGGCTTTGAAGACAACCCGGGCATGGGCGCGGGCGGGTTCGACGGCTTTGCTTCCGGCTTCGGCGGCGGTTTCGGCTTCGGCGGGCTAGACGACCTGTTCAACATGTTCACCGGCGGCACGACGGGCGGCGCCCGCAGGAACGTGCCCATGCAGGGCGACGACATCCGCATGAACCTGAGCCTCACCTTCGAAGAGGCTGCCAAGGGCTGCCAGAAGGAGATCAACCTGTCCCGTGTGGAGGCGTGCGACGTGTGCGGCGGCAGCGGCTGCAAACCGGGCACCAAGCCCCAGACCTGCACCAGGTGCAAGGGCACGGGCGTGGAGACCGTGATAAGCAACACCGCTTTCGGGCGCGTGCAGCGCAGGACCGAGTGCTCCGCGTGCCGGGGCCGGGGCCAGACGATACCGGATCCCTGCACCAAGTGCGGCGGCAACGGCAAGATCCGCACCACCCGCCGCAGGAGCGTGAACATCCCCGCCGGCGTCGACGCGGGCAACGTGGTTAACATCCACGGCCAGGGCAACGCGGGCGAAAACGGCGGACCCGCGGGCGATCTGCAGCTGGTGATCAGCATAAAGCCCCACAAGCTGTTTACGCGAAGCGGGCAGGACATTTATGTGGACATCCCCGTGACCTTCGCCCAGGCGGCGCTGGGCGCGGAGATAGACGTTCCCACGCTGGACAGGCCCGTCAAGTTCACCATTCCCGAAGGCACGCAGCCGGGCGAAAGGTTCAAGCTCAAGGGCATGGGCATTCCCTACGTGCGCTCCAGTGCCAAGGGCGATCTGTACTTTACCGCTCAGGTCGAGGTGCCCAAGAAGCTCACCGACGCCCAGAAGGCCAAACTGAGGGCGTTTGAGGAATCCACCACCGGACGGGAATACGAAAAGAAAAAGTCCTTTCTCGAGAAAATAAAGGAGGCCTTCGGAGGCTGATGAAATGGCTTAAGCTTACCGTGCTCACCACCACCCTCGCCAGCGACATAGTCAGCCAGCTGCTGATAAGCGAGGGCAGCGCGGGCGTCATGATAGAGGATAAAAACGACGTGGCGCTCAACCAGCGTCCCGAGGGTCAGTGGGACATAATCGACGAGGAGATCGCCCGCAGGATAGGCGACGACGTGAAAGTGTCGGGCTACTATCCCGAGGACGAGCGCATAAAGGATACCGTTGCCAACATAAGGGCGCGCCTGTCTTCGCTGCGCCAACTGGCTCCCGAAGTCGATATGGGCAAGCTGGAACTCAGGTTCGACGACATAGACGAAGAGGACTGGGCGGAAAGCTGGAAAAAGAGCTACAAGCCATTCCGGCTGGGCAAACATATAGTCATCTGCCCCGGCTGGGAAAGCTATTCGCCGGACGAGGGCGACAAGGTAATCACCATAGACCCCGGGATGGCGTTCGGCACGGGTACCCACGAGACCACCCGCATGTGCGTGGCGCTGATAGAGGAATACATAAAGCCCGGCATGACTGCGCTGGATATAGGCACCGGCACGGGCATACTGGCCATGACCGCCGCGCTGATGGGCGCCAAAAGCGTGCTGGCCAGCGACATAGACCCCATGGCTGCGAAGGTGGCGGCCGAGAACGTGAAGATAAACCGGCTTGAGGACAGAATCAGCTGCGCCTGCGGGGATCTGTTCGAAAAGGCGGACGTGAGCGCGGACCTTATAAGCGCGAACATAATCGCGGACGTGATCATCTTTATAGCCGCGGACGCCAAAAAGCACCTGAACGAAAACGGTGTGTTCATCTGTTCCGGCATAGCCAGGGAGAGGGAAGACGAGACGATCGCCGCGCTCAGGGCGGCGGGATTCACATCCCTGGACGTGCGCAACGAAGGTGAGTGGACCGCCATCGCCTGCCGGTAAGATGCACAGATTTCTGCTTTCCGAAGACAATATAAACGGGAATACAGCCAGCCTCTCGACCGATGAGGCCCGGCATGCGCTGAAAGTGCTCAGGCTTTCCGATGGCGACGAAGTCGAAGCCATGGACGGCCGGGGCCGCGCGTGGAAGGGCACACTCAGCGTAAACGGACGAGAGGTGGGTATTATTCTGAGTGAGATGCTGCCGTCCACCGAAGCGCCCGTGAGCCTCACGGTGTACATGGGGCTGGTAAAGGGCGAAAAGCTGGAACTGATCGCCCAGAAGCTCACCGAGATAGGCGTGAGCCGGCTGGTGCCCGTGCGCATGGAGCGCTCGGTCATGCAGGTGAGCGCCGCCGAGGCCGCAAAAAAGCTGGAGCGTCCCCGCCGGATAGCGAGGGAAGCGCTCAAGCAGTGCGGCAGGACGCGGGAAATGGAGATACCCGACCCGATAGATTTCCAAACGCTGGCAGAAAGGGTGTCCGGCCACAGGAAATGCTTCGTGTTCTGGGAAAACGCCAGGGACATGCGGCTATTGGACGTGTTCAGGCAGCAGCCGGAGCTTAACGACTTGGCCTGCGTGATAGGTCCCGAGGGCGGCATAAGCGAAAAAGAGATGGAAACGCTCATAAACGCGGGGGCGTGCGCCCTCACCCTGGGCAGGCGGATACTCAGGGCGGAAACTGCCGCCATAGCCGCTTCCGCCGAGATACTGGCGCTGTGGGGGGATATGTGATGCCCACGATCGCCGCCGTCACGCTGGGCTGCAAGGTCAACGCATACGACACCCAGGCCATGCTGGAACAGTTCCTGCGGGCGGGATACGAGTATGCGGATTTTGATTCCGGCGCGGACGTGTACCTTATCAACACCTGCACCGTCACCGGCACGGGTGACCACAAGAGCCTTAAGCTGATCAGAAGAGTGCACCGCGAACATCCGGACGCTGACATAATCGCCGCGGGGTGCTTAAGCCAGATAAGCCCCGAAAGCGTGGCGCTGGAGGGCGTAAGGCTGATAATCGGCGCTGCGAACCGCTCGAAAGTTGTGGAACTGTACCGGCAGGCGCTTAAGCAGGCGGCGCCGCTCGACGCCACAGGCAGCCTTAAGGGCATTCCTTTCGAGCCGCTGTCCACCACCTGTCAGGAAGGCAGGACCCGCGCGGCGATGAAGATACAGGAGGGCTGCGACAGGTACTGCTCCTATTGCATAATCCCGTTCGCCAGGGGACCCGTGCGCTCCATGCGGCTAAATGACGTGCGCGAGGAAGCGGCGAGGCTCAGACTCGCCGGCTATAAGGAAGCGGTCATAACTGGCATCCACCTGATGTCCTACGGAAAGGACACGGGAGAAAGCCTGCTGGACGCGGTCAGGCTCGTTTCGGAGGAGATAGGCCGGGTCAGGCTGGGCTCCCTCGAACCCAAGGGCATCACGCCCGAATTCGCCGAGGGGCTGCGCGGCATAAAAGGGCTGTGCCCCCAGTTCCACCTGTCCCTGCAAAGCGGCAGCGACACGGTGCTCAAGCGCATGAACCGCCGCTATACCGCACGGGAATACCTGGATGCCTGCGAACTGCTCAGGCGTATGTTCCCGCTGTGCGCGGTGACTACCGACGTGATAACCGGCTTTCCCGGGGAGACCGAAGCGGAGTTTGGCGAGACCTGCGCGTTCGTCCGGGAAGCGCGCCTCTCCCGCCTGCACGTGTTCCCGTATTCGAGGCGCAGGGGCACCCGCGCCGACAGCCTGCCGGACCAGCTGAGCGAGACGGTCAAGCGCGACAGGGCGCGGCGCCTGATAGAGATAGGGAACAAGCTGGAGGAAGAATACGTCAAATCTCTCGAAGGCAGCGAGGCGGAAGTGCTGTTTGAGACGGTCACCGGCGAAAACGAGTGCGAAGGCTACTCGGGCAGCTACGTCAGGGTCCGGGCAGATGCCAAAGCGGGAGAGATAAAAACCGTGCGGCTCGAAAGGGCAGAGGGCACGGTGATCTACGGAAAAGCGCTGAATGAAGACTGAAAAGGAAGGCTGATACGATGAACGACTGTCTGTTCTGCAAAATCGCGGCGGGGGAAATACCCTCCACCAAGGCGTATGAGGACGAGAAGTTTTACGCCTTTATTGACATCAACCCCCAGGCGAAGGTCCACGCGCTGATCGTCCCCAAGGCGCATTACGCGGATATGGCCGAACTGTCCGGCAAAGAGCCCGCCCTGGCGGGAGAAATGCTGCAGAAAGCCTGCCTCGTGGCGGAAAACCTGGGGCTTAAAAACGGCTTCAGGCTCATCACCAACAAGGGCGCCGACGGCCGTCAGAGCGTCCGCCACGTCCACGTGCACATACTAGGCGGCGAGGAGCTGTCCGAGCGCATGGGGTAAACTAATTATAACATCCGTTTGCAAAAGCTTAAACTAACAAACGCTTGACGAAAGGCGCGTATTCGGGTATAATACCCAAGTATCGCACCCCATGCTTTACCTGCAAACGGTGCAACCTGAAAGCGAGGGGAGGGAAAACAATGTCTGAAATCCGTGTACACGAGAATGAGTCTCTGGAAAGCGCGCTGAGAAGATTTAAGCGGCTCACCGCCAGAAGCGGCATCCTTGCCGAGGCCAGGAAGCGTGAGCATTACGAAAAGCCCAGCGTAAAGCGCAAGAAAAAGGCTGAGGCCGCTCGTAAGCGTAAGTACTGATTCTTTTCTTATGCCCCTTTGCATATTCATGTAAAGGGGCGCGTCTTTTGGAAGATATTTCCTGATATCCGAATTGCATCCCAAAACGTTTGTTCCCGCCGGAAAAAGTGTTTCCGGCAGGTTTCGGTTTGTATATTCATTATATTCTGTATTAAATCAAACCTCTTTTTCATATTTCTGCCACTCACGGAGGACAAATGGATAACAGTTATCTGTACGGAAAAACCGGCGTGCAATTGAAGCAGATTGCCAAGCAGGAAGGCATAAAGCTTCCGTCCGGCGCCGCGAAAGCCAGAATGATAGAACTTATAATCGCGGCGAGGGAAGAAAGGGGATCCGCGGAAGCAGCGCAGCAACCAGAAGCAACGCAGCAACCGGAAGCGGCGCAGCCAAAGGAAGCGAGTCAGGCCAGGCCGAAACAGACGGCGGCAAATGCCGTTGACGTTCCCGCAGACGCCGGCGCCGGGGAAACCAAAGCGCAAAAAGCGCAGCCCGCACCCGAAGCCGCCGCAGCGGAAACGCCCGCGCCGGAAACGCCTGCACTGGAAACTCATGTAAAGGAAGCTCCCGCGCCGCGCAAGCACTCCCGCTCCCGCAAACAGCCTAAGGCAGAGGAAGCCCCGGCGGGCGAAAAAGCCGAAGCGCCCGCTTCGGAAGCAGCAGACGAGCCCTCCGCCGCGCAGGAAAAGGAAGCTGCGGAGCCTGAGCCGGTAGATGATGAGGACTTAGCCTCCGACGTTTCGCAGGAGGAAGCCGACACGTCGTCCCGGATACCTGAGGCGCCCGCGGGTGACTGGGGAGAAGGCCGCGGCGTGCTGGAGATCATGCCCGACGGCTACGGCTTTTTAAGGGCGGACAACTGCCTGCCCGGCAGCCGCGACGTGTACCTGTCCCAGATGCAGATCCGCCGCTTCAACCTGAGAAGCGGAGACTATATCACCGGCAAGACCCGCCCGGTGAGGGACGGCGACCGCTACGAGGGCATGATATTCGTGTCCACCGTGAACGGCTTGAGCGCGGACGCCGCGCGCCGCCGCCCCCGCTTCGAAGACCTGACCCCCGTATTTCCGGACCGCCGCCTGCGGCTGGAAAATCCGCTGGGCAATACCGACCTGGCGCTGCGCACCATAGACCTGGTAGCGCCGATAGGAAAGGGGCAGAGGGGGCTCATAGTTTCCCCGCCCAAAGCCGGCAAGACCGTACTGCTCAAAAAGATCGCCAACGCGATCACCCAGAACAACCCGAAAACGCAGCTGATAGTGCTGCTTATAGACGAGCGTCCGGAGGAAGTCACCGACATGCAGCGCTCCACCACCGGTGAAGTACTGTATTCCACCTTCGACGAAGCGCCCGAAAACCATACCCGTTTGAGCGAAATGGTGCTGGAAAAGGCCATGCGCCAGGTGGAACTTGGCAGGGACGTGGTGATACTGCTGGACTCCATCACGCGCCTTGCCCGGGCGTACAACCTGGTCATACCGCCCACGGGCAGGTCCCTGTCCGGCGGTCTCGACCCGGGAGCGCTGTACAAGCCCAAAAAGTTTTTCGGCGCGGCCCGCAATATAGAAAACGGCGGCAGCCTGACCATAATCGCCACCGCACTGGTGGACACGGGCAGCCGCATGGACGACATTATTTATGAAGAATTCAAGGGCACGGGCAACATGGAGCTGCACCTGGACAGGAAGCTGTCCGAGCGCAGGGTCTTCCCTGCCATAGAGCTCAACCGCTCCGGCACCCGCAGGGACGAGCTGCTCTATACGCCCCAGGAAGCCGCGGGCGCGCTGCAGATACGCCGCATGCTGGCGGGCGCGAACAATATCGACGCCACGGAGCAGCTCATATCGCTCATGGAAAAAACAAAGGACAATGCCGAACTGATAGTCAGGATGAAGGGCTGGCTGGCCGCCCTGAGCAGATAGGCTTTGAACAGACTGGCTTACTTTTTGAGCTTGCTGGCGTAGGTTTGACGCTGTTTAACAACTGTAAACACGAAATACCCGTCTTTTTCAGCGATCCTTGCGCCGCCGAACACAGCCTTAAGCTTGTTCAGATACCAGTCGCGGCGCTTGGTCACCAGCATGAGCGTGCCGCCGATCTCAAGCCGGTTGAAGCTCTTTTCTATCAGCTTCTTGGCCACTGCGAAGTCGCTCTGGTAAGGCGGATTGCACAGGATCAGCCCGAAGGCGCGGTCCGGCACGCCGTCCAGAGCGTCGGACAGGTACACGGGGCAGCTTAAGCGGTTCGCGGCCAGGTTTTCCCGGGCAGCCTGTACCGCCAGGGGATCCACGTCGCACAGGACCACGTTTTCCTGCCCCAATGTGAGAGCCAGGTAGATGCCCACCAGCCCGCAGCCGCAGCCCAGGTCCAGGCAGCGGGTGCCGGGGGCAAACTGCGCGAGCGAGAGCATGGCAAGGGTGCCCCTGTCCGGGTGACGGGGGGAAAACAGGCCGTCGCTCACGGGGATATCGATCTTTACGCCGTTGACCTCGCAGGAATACATTTTACCGCCTCCGCCCAAATTATAGCCCCTGCGGGCGGATTTGGCAATACTTGACCGACGGGAGCCAAACAGGTATAATAACGGAGATATTATGAGATTTACCAAGATGCACGGCGCGGGCAACGACTATGTGTACGTGGACCGCTTTCATGAGACGCTGCCCCTGCCCTCAAGCGAGCTCGCGGTGGATATAAGCCGTCCCCACTACGGGATAGGCTCGGACGGGCTCATACTCATCGAGCCCTGCGAAGGCGCCGACGCGCGAATGCGCATATTCAACAAGGACGGCTCCGAAGGGGAGATGTGCGGCAACGGGATCCGCTGTGTGGCCAAATACCTGTACGACAGCGGCATAGCGCCCCGCGAACAGCTGGACATAATGACCGGCAACGGGCTGCGCCGGGTATGGGTGAACGTGGAAGGCGGCAAGGCGGTCTCCGCCCGCGTGGATATGGGCGAACCCTGCTTTGAGCCGGCAAAAATACCCGTCCGGGGCAGCTCGAACCGGGTCACGCTGGAGCTGTGCGGCAAAACGCTCAGCTTTTTCTGCCTGAACATAGGCAATCCCCACGCGGTGACGTTCGACTTATTCCCGGAAGGAGAGGAGTTTGCAAGGCTCGGGCGCATGGCCGAGACCCACAGCGTCTTCCCGCTGGACGCGAATGTGTCCTTTGCCAGAGTCACCGGGAAGGAAGAGATACAGGCGCGCATCTGGGAGCGGGGCAGCGGTCCTACCCTCGCCTGCGGCAGCGGCTCTACCGCCACAATGATAGCGGCCCGCGCGCTGGGGCTCGTGGGGGACAGGGCATACATAGACCTGCCCGGCGGGCGGCTGCTTATAGAATACGACGCAAAAACGAACCATGCCTTTATGACGGGCGACTGCGTAAAGGTGTTTACGGGAGACTGGGAAAAACAATAAACGGAGGAAACGGGCATGATAATGCATCAGCTGGACGCGCGTATCAGGAAGCTTAAGGCGGTTTTGGCCGGATACCGGGTGCGCAACACCGTCGACGTCGAGGGGATAGAGATCTCTCCCCGGGGCAAAAAAGAGTATGTTCCCTTCCAAAACGGGGATTACTGGGCGAAAACCGAAGGCGAGAACTGGTACGATTTCCGCTTTACCGTGACCGTGCCCGAAGGCTTCACCGGACAGGCGCGGCTGTGCGAGGACACGGGCATGGACGGCTGGGAAGCCACCATGAGCCAGATGGTGGTGTGGGTGAACGGGCGCATCGAGCAGGCGTTCGATACCCGCCATCTGAGTCTTATACTGCAGGATGAAGCCAAACCCGGCGAGAGCTTCCAGATCTTCATACAGGCGTATCACAACACCAAGCGCAACGGCGCGGGTCTGATGGTGCCGCGCATGCGCTTCTTCCTTGCCGACTGGGCGGATGACGTATGCCAGCTGTATTACGATATCGACGTGCCCCACAGCGCGGCTCTGCTGGAAAAAACCGATTCCAGAGACCGTGAGCTGACCCTCAAGGCGCTCTCCGACGCCTGCAATCTGCTGGACCTGCGCCGGCCTTTCTCCCCGGAATTCCACGCTTCGATAAAGGCGGCCCGGGATTACCTTAAAGAAAATTACTACGACAAACTCAAGGACATAGAGCCCGAGTCCGTCGCCGAGTGCATCGGGCATACCCATATCGACGTCGCGTGGCTGTGGGACATATACCAGACCCGTCACAAGGCGGTGCGCACCTTTGCCACCATGCTCAAGCTCATGCAGCATTACCCCGAGTTCAAGTTCATGTCCTCCCAGGCGCAGCTGTACCAGTTTGTTAAGGAAGACCAGCCCGAGCTGTTCGGCCGCATACAGCAGGCCGTCAGGGAGGGGCGCTGGGAAGCCGAGGGCGGCATGTGGGTCGAGGCGGACTGCAACCTGTCCGGCGGCGAAGCCCTGGTAAGGCAGTTCCTTTACGGCAACGAGTTTTTTGAGAACGAACTGGGCGTAAGGAGCCGCATACTCTGGCTGCCCGACGTGTTCGGTTACAGCGCCGCGCTGCCCCAGATACTCAAAAAGAGCGGCATCGATTACTTCCTGACCAGCAAACTGAGCTGGAGCGAGTTCAACAAGTCTCCCTACGACACCTTCAGCTGGAAGGGCATAGACGGCTCCAAGGTGCTGACCCACTTCCTGCCCGCACGGGAATATGGCGGAGAGGACGACTACGAGCGCCATGACGATCTGCAGTTCTTCACCACCTATAACGCCATGCTGGAGCCTAACCAGATCAAAGGCGGCTGGAAGCGCTTCCAGCAGAAAGGGCTTGACAACCACTTCCTGGTAAGCTACGGCTTTGGCGACGGCGGCGGCGGCTCCACCGACTGGATGATAGAGAACGCCCGGCGCATGAAGTACCCCGTGGCGGGCTGCCCGGCGGTAAAGCAGTCCTTCGCCCGCGACTTCTTCGAGGCGCTGGACAAGCGCGTGTCCGGAGACAAGCGGCTGCCCGTGTGGAGCGGAGAGCTTTACCTTGAATACCACCGCGGCACCTACACATCCCAGGGCAAGAACAAGCGCAACAACCGCAAGCTGGAGCTGGCGCTCAGGGACCTGGAATTCTGGCTGACCAAGGCGGGCGGCGAGTATCCGCAGGACGAAATGCGTTCCATCTGGCGCAGCATGCTCACACTGCAGTTCCACGACATACTGCCCGGCAGCTCCATACACAAGGTATACACGGATTCCGACGAGACATACGCCGACCTGTTCAAACGCGTCGACGCGCTCAAGCAGAACGCCGTAAAGCGCCTGATGAAGGACGCGAAGGGCGACGTGATACTCACCAATACCCTGTCATCCGCAAGGAGCGACCTGGTGTGGTTCGACGCGCCAGCAGGCGTGCGCGCCTTAAGGACGCTGGACGGGCGCGAGTTCGCCGCCCAGAAGGTGGAAGACAGGTATGTGGCGTATGTGGAGGATCTTAAACCCATGAGCGCCAAGCCCATGTTCTTCGTGTACGGCAGTGAAGGCGCCCCCAGAGTGAAACTGGACGACAAGGGCTTCGAGACGGCGGCGCTCAAGGGCGAGTTCGACTCCGACATGTTCATCTCTTCCATCGTGGACAAGGACGCGGACAGGCAGCTGGTCAAACCGGGCCAAAAGCTCAACAGCCTGGTGTATTACGAGAACCGTCCCCACAACTACGACGCCTGGGATATCAATATCTATTACCGCGAGAAGTCCTGGCAGGTGGAAAAGCCTGTGGAGGTCAAGGTCATCAGCGTCGGTCCCGTGGCGGGCGTGATAAGGGTCAAGTGGCTGACCGGCGACAGCGCAATCACCCAGGACTACATCATCCCCGCGGACATCAAGCGGGTGGACTTCAGTTCCGTTGTGGACTGGCAGGAGCCCCACGGTCTGCTCAAGGCCCACTTCCCCGTGGACGTGTTCTACAACCAGGCGCAGTTCGATATCCAGTACGGCAACGTCACCCGCGCCACCCACAAGAACACTTCCTGGGACGTGGCCAGGTTCGAGGTGTGCGCCCACAAGTGGATGGACGTGAGCGAAGCGGCGTACGGCGCGGCCATACTCAGCGACTGCAAGTACGGCTATTCCGTGGACGAGGACAGCGTGGCGCTCAGCCTGGTCAAGTCTGCCACCGATCCCGACCCCACCGCCGACATTGGAAAGCACGTGTTCTGCTACAGCCTCATGCCGCACTGCGGTGACTGGAGACAGGCGAATGTGCCCGAAGCGGGCTATCGGTTCAACATCCCCGTTGAAGCGATCAAGGCGGAAAACGGGAACAGGGACGTTTCCTTCGCGTTTGCAAGCGTGGACAAACCCAACGTGATGATAGAGACCGTCAAGGCCGCGCTGCACGGAGAAGGCACCATAATCCGCCTGTACGAGTGCTTCGGCGCCCGCACGAAAGCCACCCTCACGCTGGAGAACGCGCCCGAAGCGGCATGCTTCACCAGCCTTATGGAAGACGATCTTGAAAAGGCCGAATTTAAGGGCAGCAGCATAGAGCTCGAGTTCAAGCCCTACGAGATCGTGACGCTCAGGATAAAATAAACTGACAGGGAAACGAAATGAATTCATTTAAAATGCGGCTGTACCGCTTCATGCAGGGGCGGCGCGGCACGGACGAACTGGTGATGGCCTCGTACTTCACGGGGCTGGCGCTGTGGGTGCTGAACCTGTTCATCAGATCGTCAATTTTGGGGCTTATTTCCACTGCGCTGTGGATCTGGGGCATTTTCAGGATGCTCAGCCGCAATATTGCCGCCAGAGAAAAGGAAAATCGCTGGTTTTTAGGGTGGTTTACTCCACTTAGCACAAAGATTCGGAACGCCAGGGTGCGCTTCAAA
>JAFWUC010000019.1 GCA_017518705.1 Clostridia bacterium
CTCGCGATTCTCTTGGAGTCTAAAGCCAAGTCTGTCTGAACTCAGTTTCTAGAAGAGATTATCCTAAAAGCACCATTTCTTTTGCAAGATCTAGCAAATACCGAGGCGTTTTATTGTCAGTTCTTGCTTTTTGAGTGTTGAACTTTGAACGCAATAACTGATTCACAATGTACCACGAGGCTGTCTTCGCATCGATCACGCTGACTTCTTTGCGGTACAACAAATCTTCTATGGCGAAATCTCTTATGCTGCGTTTGCCTGAATTTGCTTCAAGTGAAGGGTAATCGTATGACTTGACCTTATACCCCAGATTCTTGTAAATATCGTACAGTGTCTTGCGCTTTTCGGAGTCTGCGCCCGGAAGAGCTATAACAACTTCCTGAACGCCATAAGACTCCAGAGGCTTTCCTCCAGTCTCACCGCTTATAATTGGGATTCCAGAGATCACGCGGCCGACCTTTTCCTTGTCGCTGTCGACAAAGCAAACCGGCTTGTATATGGCGTTGGGATTGCTTAAGAGATCTTCGGCCAGCATTGCCCCTACACTTCCGGCACCTATGATGGCTATTTTTATCTTCCTCGCATCCGAAAGACCATCGTCCTGCCTTATCGAACTGCCTGTAGCTACACTCACGACCTTAAGGAAATAAGGCATGAGCTTCGAGGCGCTATTGCGATTAGCGTATATGAACTGATAGGCCAGCCGCATGCAGATCGCCCCAAGCAGATCAGCCATGACTATGGAAACCGCTCTGACAAAGGTAAGCCTATTAGGCGCGAAGGTTCGGAGTAAAACAAACGGTACACATCCGAGAAAATCCGCTATGACTAAGGTTAGGTAATCAGATGAGCCGGCATATCTCCAGACTTTTCTGTAAATACCAAAGATTATGCGTGGAAGAAAAATACATATGAACCCAAATATCGTATATCCGGTAATGTCTGCTGCGGATAGCTGTTCAATGGAACTGGGGTATGCCACATACAGGAACCAGCAAGAAAACAGATAAAAAGCCGTGTCGAACATGACCAACTTCCATTTTATTCGCTTTTTTTCAGTTATATAACTTTTCTCTTTATCCATATCTTGCGTATATTACTTTCTATACATTTAATTGTATTATTTTCTATGTCATGGTTTTGACAGCACCTGTCAGGTATCAGGGTTTTGTTGCGGAGTTTTCGGGATTATTCCCCGGACTTATCCAAATCAGCAATAATCACATATGATTAAAAAAGGATATAGCTTCGCCATGCCCGGGGCAGGGATAAGCATCCCAAACTCCGGGCAAGGTAACAGAAGCTATATCGGGAATCCTTACGGCCTGTCAAACCAAACAGTGCCGTTCAAACTTCGTCTTGTAGATCAGTTTTCGCCAAACAGGAACTCGGCGATCGCAGCGGAATTGGCTTCCTTATCCACGATGTGGCCTTTGGCACCGGCGATAACGTCATATTCGTCCTGCGCTTCCAGAGGCAGTACCATGTACTCCAGAGACTCTGTGTCGAAGATGTTCACGCCCTGCTTGGATGCCTCATACGCCACACGTGCCAGAGCGATGGAGATCGCGCGGATGTCATCCTCGGGCAGGTTGTTGTAGGACTTGCGGAAGATGGGGTCGATCTGCTCGCGGATAAACGCGTAATCTTCCTCGCTTATATCGTCCAGGTTGATCTGGCGTTTGCCTTCCGCTTCACCTTCAGGTGCCCCGGTCTCGTTGGTATAGAACGCGATCTTCTGGGCGATAGTCGCGCCGCTGCTCTTGAACAAGCCGGCAATGACCTCTACCTCACGCTCGCAGCAGTTGTACACGGAATCGTACTGGAGCCAGCCAAAGCCCACCGCCTGAAGTCCGTTCAGGTGGGTGTCGGGACCGAAGTCGTTCAGGTAATACTCTTCAGCCAGCATGTCGATGACCGCCTGGGTCAGCAGGCCGCTGCCCACGTTTGCGACCAGCTGGTTCTTCTTGGAAGCCACCATGCCGTTCAGCGCGTTGCGCTCCGCACGGGACACATCGACTCCGATCCCGCCGTAATCATCAATCATACTGGCGAGGTTCAGGTAGTTCAGCGACAGATAGTACTTGATATTCGTGCCAAAATTGTCATTGAACACCTTCATGGCTTCTTCGGGACCGTTGTTGCGGTACGGCATGTCCAGTTTCTGGGGCACGTCGTAGCCTTCGTAATCGATGAAGGTATCCCAGGTGAACATAAGCAGCCGGATCTTGCCGTTTTCGGGATTCATGGAAACGACCATCAGGGTGTTGCCCGCGTTGCCTTTGTCGTTGTTCATGCCTTCATTGCATATCAGCAGGAAATCGACCCATCCGTTTCCTTCCGGGGTGCCTTCCGCCGCCGCAAACGAAGTCATGAGGCAGACCGTCAGCACCAAAGCCGCCAGTTTGACCAGTACCCGCATCATGCGCGGAGTGTGGATGCTCGTTCTCTTCATAGTCACGGCCCTCCTTTACTGCTTGTCCGCCGGTACGGGATTGCGGTCCTTGTCATACCGGTTGGTGACGACCAGAGTGCCGTCCACTGTGTAGTAGCCGTTCCAGCCCGCCACGCCTTCAGAATTGTTGGTCAGTTTGTTGTATCTGTCAAGGTAACGCTCGGATACCAGCCTGCCCTCGCTGTCATAGCCGCGCTCCACGCTGGAGTAACCGTCCAGACAGTTCACACGGGCTTTGATGCTGTCATAGTAGCCTTCCCAGGTGACGTTGCCGTTTGCGTCAAGTTCGTATTCGTAGATGGCGTAGCCGTCAGTCATGGTAACGGGCTTGCCGGCTTCGTCCAGGAACGTCACTTCATGCACGCGGGTGACCGGATAGTAGACCTGGCTGATGCCCCATGCGCCGTTATTGGCAGCGCACTTCTCACCGGCCTCATCCAGATAGTAGGTGATGTACTTCTCTACCGTGCTGGAATTGCTCAGGTCATACTCGTATACGATGCTCGCATAACCGTCTTTGGTCGTTGCCGCGTTTCCGTCAGCGTCGAGCCAGGTTTCCTTTATCAGCTTGGCGAACGCGGAGTATTCCTTCTTTACGCCGTACACGCCGTCCACGGCGAAGGGAACATTGTTTCCGTCGAAGTACAGTTCTTTGGCCACCTGACCGCGGCTGGTGTATTCCCTGGTCACGGTGCTGCAGCCCTCAGGCCCTATCGCGGCGTTGTCCTGCGCGTCAACGTAGCTGACCTTGATCACGTTGCCGTAACGATCGTAGGTCTGCACGGAACCGATGTACGCGTCTTCCTCGACGGTTTCGTCAATGACGCGCATCACATAGGTGCGTTCCTCATCATTCTCGGAAACCAGTGCACGCCTGCTGAATCCGTCGACCACCGCGGGCTTAAGGTCAGCGCCAAGGTAGTTCTCCTCGGCGATCCGGCCGCTCTCGGCGTAGGTGATGTAGTGCGCGGCATAACCGCCCTTGCTTAAAGCGGGCTTGCCGGTCTCGTCGAAGTACTCTTCGCTGATCAGGCGTCCCTCATCGTCGTAGTTCTTTACGGCAAACGCGTAAGGCAGGCTCTGAGGCGTCACGCCCAGGGATTCGGTATCGAAATACCTTTCCGAAGTCTGGTTGCCCAAGTCGTCGTAAGTGTATTCCGCCTTGGCATAGCCCATCACCGTGTCGGTCAGCTTGCCTTCGGTATCGAGGTAAGCTTCCTCGGTCACGTTGCCAAGGGTGTTGTAAGCGGTGGTCTTGCAGGCATAACCCTGCAGATTCGCCTTCGGCTTGCCGTCTTTGTCATAGAAGCTGACCGAAGTCTCGCGCCCCGCCAGGTCGTAAGTGTACCTGAGTTCGGAGTAGTCGTTGGCGTAAGGCGTGGGATTGCCCGCTATGTCAAAGTACCTGACGGAAAGGATCCGTCCGTCGGCGTCCACCTTGCGGGTCAGAGAAGAGTAGTGGCCGGAAGTGTGGATGGCCGGCTGGCCCTTGGTGTTGAGCAGCCTCTCCTCCACGCAATGGTTGTGTCCGTCGTAGTTATACTCTATCTCGCTGTAGCCATACTGGCACCAGGTCAGCTGACCCTTGGAGTTGTAGAAGGACTGCTTCGTTACGTTGTTGCTGTTGTCGTACTCATACCCTATGGCGCTGTAGCCGCTGTTGAGATTTGCAGGCTGGCCTTCCATATTGAGGTACTCGCGCTTCACGAGACGCTGACGCGCATCCCAGGTGTTCTTGAGCGCTGCGAATCCGCCCGCGCCAAGGATGGGATTGTCATCGCCGTCCAGGTAAGTCTCGGTCAGGATATCGCCGTTCTTGTCCACCGTGCGCGCGATCGCGGTATAACCGGCGCTTATGAACGTACGCTCGAAGTTGTCATCCAGGTATTCGATGTTCGTCAGGTAAAGGTCGTTGTCGTACAGATAATCCACAGCGGCATAGCCGTCTTTGAACAGCGTGGGCTGGTTGAAGGCGTCCACGTAAGTGGTGCGCCACACCTTGCCCTGATCGCTGTACTCAAAGCGTCTGCCGGAGTAGCCCTGGGAGATCATGGTGTTGAGGCCGGTGGTGTCCAGGTAGTCCTCGGTGACCCTGCGGTCCTGCGCGTCGTAAGTGTACGCAATGGCCGCATAGCCGAACTGGGTCTCTACCGGCTGCATGCCCGCGTTCAGGTACTCGACACGCAGCAGGTTGCCGCGCGCGTCGTAAAGCCTGCGGGTAGAAGGCGCTCTCGCGGTCAGAGAAGCGATGCGCTCGCTCTCGTCCAGATACTGCTCGAGGATCACATGGCCGTACTGGTCATATTCCCTGTTCCATACGCTGAAGCCTTCGGGCAGCCGCACCAGCTTGTCCTGCTCGTCCAGATAGCGGACCTGCAGGGTATTGCCGGCGTTGTCGTAGGTGTAAGCGATCGCGGAGTAACCGAGCCTGGTGGTGACGCGGCTCATAGCCTCGTCAAAGTAGCTTTCCTTGGTAAGGCGTTTGCGCGCGTCGTACTCATACTTCGCGGCAGAATAGCCGTCTTCGGTCTTGGCAGTCTCGCCGTTCACATACCAGACGGAAGCGATCAGGTTGCCCGCGTCGTCATACTCGTGGGTGACCTTGTCATAGCCGTCAGGCAGTACCGCGGGTACTCCGTCGGACTCGTACCAGGCTTCTTCGGTACACTTGCCGTTGGCGTCGCGCTGATAGGTCACACAGCTGTATCCGCCGTCCTGGAGGATGTACTCGCCGTCAGCGCCGTAATACGCTTCGCCGGTCAGGAAGCCCTGGGGATTCCAGGTCTGCACCTTGCGGGCATAGCCGGTATTCTGAACTACCAGGTTGCCGTCACCGTCAAGGTACTCTTCGCTGAGCAAATGATTTACGTCGTCGTACTCGCAGATCTTCTGAGCGAAGCCCTTGGAGGAACGGACGGGCTTGCCGTCAACGCCGTAATAGGTCTCCGTAAGCACGTCGCCGTGCTGGTTGTAGGCGTATTCCACTTTCGCGTAGTCGCCGCGCAGCATGTAGGGAGCGCCGTTCTCATCGAAATAGCTTTCGCTGAGCAGGCGGTCCTCGCCGTCAAATTCGCGCCTGATCTCGGGAGCGCCGGCGACCACGGCAGTCACCTGACCGTCCGCGCCGAAGAACACTTCGCGGGTCACGTTGCCGCGCAGGTCGTACTCGGTCTCAAAAGAGGCATACCCGTCGGGGCATTCTGCGGGCTGTCCATCCGCGCCGATGTAAGACTCGGAAAGCACGTGACCTTCCTCATCCCAGGTATACGCGACGCTGTGATACCCGGCGGGGATCGCGACGGGCTGTCCGTCCGCGCCGAAATAGCTCTCGCTCAGGATGTTGTCGGAATGATCCCTGACAGTCTCGACTGCCGCGTAACCGAAGGCGGTATCCGCAGGCAGACGGTCCGCGCCCAGATAAGTCAGGGTCTCTTTATTGTTTTCATCGTCGTATTCCGTGCTCTTCACGGCGTACTTGTCGCGGTTCACCTTAAGAGTGCCGTCCGCGTTGTAGTACGCTTCTTCGGTCACACGGCCGTGCTCGTCAAGCTTGCGCTCGAAAGCTGCATAACCGGCGGAAGCGGGCGTCACAGGCTTGCCTTCCTCGTCGAAATACGCACGTTTGAGCAGGTTGCCGGAGACGTCATACTCGGACTCGTAAGCGGCATAGCCGACAGGCAGCAGCACGCTCTTGCCTTCGGTGTCAAGATACTCGATCTTGGTGCTGAAACCGGAAACGGGATCGTACTCCATCCTGCGGGCGGAATAGCCTTCGCTCACCAGCGTGGGCTTCAGATCCGCACCGAAGTTGGCTTCGTAGACCATATGATGCTGGCCGTCATACTCGCGCTCGATCCTGGCTTTTCCGGCTACGAGTGCGGGCTCATCGTCGGCGTTAAAGTAGTTTATGCCGGTGATATTGCCGTTTTCATCATATTCATATGTGGCGGAAGCGTAACCGGTGGACTGCGTCAGCGCGGTGCCGTCAGCGCCGTAGAATTTTTCTCCGGTGTGATGGTCGGCGTAATCGTAGGTGTGCACCTGCACAGCGCCCTGACCGCCGTTGGAGACCAGTTCACCTTCGGCGTCAAAGGTAGCCTGCCACAGGAGCCTGCCGTCACTGTTATACTCTCTGAGCATGGAGGAAACGCCGCCCTTGTTTTCACAGGGGTTTCCGTCCATGTCAAAGTAATTGAAGGAAGTCTGCAGCAGGTTTCCGTCGAACGTATACACGACTTTGTGCGCGCCGTTTGAGATATTGACGTCTTTTTCACCGTCGGCCGTGAAGAACACTTCCTCGAGCAGCAGGTCCTGCTTCGGGCCGCCGTACACCATACTGCGGGCATACGCGCCGGTCAGGGACTCAACGGGATTGCCGTTCTCATCAAAATACGCTTCGTATACGGCAGGCTCCTCGGGGCTGGTGCCCGCGTACTTGTATTCGATGCTGGCCAGCTGGCGCTCGTCGTTGCGCACGGGCTGCCACTTGTCGCTCATATATACGGTGCGGGAGACCTGGTTGTATTCGTTGAATTCGTTGACGATGCCCGCGTATCCGGCCTTGATCTGGATCAGCTCCATGTCAGTGCCGAAATAGCGTTCCCATTCAACTGCATCGGGATTGACCACCCATTTTTCATTGCCGTCGTCGTCAAGATACCTGTCTCTGTGGTACTTGTACTCGCGGCGGGCAGCTCCGCCTTTGGACATCGCGTACTCGTCGACGATGTCATAGAAGGTTACGCGGTAATCGAAGTCCTCGCCGTCATACTCCCTTTCTTCCATGGAAACATGATCGGTGGTCATGGTGCGGTTGCCGTCCGCGCCGAAGTAGCGCAGATGATGCACCAGGTCGGAATCGCCGTAATACTCATATGACAGCTTGGCGTAGCCGTTCAGCATCTTTATGAGCTGGCCTTCCTTGCCCAGGTAATCGGTTTCGACCACGCGGTCAAGCTCATCATAGACATGGACAATGGAGGCATAACCCTTGTCCGCCATGATGGGCGCGCCATCGTTGTCAAAGTAGTCGGTCCTGACAAGACTGTCCCTCTCGTCAAAGGTATTGACCATGAGGTGCCAGTGGCCGGCGCCCAGAGACTTGCTGCCATCCAGAGAGAAGATCTCGGTCGACTGAAGCTTCCACTCTTTGAAACTGCCGTCCCTGCGCGTGCCGGGGTCCGCCTTCAGGCCCTGCTCGCTCTTTTCGACCTCTTCGGCAAGGGGCTTCGCGGTGTTGGCAGTGTATACGGAAACCACTTTGGCGCCGCCCTCCGGCCCCAGCAGCGGCTTGCCGTCGGCATCAAGATAGCTGGCGGTCACGGTCTTCGTATCGCCGTCTAATGCGACGTCATACAGTATCTGAGCATATCCGCCTACGGGTCTGGTCAGTTTCCCGTCGGCAGCAAAGTACTCGCTGGAGATGATCTGGTCATCTTCCCAGGCATCCCGACGGTAGCTGTAGCTTCCGGGGATATCGGCGCGGCTGCCGTCGGCGGCGTAGCGGTCTTCGGTCAGCACGTAGCTCCTGCCGTTTGACTGCTGTCCGTAGGTGTACTCCGCATAAGCGTACCCGCAGTCAGCGACGACAGGCTCGCCGTCAAGGCCGAAATACGCTTCCTTTACCAAATTGCCGTTGTCGTCCCACGTATACTCGGCCTTGGCAAAGCCCCTGCTGTTAACGGCAGGCGCTCCATCCGGGCTGTACGCCGTTTCGCTCAGCAGGTTGCCATTCTCATCCCATATGCACTCGGTCCGAGTGAACTCGGGAATGGACAGCGCCTGATCGCCTTCGGCCTGTACCGTTGTGAATGCCATAGCCACGACTATGGCAAGCAGCAACACGACCCAACTTCTCAACTGTTTCACCGCATGATCCTCCTTACTGCTTCTTCTCTTGATTCCGGCGGTGAGTTTTGCCTTTTTTATGCCCATCGCTCTTTCTGGTATCGTATCTATGGTAGTATTTGTTGTAATACTTGTATTTGTAATAACCGTAGTAGCCCTCGTGCTCCGGCTTTTCCCCGTAGAACACGAACCCCAGCAGGTCCAGTCCGGCCATTTCGGACTGGCTCAGTGCTTTTCTCACCTCTCTGTGGTCCGAGAAGCCCTGGCGGACTACGAACAGACCGCCCGCGACCTGGGACGACAGGGCCAGCGCGTCCGCCACGATGTTGATGGGCGGCACGTCGAATATGACCATGTCATACGCTTCCTCAAACTGAGGGATCAGTTCCCGCATAGTGTATGAGCCAAGCAGCTCCGTGGGGTTCGGCGGTGTTTTGCCGGCGGGCAGTACGTCAAGCGATTTATAGTCGGTAGCCAGAATGGCGCTCTTCCAGGGCTTTATGCCTGCCAGCACTTCGGAAAGACCGGCGGACTTGCTGCTGTAACGGAAGACCTTATTCTGGCAGGCTCTACGCATATCCGCGTCGACCAGAAGTACCCGCTTGCCGCTCATGGCGATGGATATGGCCAGGTTCGCGGCTATGGTGGACTTGCCTTCGCCGGATACGGCGCTGGTGACGACGATGGAATGCTTTTCCTTGCCGACCAGCACGTAGAGCAGATTCATGCGCAGCTTCGCGTAATCCGCCACCTGGTCCATCGGGGCGTTTTCGTTGAGCCGGAACGCGCTGCGGTCACCCTCGTCTTCCCCGGGTCTGCGCCGCAAAGTCGAAAGCACGGGAAGCGTGTACTTTTCCTTCAGTTCCTTTGTGTCATGCACCTTGCGGTCGAGCATGAAGAACACGAACAGTATTCCTACCGCTATTGCTGCTCCGGCAAGCGCGCCCGTTATATACCGGTTCCTGTACGAACGGCTGTCCGGTCTGGCGGGAGCGGTGGCATAGTCGATGATCTCAATGTTGCCGGCGCTCACCACGCGGATGATCTCCGCGGGCGCCACGTCAAGAACGGCGTTGCAGATATCCGCAGATTTCTGTGGCTCGTCTGTCCTGCAGCTTACCCTGACAACTCCTGTTTCGGAAACGGAAGCCATGGACAGAGTGGCGCCGATATATGCCGGAGCTATCCCGGGATACTGCGCGGAGAGCCTTTCCGCGACCACATCCAGCACCTTGTTGCTTTTTACGACCACCATATAGGTGTCCAGCAGCCTGACCGCGCTGTTCAGGTCGGAAGTGCTGGTGTAACCGTAATTCACAAGATTCGGATTCGCGTTGTACACATACATCGTACCGGAAGCGGTGTAAGTATCGACCTTATTCCTGGAAGAAGTCCAGTACGTATACCCGAAACCGATCACCGCGCACAGCAGTATGAGCCAGCAGTTCCTCAGGCAATATTTCAGCAGTTTGATAAGATCTATGCTGCCTTGTTGTCTCCTCGTCTCAGCCATATCGGCGTTCAACTCTCCTTGTGCAATCTTCTGTCGATTTGTGTGAGCACCACTCACCCAATATAACTATCTACTCATAATATATTATACAAGAAAACGGTCAACAAGTCAAACCCTTTACCCCGGGCATTTATGAATATTTGTTGCAGTCTTTGTTAATAAGTTTCATTTCGCTGCCGGGTCTTTGGTCACGCCCGATTAAAAGTGAATCGAAGGCGCTCATTCCCTGCAAAACAAACGCTCCGGCGATCTTTGGCGATCGCCGGAGCTTGCTTTTTTCTTCGGAGCGACGCTCCGCGCTTATGTTGTTCCAAGTTCTTAATCCATGTACTGTCTGAGCAGCAGCAGCGCTTTCTGGTGGCGGAGTTTGACCACTCCGTAGCTCAGACCCATCATCTGCGCGATCTCGGTCATGGGTTTCTTGTCGTAATACAGCAGTACGATTATGTCTCGCATTTCCTGATCCAGCCTGTTCAGCGCGTCCGCCAGTTCGTCCAGCGTTTCCTTTTCCAGCATCGGCGCTTCCACCGACATGTCCGATGGCATTTCCTCGTCGATCTCGTCGGAAGGCCTGAACTTGCGGAAATGGTCGATCAGTGTGTTTCTGGTTATGGTGAAGATCCAAGTGCTTACAGATGCTTTGGTTTCGTCAAAATCGTCGATTTTCTTTAGGACTTTTTCGAACACCTCTTCGCACAGGTCTTCAGCCTCAGCCCGCCGCTGCACGCGGGTCATGATGTATCTCAACACCTTGACGTGATAATCGGCATAAATCTTGCCAACATCAGGTGAAGTCATCTTTTTGCTCGGGATCTATTTTCTTGATATTCGCTTCGGGCCGCCCCGCTGCCGCAACGAACTCAACTTCATCATCACTGATCAACTGCCGTGCGGCGTAACGCGCATGTACTCTGTCGATGACCGACTGCAGTTTTTCGCTCTTTTCGAAATCCTGATAATCGAAAAGCGTTTTGAGTCTCTTTTCCAAATTGCTCCTCCTTTCTTTCCTCATCGGAAGGACTTCGTACATATATACGAAATTCGAAGGAAAGATGGCAGCGATTTCACACCGATCGTACGTAAATAATTCGGGGCTTTTGATCCGTGAAATCATCCTCCGAGTATATTTTATCACAAACCTTTTTGCGTGTCTATAGCGGAAACGGGATACTGGCCGTTTTACCCGCCGAGCTGCCGCAAAAGCGCATTCGCAGCAGGCATCGGCACGGCGCATTGCTCCCCCTGCCTTCTGAAAAAAACCGCGGCAGAAGAGACCGCAAATGGTCTCCCTGCCGTGTTGTTATCAGATTATCGGCGCTCTGTGACTACCGTCACGCTCACGGGGAACCCGTGTCGCTGGGATCGAGTTTCACCGTCATCGTGCAGCCGCCCGAGGTCGTCAGCGTATAGTTGCCGCTGTTTCCGCTGATGCTTATGCTGGGAGCGGCAACGCTGTACTGCCCGGGGTCGTTCCCTGTGTCTATGCCCTGCAGGGTGACCGTTACCGTATCACCTGTCTGCGTGCTGAACGTTCTGGTCTGCGTGGTGCCCGAATCCTGTGTGCTCTGGAGCGACAGGTCGTATCCCGAGTAGTCCCCGTTCTGGTAGGTCACGTATAATTCGGGGAATTGGTAGCCCGTATTCCAGCCGACTATGGTGTTCTGCACCGACGCAAGTATGACCAGCTTATTGACCGTAAGCTCGCAGTCTACCGTAGTCACATTGCTGAAGTAAGCGGTCACGTCGTTTTCTTCGGAGTCGCCGATCATATACCCGGTTATATGGCCCGTACCCGTGCCGGCATCGGTCTGGCTGCCCGAGGTTCCTGTCAGCATAACCCACAGATCGTCGTTCGGCAGACCGTCATAGTCAAAGTCCCAATCATTTGGATAAAGTGCTGTGCCGTCATAGACCTGGCTCTGGGGATTAAGCGTGATTGTTATTGGCGAGCTGTTGACCGACACGGTAAGCGTGCCCAGGTTTTCGGTCACCGTGTAGTTCGCGCTGCTGGTGCTGCTCCCCCACGCAATGTCGTAGGTGTTGATCGTGCTGCCCACGTTGGTTATGCTGCCCGTCGCGGTGACAGTCGCGGTGTCGTATCCCTTTAGGCCCGTGATCTCCGCTCCGTCCGCCTTGGTCAGTTCGTAACCGTCGTACGCTTTGCTCGCGGTACCCGTCGTCACCGTTACTTCGGCGGGTGTTATCGTGACGGTGCCGCTTGCGGGCACAATGACGTAGTTACCTTCCGACCCGCTGACAGAGCAGCCTGGAGTGAACGCATGATCGCCCGCGTCCGGACCGCACTGAGGCATCGAGACTGTCAGCGTGTCGCCGGTATTGAGCGCGTAATAGAACAGGTGGTCGGAACCAGACGCTCCGAAATCGTAGAATGTAAGGGTCTCGCCTGCGGATTCTCCGTTCACATAAGTTACGGTACTGGCTGCCCATTTTCCGTTTCCGTCGTACTCGACACTCCGGTCTGTCGGAACGATGCCGATCCTGAGCGGCTCCACCGTGAGCGTTCCGTTCTGGACGGTAAGGCCCATCAGGCTGGCTGTTATGTCTTCGTCGCCGTGATATATCGCGCAGCTTGTGATCACATTGTCGGTCGTGCCGGCATTGGTCTGGTCGCCCGCGACCGTCGCCTGGCAGGTGAGATAGCTCGGCAGGCCGTCGACGGTAAACTGATCGCATACGAGCGGCGTGCCGTCATACGCTTTCGTTGCCGATACTGCCGCGACCGTTATGGGCATCGAATAGTCCATATTGACCGTCAGCGTGCCCAGGTTTTCCGTGATTATGTAGTTGTCCGGGTTTACGCCGCCCCAGTTGATCTCGTAGGTGTTCGCCACGCTGCCCGGATCGGTGATCGTACCGGTCGCGGTAACGGTCACTTTGCCCTCGTCGGCGGCTGCCAGGCCCGAAAGGGAAGCCTCGCTCTTCGTGAGCGCTTCGCCGTCGTATGTTTTGGACGCCGAGCCGGTAGTCACGGTCAGAGGTATCGGGTTCACGGTGAAAGTGCCGTTGGTGATCGTCGCGTTATAGTTTCGCGTACTCGTATTCGGGAATGATGATGACCCGTTGAAGTGCCCCGTAAGCGGGTAGCTGCCTGCGTCGGGGCTGAAGCCTTCGACTCTCAGCGCAAACCCGTCCCCCGCCGGATATTGATAAAAGTACACGGTCGCATAGACGTTATTATCCGTCCCGACATTGTGCTGACGGCCGCTGTGAGCGATCCCATCCCCGCCGGCAGTCGCCGTGACGGATACATAAGGTATACTGGACGGCAAGTTCCCGCGGTAATCGATGGTCAGATCGCCTATTGCGAAGTTCAGCTGCACTTTTTCAACGGTCAATGTGCCGAGATTCTCCGTGACGGTGTAGTTGCCTTCTTTCGTGGTGCCCCAGTCGATGGAATAGGTGTTCGGCGTGGAACCGGCGTTTTTGATCGTGCCCGTAGCCGTGACCGACGCCGTATCCGTGCCGACCAGTCCGGTGATGGACGCTTCGTTGTAAGTCAGTTCCGTTCCGTCGTATACTCTTGACTTCGAGCCCGTGGTCACCGTCGCCTCTGCGGGTTCGATCACTATCGATCCTGAAGCGTTTGTCGTGACCGCGTAGTTCGTCGCGATCCCCGTAGGGAAGGAATACGAATCCAGCGTCACCTGATAAGTGTCCGCGTCGATCGCGCAGGGAGATGCATCCAGGCTCAGCAGATCGCCGGTCACCAGGTTGGCAAAGAGCGTTATGCCATCATCGGTCACCTGTATGTCCGGGTCCGCAACGGTTTCTCCCGCGTGATCGCCGTTTAAGTACTTGATCACGGTATTGGGTATGGTTATCTCGCCGTCATAAGTCTTGGTGGTTCCGGAAAGTGTGACGCTGAGCTGCAGCGGCTCTATTATCAGCTTATCGTTCAGTGCAGCAAACGAGAAGTTGTCCGCATTGCCTTCAGCGACGCTGAAAGCATCATCAGCGAGCGGGTATGTACCTATCTCGGTATACTTTTCCCAGAACTTTTCGTGTACGTAGAATGTCGCGCCGTATAATTCAAACCTATAGCCGTGGGTCTGCGAGGTCGTTCCGACCCAGGAATACTCGACTTGCTCCCCTGCTCTAGGACCGTTTGTGATGGTCACTTTGCCGTCACCCATGTGAAGAACAGTCTCATCTTTGCCCGGGAATACGATCGTCTTGCCGCCAAAGTCGTAGCTTATGCCCAGCTTTTCAACCGTCAGAGCGCCCAGGTTTTCCTCTATGTCATAGAATCCCGGGTTTACCTCGCCCCAGTCGATGGTGTAAGTGTTTTCCGTTTCGCCCGCGTCGGTTATGCTGCCGGTAGCCGTTACCGTGATGCTGTCTCCGTTCTGCAGACCTTCAACGGTCACCTGGTCAGAGGTGAGCGCGGTCCCGTCATACACCTTGCTTGCGGAACCCGTGGTGATGGTAAGCACCGCAGGCTCGACCTCCAGCGGGAAGCCTTCCATCGCGTTGCCCGATAAAGCGAAGTTGGACTTATTGCCCGACGTGGTCACGCTCGTTTTGACTTCAGGCATATGGTCATCGTTCTCGGTCCGGGTAAACACCATGCTGACGCTGTCGCCGGTGAACAGCTGGAAACGGTATTCGATCTCCGCAGCGCGCACCCGCGTGCCCGTGACCGTCTCGCCCGCATGAGTGCCGTTCTGGTACGTGATCACGGGCGCAGGTATGGTCATCCCGCCGCCATAGGTCTCATATGCGTATCCGTCAACGTCGATGCTGAGCTTGAGCGCTTCGACGGTGAGCTTGCCGTAATTTGCGTATACCTTATAGTTGTCTTTCGACGCGTTGTTCCAGTTGATATAGTAGTTGTTGTTCGCTGTGCCCGCGTTGGTTATGCTGCCCGTCGCGGATACATCGGCGCTCTCGTCTGCAACAAGGCCCGAGATCGAAGCCCAGTAATTCGTCAGGCTCTTGCCGTCGTATACCTTTTTGTCCGAACCGGTAGTGACGGTGAGCGGAGCGGGCTCCACGGTGAGCGTACCGCTTTCAACGGTGATGTCCGGATAAAACTCCGTCACGTCCTCGCCGTCCGCGTCCAGCACCTGATAAGCCGTTACGGAACTTGCGGCGGTGCCCGCGTCGATCAGTTCGCCCTCCACCGTCGCTATGACGGTAAATCCGTCGGCAAGCCCCGTGATCTCAACACCTTCCGCAGTAAGCGGCGTGCCGTCATAGACCTTGCTGGCGGAAGCCGCGGTCACGGTGACGCCGCTCATGGGCTCAAGCACCCTAAGCTTGCCCAGATCCTCTTTGATTATGAAGTTGTTCAGGTCTTCGGTGCCCCAGTCGATCTCGTAAGTGTTGTCGCTCTCGCCCACTTCGGTCTGGCTGCCGGTAGCGGTCACCTTTACGGAATCGTCTATCCGAACTTCGGTAAAGCGGGCTTCTTCGCCGTTCAGTGCCCTCCCGTTATAGTCGGTGATGTCAGAGTCGATATTGATGCGCGCGTTGGTGAGCTCGCGCATAAGGCCGCCTGCATAGCTTATGCTCACGGTCAGGCCGTCCTTGACTATGGTGGGCCCGGTTTTCCCAGACAGCTGCCCGATCCGCTCCAGCACCTTGTCCTGGTCCCAGCCCGCGTCGTCACAGGCCTGGGAAAGCAGTTCCCGGTTGTCCGCGTACAAGCGCAGCACTTCCTCCGGGATGTCGTCTTCGGTGACCTTTTCCACGCTGAAGGTTATGCTGTCCGCATTGCTCTCGTCGCTTAAGCGTACGGTCAGCTTTTCGCCCGCGCCCAGCGCGATCTGGCTGGTCTCGCCCGTAATGGGGTTCGTACCATGTACAAGCAGCTCGCCGGCCAGGCCGTACAGGGTCTCCCCGCTCGCCTCGGACAGCACAAGGGAGGTATTGCGCCAGGGCTCCTCCTGGGTCTTTCCGGAGACCAGGTCAAAGCCCGCCTCTTCGCACACCAGGGGCTCGCCGTCGTAGCTCTTGGTGGCGCTGCCCGTCCATATGGTCATGGGCGCGGGATCTACGACCAGCTGCCCGGATACGGTCTCTATGGTGTTGAAATGCCCGGTAACGTTCTCCCCGGCTTTGTTGTATATGGCATATGACCCGATGGGGTTTTCCGCCGTGCCGGCGTTGGTGATAGCGCCGCTGGCATATGCGGATATATCGAATATGTCGGGCAGATTATATACCAGTATGTCGCCTGTTCTCGTCAAGGGAGTTCCGTCGTAGAGCTTACTGGCGCTCTGGGCTATTATCATGACCTTGCCGGTGTATTCCCAGTCTCCGTCTGCCGGGAAAGAGTATTCATCGAACAGCTGGGGGCAGGCGTTAATGACTCGGCTGGCGGTGTTGTCGTTTTCAAACTGCTCTGCGATAAACGGCGTTATGTTTTCCATGGTCATTTCAGCGATATCACTCAACTCGGGTTTCTCGCCCACTACCGCGATCTGGCCCGCACTGACCGTGGCTCTCTGTCCGTCCTTGTAAGTCAGGGACGCCCTGCCTTCAAGCACTCCGAACACAGTGACCTGTTCGTCCGGCGCTTTTGCCGTCTGGTTTTCCAGGCCGTACATATTGACCGCCCGGTCCGCGGGCATGGCTGACACGACGACTATGGTGCCGCGGATGCCCACGGTCATGGTCGACGTCGTGATGTCCAGGCTCTCGTTTTCGTCCAGCTTCTCGCTCACGTCCAAAAACAGCGTGCCTTCGGTCAGCGTAAGCTCGATATGGTTGTCCTGTTTTTCGAACTTCACCGAACTGTTCTGGTCGAGGGACACTATCTTTGTGGCGTCAAGGCTTACCGAGGCGGTGGACGCCTCGCCCGTGCGCATGATTTCCCCGCTGGCAAAACGTACGTTTTCCATTACGAAGCGCGGGCTGCCCGTTATGTCGAGGATTTCCACGTTCCCGTCATATCGCAGCAGGCGCATGGTGTCCGCGCTGTAGTTTTCACCCAAAGCGAACGGGAGCATGCAAAGCACGGCTATCATAACGGCTAATGCTATAATACCTTTCCCCAAACGATATGTCATTATTTTTCCTCCTTCTGTCGGCGTCCCGCAGTCGGTACAGCATATTCTACCCATTGTGGAAGTATTATACCATTTTTTTTTACGCAGTGACAATGCCGCATGTCAAAATTATTTCAGATTTAATCTTTTGTTAATTTTACCAATTCTGCCCTTGCCGCCATGCTTCATTATCTCCGAGAGCAAAGCATGCCGGTCAGGGCAGAACATCTGTATCCGGATTATGGAATACCAATCAAGTCAGGTAATCAAGCCATTTCCACTTTCTTCTTTTCTGAACAGCAAATACCAAGATGGAAATAGCAGCAACAACGATGCAGGAGATCATAAAAGCAATCAGCGAATGTCCGCCAAGCATTCTTTTACAAAATCTGTTGAAGATCAATACGTTCCCCTGGCAGCAATAGATCATTACGCTCAGTTTCCTGAGCAGCACACCGTTTCTTATCCTGATATTTGATTGCAGACAAAACAGGAACAGAGCAAATGACAGCGCTGCCGTTGAAAACGCCGCATCGGTCGAATCCAGTATGTTCAGATGCTTTGTAACTATAATTTCGGTTATAAACAGCAGATACAATATAATAAACAGTAGCAGGGCTGTTGTTTTCGCGCAGTATTTCTTGAGTTTGGATCCATTCTCGGATACATACTTTCCGAGAGCAAAATAGAAGCATCCGCTGAAGATGTTTATGGGAAAGCAGAGAAATTCCGGGATCTTGGCTGTCTGTTCCGGCAAAACTCCTTTATATGCGGAAGAAAAAACACAAACGAAGTACAGAGGCAATGTGAAGGCTAATATGTTTTCGGTGCGAAAACGCTTGCCGAGCCAATAAACCAGGCATGCACTGAACATGCAGCTTACAAGAAACCACGACCCCATATACGTCGATGATATCACCGCATTCTTTATAAAAATCAGCCAGGTGCTTACAGAGGTTATATCATTCTCACAGAGCCGTATGTAAATTGACGGCAGGTTGAAAATAAACCAGCACAGGTACAGCATGCCTATCCTGTGCAGATAATGCAGTAAAGTCTTTCTTTCAATGCTTTCGCCAGTACTTTTCCGAAACAGAAAGTATGAAGAGCTTATAAAGAAGAACGGGACGCCCCAGCGCGCCGTTATCTCCAATACCGACTGCGCTTTTTTATAATCGCCGAAGGCAGCGCAGTGCATGGCAAAGATCAGGACACTGCCGATGAACTTGGCAATATCGACGGAATCGAAATTTCGTTTAACACCGACAGGACAGATCGTGTCCGTATCATTACTTGCAGCCTGCATTTTGTCAGTCTCCCGTTTGTTTTTACACGGCAGTACCTGCCTAGGTCGGCTATGCGCCTTGAGGACCTTACATAAAGTACAGCCAACCCGACCCGCACCGTGTGCCTGTAGATCATCTTTATCAATAATAGCATGAAGGCCTTGATATTGCAATAAAACCAGTGAAAACCCGTCAGCGCAGTCATTCTGCCGTCAGCCCACATTTGGACGTTCCACATGAGGTTATTCACATAAAATCGGTTTACTTACATATCACTTTATGGTATAATCCTTATGTATTTATCTCTTTGTCCGATGCTGAAAAACCGAGAGGAGAAAAGCGCCGTTCACGAACTTTGCTTCCCTTGCTGTCGAAAGCGTCAGGGGATCATCCTTTATGAACGGTATATTATTATATGAGTATTTATCAGAAAAACCTGCGCAGGCTAGGGCTGCTCCTTATAGGCGTTTCCATACTTGACGTGATCCTTGAGCTTACGCTCTACAAGTATCTGCTTTCATCCACCATCACATTGAGAAGGCAGGTGCTGACCCCGCTGGGCATCTGCCTGAAAGACGGTATAGGTCTTCTGATAGGTCTGTCGGCATATTACCTGTTTTATCACAGGGAGCAGTCCAAGCTGCTCGTCAGGATCCAGATCGTCCTTTTCATGATCGCCGTTCCCTCCATCCTTATCACCTCAAGCGGCAAAGCGACGAACCGTATCGACAGCCTTATAAACGCGACGGTGATCTTAATGGCAATGACGGTATACACCGCGCTTCAGCTGGAAAGAAGCGAGCGCAACTGGCAGCGCATCAGCAGCACGCGCTCTTCCATGCTGGATCTAAAGCTTCCGGATATCCATCAGTGGTTCAACGCCATAGAGATCGGTCCCAAGCTGGAGCTCAGCCAGGATATATCATACGTCGTCGACCGTTTTCTGGAAACGTCAAAGGAATCAAAGCCTCTTGAGATCACCGTCCATTGTCCTCGCGAAAGCTCCGAAGGGCTTACGACCACCATGCACGAAGTCTTCCAGATGCATTACGAAGACGAGGAGCGGCGCATAAACAGTTATCTTGAACAGCGCTATATCCGCGTAATGGCACTGGTCATCATCAGCATCGTGCTGGTATCGCTCTGGATCAACTTCTCCCCTACCGACGATGAAGGCGTTTCCTGGACGATACTCAGCAACTTCGCCGCGTTCAGCCTCTGGCAGATCGGCAGCACGTATTTCGAGAGATCCGAAGGCTACAGCGAGCTCCTCAGGGCGCAGATAGCGAAGCAGGCCAAGCTCCACTTCTGGACGGACTGAGCGATAGGTAATGGATCTCGATCTTCATCTCATAATTAAGCATATATATGACTGAAAACCTGATTACGGAAAAAGAAAACGATACCCTGAACGTCTACTGCCTTTTCTGCCGAAGCCAGTATTCCGACGACATAGCAATGATGGCAAGCAGGCTGTACGGCGGCGTATCCTTTTGTCCCAAGCAGATACAGCATACGTTCAAAGCCGGGAAAATGGTCGACGTCGTGCACAAGCTGCTGCCGGGATACGTTTTCATATTCACGAACGAGGATGTTGACGCGACCATACGCCGGCGCATCCCCAACGTGCTCAAGCTCCTTGGCGATGAAAAAAGCGGATACAAACTTTGGGGCAACGACCTCGCTTTCGCGATGATGCTGCTTAAGAACAACGGCGTCTTGGGCAAGACCGCAGTCAATGAAACCGACGGCATCCTGTCGCTGACTCCCGACAGCGAGCTGGGAACGAACGCCCGCATCCTCAAGGTCGAGCGCAGAAAACATCGCATGAAAGTCGAGTTCAGTTTCGATAACCAGACGATAGCCACATGGGTCGAATATGTAGTAGCGAATGCGTGACACCATGATCAGAGATAAGATTTATCAAAACAGAGTCATAGCCATATCAAGGGGCATCCCTGCCGACAGGATCGTCGATACAGCGCAGGCGATCTCGCGCGGTGGCATAAAGCTTTTTGAGGTCACATTCGTCCACGATTCCCATTACGGGATCAAAGAGACCCAGCTGTCGATTGAAAAGCTATCATCCGCGTTAGGAAACGATATAATCGTCGGCACGGGCACCGTTTTGACGACAGATGAAGTGCATATGGCCGCAGATGCCAGCGCAGCGTTTATTATTTCTCCCGATACGAATACTCAGGTCATAGAGGAGACAAAAAAGCTCGGGCTTGTTTCCATCCCCGGCGCGATGACACCGACCGAGATCGTCAGGGCGTACGACGCGGGCGCAGATTTCGTTAAAGTATTCCCTGCTTCGGTCTTGGGTGTGGACTACATCAAAGCCGTCAAAGGTCCCCTCCGCCATATCCCGCTAATCGCCGTGGGCGGTATAAACAAAGACAACGCTGCCGCCTTTTTATCCGCCGGTGTTGCCGCTCTCGGCATTGGCGGAAACTTAGTTGACAGGAAAGCTCTCCTGTCCGGAGATTTCCGTCTGCTTACGGAAAGGGCTCAAAGCATTATCAAGGCAGTTTCAGCCGTATCCACGTAATATCACAGGTACATATTTCATCCGCATCTTATGATCCCGAATGTGGGAACGATCATCGGAAATACAAAAAAAAGAGAGGAGTATTCGCTCCTCTCTTTTTATGCGCAGCAGATCGGTTTTTGTCGGTCCGGCTCTCTCTGGTGTTTGCAAACTTATCGTCCGCCTCAAGCAATTAAGAACAGGGCACCGTCATATCCTTTTCGCCGCGAAGCGCGGACTGACGGTGCAGATATAGAGCATGGTGGTCCTGAACACGAACGACGCGATATTGGCAGCGTAAACGCCCCTTACGCCCCATCCCAGCACCATGCAGAACAGCAGCGACAGCGGAAGGCGGATCAGCCATACGCCGGTCACCGTGGACTTCATTGCGTAGCTTGTGTCGCCGCTCGCCATCACGGCCGGCTCCAGGGCATTTATCGCCTGACCAAGGATACTGTACGGGATCACCATCCACAGCAGCGCCGCCGCCGAGGAAACGATCTGCTCATCCGCCGAGAACAGCCCCGCACTGAAGCGCGGAAAACAAACTGCGGGCAGGCACAGCAGCAAAGTGACGCCCAGCGAGATCCAAAAGATGAAAAGGGTGCTTTTCCTCGCTTTTTCTACGTCGCCCGCGCCGCACTCCTGACCCACTATCGTGGTGGCGCTGTAGCTGGTAATGGCGTGGCCGATACAGGTGAACTGCTGTATGGCGTTAAGCACGTTTGCGACGCCCGCCTCGAGGGTACCGAGGCTGACCAGCAGCGAATTTATGGAAACATAGCCTATCTGCACCGCTATGCTGCTCAAGCTTACCGGCGCGCCCACACGCAGCACCCTTTTAAGCACGGCTTTATCAAACATGAAGACCCGCGAGAGCTTCACGCAGAAACCTTCCCGGCTGCGCAGCACGGCGGCAAGCGACGTCAGCGCGGCGCAGCACCTGCAGCACACGAAAGCCAGGGCGACGCCTTTCACGCGCATGCCCCTGCGGACCACGAAAACGTAGACCAGAAGCAGCAGCACGGCATTGCTGACCACGGTCGCGAAAAGCGCGTAACGCGAATCCCCCTTGGCGCGGAGCACGGAGTTCATGGCGTTGAACAGCACCATGGGCGGCAAGCCGAGCAGCAGCGTCCTGTAATACAGAGTGCCCTCGGCAAGGAAATCCTCTTCCGCTCCCGGCATCAGCAGCTTCATGGTGAATCCCGAAAACAGCAAAAGCAGCCCGGAAACGATCACCGAAGAGATCAGCGACACAGAGATGGTGTGCTCGACCGTACGCGACGCGCTCATCACATCCCGCCGCCCCACGTCTGCCGCGGTTATGACCGCACAGCCCGAAGTGACTATGGCGAAAAAAGCGCAGATGAGGTTTATCGCCTGGTTGCCTACGCCCACCGCAGCCAGCGACGACCTGCTCACCGCGCCGGTTATGGCGGAATAGATCAGGGTCGTCGCCACGCTCGTCATGTTTTCCAGTATTACGGGTATCAAAAAGCGAAAACGGTTTTCCATTTTATCTGCTTACGCTCTGCATCATCGTATTTTGCCTTGAAGCCGCGCGCGGCTCCACGCTTTATTTTACCACATCCGCCCCGCGCGATTCAATATACATCCTGCCTTTTGATGTCGAAATGTCGGCATGTCCGGCGTGTTTTATGAAGGATATGCAAAAACAAAAGAGGCTCGGATGAGTCTCTTTTGTCCGTCATTTGATCATTCCGGAGCGGTATGCCGTCTTTCGGATCAATACTCGCACAGCGCGCCGAAGTCGAAATCCACGATGCTGAGCACTTCAACTTCGCCTTCCAGGTTCTCGTACAGGTAGACCAGCTTGTAGGCGGGCTGCGCGTCGGGCGCTACCACCGTCGCCTGAGCCAGGAAGCAGTGGTTCGTGCCGGCCACGATCTGGGAACCGAGGTACGCTACGGGCTCATAATCCACACCCAGCAGCTTCTCCATGCCCTTGTCGAACAGGGCTTTGTTTTCTTCGGTGATCTCGGGGGACTGGGAATGAGTCCAGCCGCCCACCATAAGGCCTTCCGCGATGGCAAGAGAGGCGATCAGCATGACCGCTAAAACGACGCAGATTATCTTCTTCATTGTTGTTTCTCCTTTTATCTGTTTCTGATTTCAATTCCGTTTTTTCCGTCCCGGTCTCCTGCCGGTGACATACTTTTATACGTTCCTTACAGGGGGATGGCAGCGTCCGGTCTGTTAAGATTTGGTTTTATCTGTTTGGATCTCGCTTATGACCGCAGAACCGATTATCATGACCGCGCCCAGTATCCCAGCAGCGCGCAGCGCTTCTTTCAGGAACAGTGCCGAAAACAGCAGCGCGGACACCGGGTCGATATAGCTTAATATGGCGACAGACTGGGCTTTCAGCCCGTCTATGCTCCCGAAATACAGCACATATGCGATCCCCGTATGCAGTATCCCCATGACCAGAAGCAGCAATACGGAGTTTGTCGTAAAGCCTTCACCGCTTATACCGCCCGTGACAAGCAGATACGGCACCATCACAAGCCCCGCGGACAAAAGCTGTATGACGGTCTTAAGATAAGCATCCACGCCGCTTATCCGCTTGTTCATTATTACGACCGCGGAATAAAACACCGCGGCTCCAAGCCCCAGAATGATGCCCTTCGCGTTCGTCGCGGGCAGTTCCCCGCCCCCTGTCACGCCCGACACCAGCACCATGCCCGCTATCGCGATAAACGCGCAGACCGCGCGTTTTGCCGTAAGCTTTTCCCTGAATATCACGGGCGAAAGCAGCACCACTATGGTGGGCTGCATGTAATAGCACAGCGTGGCGACTGCGACCGTCGTGTAGTTATACGCCTCAAACAGCAGTATCCAGTTGATGCCCATCAGCGCTCCCGAAAGCGCCAGCAGCGCTTTGGTGCGAAAAGGCAGTCTGTCCGCGGCTTTTTTTCGTCTCAGTTTGATGAAAGCCAGTATAAACAGACCGCCCGTTATCCCCCGTGAGAAGGCCAGAAAAGCGGAAGGAAGGGGAACTGCTCTGCGGAAAACGCCTATCGTTCCGAAAATGAGCATGGACGAAATGATCATGATCACCGACCTAAAGTCGTTCCCTGTTTTATCCATGCCTTCCCTTCCCCCGTTTTGCTGTGTTTATCAGCTGTTTTTCAGCAGATATTCGTTCGTCATGGCCAGAAACGCGCTTGCCGTCCAGGTATATGCGCGGTCCCTCAGTCCCGCGCCCGTAACGGCGTCGAAGTTCTCCGCAAAACCCGATGTGCTCACCATATCCGCGAAGCGCCGCGCCGTATCGCGCGCGAGCTCCGTCTCACCGCAGCGGAAAAGCCCGTCCGTGATCAGCATCGTGCTCGGCGCCCATATGGGGCCGCGCCAGTATCCGTCGCTTAAGTAATCCGGGCTTTTGAACGCCTCGGTGGAGAAGCCGTGTTCGCCCCGGAAAGTGTTGCCCGAGAGCACTTCGATCATGCGCCTGCGTTTGTCTTCGGGAAGCCTCTCCCCGAGCACTATGCACACATACGGCAGAAGGCTCCGGTTGGGAACGATCTCGCGGCTCCCGCTTCGTACCGCCGTGGGAAGCCCGTCGATAAACAGATTTTTGAGCATCCTGTCCAAAAGGCCGTTCGACCTTTTAAGCCACTTTGCCCGGGCCTTCTCTTTTCCGAGTCTGCCGGCCAGATCCGCCAGCACATCCATCTGTATGACCAGGAACGCCTGCAGTTCCGGCGTGGCTATGGGCGGGACTACCGAAAATGCCGTGGAATTGTCCCAGCCGGAATCGTTGCCGTGGTTGTACTCGCACAGACCGTCCCCGTCGTAGTCCCTGTATTCGAGCCACCACTTGGTCCATTTGCTCAGCCGCGCGTAGGCCTCCTTGAGCTGCGCGTCCGAAAGCGTCATGTTTTTCATCATCCAGCGCAGCGCCCAGCCGTGGATGGGCGGTTTGCAGAAATTCCACACCATGTTGGCGTCGTTGATGCTGTCCGGAAGAAGGCCGGTGGGGTCCTGCCGGTCGAACACCAGCATAAACTGGTCCCACGCCAGCTGCGGCGCGCCGTACGACAGCGCGATGGCGTTAAAGCAGTGATCCCAGCTCCACACGTTTTTCATCCAGTTCTTGGACATCATCATCGCGTCCCGCGAGAGCAGGCCGTTTTTATTTACGATGCTGGCCCACAAGAGATATGCGGCCTTTTCGGCTGTTTTTTTGTATTTGGCAGGGCAGGACGGCATGCGCCCGGCAAAGGCGGCAAGGTTTTCCGCGGCGCGTGACGCGCTTTCCCTAAAGTCGAACTCCTTCCACCGGCCGTCCCACTCCGTCGTGATCTCCTTAAGCACCAGCATAAAGCCGTCCCTGCCCGAGAGCGTCAGACGCGTGCGCACGGCGCCTTTCTCCTTCCAGACTTGGTCGAGCGCAGCCGTCCCCTTCTGAACGTGCATCAGGCAGCGGCAGTTGTTCTTGAAGCAGTTGGCCATCTCAAAGTCGCGGCCATCCCTTGAAAAACGGTAGATGTAATTGAATGCGCCCCGGTCGGACATGAAATCGAGCGTGACCTCCAGCCCGGCGCCGCCCCGCACCAGCAGTGTCCCGGGATCGTCAAAGCAGAATTCGACTTTTCCCTTTCCGCACTTAAGCGCCAGCGCCGCGCCCTTAAGTTCCGGCACATAATCCGCGCTTTCGCCTTTGCTCTCTATGCTTATCCGAGCGATCAGCGGCATGGAAGCGGAACCATGCACGGTCCTCAGATACAGCCCCGGCTCGTTTATGCAGCCGCACCAGTTTTTCCCGACTTCGGATATGACAAGGTATGAACCTTTGAAGCTGAAAGGTGTGGTCTTAAGATTGATGGTCATATTTAGCCTCGCTTTACGGCAGTATTGCTCGCGATTTTGTGAAACGCTACCTGTTTAATGCAAGATGCTTATCGATAAAGTCCATGCAGCGGTTCCAGTCTTCCCTGCTCAGGTAGTGTTCGCCCGTCCTCAGATGGTAACCGATCGAGCCTTCATGGCAGACCTCGACCGCCTTTGGAAGCCGGTCCTCGCACACGAAGCCCGGCAGACCGAGCCCTGCATAGACTTTTCCCGCCGCATAGCAGGACAGATATTCGCTGTCGGGGTCTGCCCAGGTATCTTCTTCCGCGCTGGCGACGTAGGCGTATCTGGGAGCGAGGGACGCCACCAGAAAATGCTGGTCAAACGGCGCGTCGTACTCTTTACCCGCGTACTTGCGGTAGTTTTCGCAGAACCAGAACGGGAACACCTTGGTGATCCTTTCGATGGATTCGCCGACTTTTCCCCTTGAAACGGCGGCGCCGCTGCAGCCGGAATCGTTGGAATAGGTGAACCTGAAGCGCTCATCCAGCATTCCTGCCACCAGCGACGTTTTGCCGAGTCTGGAATGCCCCGCCACGCAGGCTCCCTGAGGGTCCAGCTTTTCCAGCGTGAGGGCGTAATCCAGCGCCCTTGAGGCCGCCCAGGCCCAGACGCGGATCTTTCCGGCGTGGCAGGGCTGCTTTTCGACCCCTTTATACAGAATATCCATCAAGGGATCGCTTTCCAGTTTTTCCCTTGCCATATCCCTTGTCACGTCGTTATAGCAGAAAGAGACCACCGCGTAACCGCGGTCGCAGATCTCCTCCACGGGCAGGTACTTGTCCGGTATGGCGTCGCTGAAATTGATAAACACGAAAAACGGCAGTTTCCCGCCTTTTTTCGGTATCGTGGTATATATCGGGAAGGAGAACCGGTCCTCTCCGAAGCGCGCCGTAAGCGTCACTTTTCTCTGTTCGGCCCGCCCGGCGCAAAAAGACGACGGCGCCGACTCTTCCCAGGTGAGTTCATCGTGTTCTTTCGGCATGAAACCGTATTCTTCCCGGCAAAGCAGCTGAACGATCGCCCACCTGCGGCTTTCCCAGTCTCCGGCGGTCCCGTCCCATACAGGCATCACGTTCCTGTCCCGCAAAAGTTCCTCAAGCATATTCAGTCCCCCTTTATCGTCCTCGCGCACTTTCGTTTTCCCGATACAGTTTTATCAGAAACGGGCGGTTTTGTCAATGCCGCGCGCTGCGGAGTTTGGCGGTATAAAAAACAGCGGAAGCGTCTGTATTCCCTGCTGACCGCCCGCATTGTTCGCCAGATCCCGGCTTTAAATCGTTCATGCCTTGACTTTGTCCGGTTCATATGGCATACTTTGAATCGATATTTACGGGAGATTCGCATGACACTGCAGGAGCTTAAAGATCATATTTTCGATACATACAGCGTTTGGCCGGAGCATCCGTTTCCCATGGACGATGTCAGCTGCGTTTTCAGGCATATCGATAACAGAAAGTGGTTCGCGCTCACGATGAACGTCCCCTGCCGCACGCTCGGGATAAGGAACGGCGGACGGGTGGATATTCTGAATGTAAAATGCGATCCCATACTTATCGGCTCCCTGCGCTCAAAGCCCGGATTCCTCCCCGCATATCACATGAACAAGGACAAGTGGCTCACCGTGCTGCTGGACGGCACTGCCCAAAGGGACGAGATCGAAGCGATTTTGGCCATGAGCTACGACCTTACCAAATCGAAAACACGCAAACCGCCGAACCGGCAGGACTTTTAGCTCCATTAAACTCTTGACAACGGTCCCGCGCGGACCCGCGAAGCAAATTCGGAAACGGCAGAAAATATGGAAGGCATGGTATTAAGCTTTACCGCTCGGGAAGGCCAAGCGGTCATAACCAATTCAGGCGCCGCAGCATGCATCGTCGGCTTTGACGGCAGGGTCTCGGTCGAGCTGTTTTACAGCTTCTCTCCGGAGCCGCTGCGCCTTGCTGCGGAAGCGGAGCCGGACGACGCAGTCAGGCTGTACGTATATCCGCACCGCATCGGGCTTTATGTCAACGGAGAGCTTGCGGACGAGGAGTGGCCCTGCGGAAACTGTCTGCTCTCTGACATCTGCGTCCAGACGGGGGATATCCCGGTCGTCATCGCGCCGCTTGAAACTAAGGACGAACTCGACCGGCCGCCGTCTCCGAGGTCCTGCATAACGACTGCCGAAATTCGCCGTTCGTGCGTAAACATCGGAGACTGCATGCCCTATTCCGACGAATCCGGCGGCGACGGGCTGTATCATCTGTTTTATCTGTACGACAGGCATCACCACACCAGCAAGTGGCATCTGGGCGCGCACCAATGGGCACACGTCGCCACCAAAGACTTCAGGCTTTGGAAGGAATACCCGATGGTCGTACCCATAACCCGGCAGTGGGAAGGCTCCATATGCACGGGTTCGGTCATACGCTGCGGTGACCTGTGGTACGCCTGGTATGCGGTAAGGATGGCCGACCGCTCCCCCTCGCGGCTGACCTGCGCGGTATCGGACGATCTGGTCCATTTCGAAAAGAACGGTGATTTCTTCACCATTCCCGAAGGCTATGACCCCGGAGCCGCCCGCGACCCGATGCTGTTTGTCTGCGGCAGGCAGTATCATATGCTCGTCACCACAAGACTGCTGTCCGACGGCAGCGGCTGCCTTGCGCATCTGGTAAATGACGAGATGGCCATAACGGGGTGGCGCGACGCCGGCTGCATAATGCGCTGGAACGACTGGTGCACCCCCGATTCGCCCGAGTGGAACAAAGTGCCCGAGTGCGCGGACTGGTTCCATGCCGGCGGGTATTATTATCTTGTATTCGGAATGGCTTCCGTCTCCCGCTATTTGTTCTCCAAATCGCCCTTCGGCCCCTGGACGTGTCCCGAGGACAACAAAATACCCTGCGGCGCCGTGCCCAAATCCGCAGTGCTGCCCGGAACGGACCGCCGCGTTTTCATGGGTTTTGTCGGTGAAGGCGGCTACGCGGGCAGCCTGTGCGCCGCCGAGGCGTTTCAAAACCCTGACGGCACCCTGCGTTTTAAGCAGCTGATACCGTAAAAACCGCCCCACTGCCCCGACCGGGCGCCCCGCGGCATACCCGTATCGGAGGCATGATCAAACAGTCAATCCCGAACAAAACGGATCGAGGAGGATATACAATTATGAAACTGATCAAGGACAAGCAGCTGCTCATGGCGGCGGACTTCGCCGGCTACCCTCTCAAGGAGGCGATCAAGGAGTACCTTGAAAACAAGGGCTGGACGATCACGGACATAGGCGTCAAAGCCGATTCCGATCCGAAGGATACGGAACTGATGTTCCACCGGATCGGGCTGCGCGTGGGCGCCATGATCGCAGAAAAGGAATTTGAGCGCGCCATGATATTCTGCGGCACGGGCATGGGCATCCACATCGCCGCGAGCAAGTGCCCGGGCGTGCACGCCGGCGTCGTCGAATCCGTGCCCGCGGCTTTCAGGGCGATCACTGGCAACGGCGTCAACGTGCTGGCAATGGGCGCGTTCTATGTAACTCCAGAGCTCGGCAAGCAGTGTGCCGACGCGTATCTGTACAACGATTTCGGAAGCGGCTGGGAATGGTGGCCGGACTTCGACAAGTTCCATCAGATAGCCATCGACGAGCTCAACGCGTTTAATTACGAGGAATACAAGGCCAACGGATTTAGGGTCAAGCACCTGGGCGACTACGAATGCCAATTGTACGACAGGCCCGAAGGCTTCTCCCCCGTGCCGCTCATGTGCAAGCGGGAAAAGTGATCCTCCGGCGCTTTGCCGGCAGACTG
This sequence comes from Clostridia bacterium, assembly GCA_017518705.1. Next base: position 29,320 of record JAFWUC010000019.1, read on the forward strand.
ACCCGCCTTGCAGCTTTCTGTCCCATCCCCTGTTCGCGCATATGTATCACTTGCAAAACAAGGACGCGGATCGTCTCCGCGTCCTTGCGTTTTGTATAAGCATCCCGCTTATCTGTCACATGTGCCGTATATCCTTCGGTATTCGGTAGGCGTGCAGTTTTTCTCTTCACGGAACACGCGGTTGAAAGTCGCCACGCTCCCGAAACCCGCGTTGGCCGCGATCTTGCTTATGGACTGACCGGAATGGATCAGCAGCTCGGAAGCCATACTAACCCGCTTCCGGCGCAGGTAATCCGAAAATCCCATCCCGATCTGGCGTTTGAACACCCTTGAGAAATAGCATTTCGTAAAACCCACGAACGCGCTCACGTCGTCAAGATTGATGTCCCTCATGTAGTGCTGGTCCACGTACTGGCGCGCGCTGTCGATCATCTCCGGGTCCGTATGACCCAGGTACGGATTCCCCCTGGGCGAGCCGTGGGCGCTGTTCAGCAGTCCAAGTTTGACGTACATCTGCGTGAGCATGCTGTAACACAGGGAGTTCCACAAAAAGTCCCGTTTCTCGTAGCAGTTTATCACCTGCATCAGCAGAGCCCTGATGGTCTGCTGCGCTTCGGGATCGCCGGAAATGTATATGGGGATCTTCAGCATGCCGTCTATCTGCTGCATGTCCCGCAGGTTGAATATGCTGTCGGGCTCAAACAGCAGCAGATACCTGGTGCTGCCTTCGTCCATGAAAAGGCTGTGCTCCCAGTTGGGCGGAACTATGAGCACCTCGTCCGCCTGGACCATATAGCTGAATTCCGAGACCGTGTAGTTTACTTCGCCCTTTATGGGCATTATGATCTCGACCGCGGAATGGTAATGGTTTTCAAACTGCCCCGGCGTTTCCGAATACCATATCCGCACCGAGGCGTCTTCGGGGTACGTTACGTATTCCCTGGCCCCCTTGAGTATGCGGAACCCGTCCGGAAAACGGCTGCGGGCGCGCCTTTTCGCGCGAATGTTGTTCTCCATATCGTAACCTCGGAATGTGTGGTAAAACGTGTGCCCGGTTTGGTCTGCCCTTCGCTCTGCCCGAAGCGGTCTAAGGCTTGCCGTGATGCCGCCCCCTGCGTTCCCGTCGGGAAGCATCCTAGTTGTCCGGCAGCTAACTGCCGCCCATATGCCTTCATTTGGCTTTTCGCTGTTTCCCGCACAATTGTAGCATATTTCCCGCGTGCGGGCAATATAAGGATGCGGAAACGTCCCAAATCCTATTCGGACAGCACCAGTTTCATTATCTCCTCCGCGGACATCCAACTGACGCGCGAAGACAGACGGTCCTCTATCCTGCGCGCCACCTCGCCAAGCGCCTTTAGGCCCGTGCCCAGCCCGTTTGAAAACAGCGACTGCCAGTGTGTTAGCAGTATCGGCCAGCCTCCGTTCTCGATCACGCGGATCATTTCGCCGCCTGTCCCGTCCGAAGTGATCACTTCGTCCGCCACACGGGAAATGTACTCTTCGGATGTGTCCGTCGTGTCCATGCACTGCCAGAAGTGGTCCGACGTCGTTGCGGGAAATGATACTACCCTGCGTCCGTCTTCATTGAGCGCCAGCCACGGCTTTGCGCCGGGCGTATTCCTAGGCGAGCGCAGGAAGTACCAGCAGTCTGTGCCGCCGTATACCTGCCGGTAAGCGAGGGATATCGCCCGCACGTATTCTTCCTCGATCTCTATGCCGAAATCCCACGGCGACGTAACGCCCGTCGCCCTCAGACCCGCTTCCTTAAGCAGGGAAAACGCTTTGGCGATATACGGCGTCAGCGTCCGGGCGTTCTGGGTGCGCGCCCAGACATTTTCGTTCACGTCATAATAACCGCCGTTTTCCAAGTCCACGGCTTTTGCGTGGGTCAGCATCTCCGGGCAGACGGAAAAGTTTTTCTGCACCTTTTCTCTGACGACCGAGAGCCATTCGTCGATCTCTGCCTTTTCAAAGCCGCCGATCCCATGCACGATGTTGCCCCTCCCTCCGGGCATGGGCACTACCGAAAACTTGCCTTTGAGACCGTAGCGTTCCATTACGGAGACGAATTCGAGCAGAAAGCTATTGGGCACCTCCGTCTCAAGAGGCCGCCCGTCGGCGGTAAAGCGGGTATCGGCGTGCTCGTAATACACAAACACCCTGGGTGCTGGATCGTCCACAATAAGGCTTACGGGAATAGTTTCCATACCGCATTCTCCTTTTTTATGAGCCTGTCTAAGTATAATTCACCGCGCGCGCCGCAAACTCCTGCCGCCATTAACGGGTTTGCACATCCGGCGAAACGGACGTACGACCTGATTAGGCAGCATTGCATAAACGCGGGCCAGGCGATATAATGTATCCGGACGATTATATGCAAGCCGCGCATGAACGGTTTTCGGGAGGATCGCATATGGAATTTGGTGTAAAAAGAGAAGCTTACACTCTTAACGTGGATTACGACAGCGGTACGGTCGCTTACTCGAACGCTTCCGGCGCCTGGGACATGAAACTTGAACCCTGCGTCGTCTTTTCGGACGGGCGCAGCGCTGCGCTTTCCAGGCCGGATGCCGCAAGCGCGAGAGAAGCGGCGGTGAGTGACGACATATACGCCGACTATACTTCTGTCCCGGGCAGCGAAATGAAGCTGCATACCCGTATAAGCGCCGAAAAGACCACGGGCGAGCTCACGTTCGAGATATGGGCGGAAGGCGACAAGCCCGGCGAGATCGAATACCTGTATTTCCCCTCCCCGTGGCAGACTTCGGGCGGGTACACGGTCCTGCCCCGCTCCCAGGGCGAACTGATCCCTTTTGAAAGCGGGTTCAAAGCGGAAAAAAGCAAGATATTCGAGCGCACTGCGTACATGCCCATGTTCGGCTGCGTGAACGTGTCCGGCGGCGCGTTCCTGGCGGTGTACGACACGCCCTGGGACGCCTCTTACGATTACGCGGACGGCAAGGTCAGCCCCATATGGCGCACGTCCCTGGGCACGCTCAGGTACCAAAGGCGCATGATATACAGTTTTTTCAAAGGCGATTACAACGACATCGCGAAACGCTACCGCGCGTACGTGAAGGACAAGGGCCGGCTCGTCACCCTTAAAGCGAAACAGGCACTGAATCCCCTGGTGGGCCGGCTGCCCGGCTGTCCCGTGATCCACACGAGCCTCGACAGGCACATTTCGCCCGACTCCCGCTATTACAGGCCGGATGAGCCCGAATACAACGACTCCTGGGTCACGTTCGACCAAAGGGCGGAGCAGATCAGGCAGCTTAGGCAAAAGGGGCTCAAAAAGGCCTACACCCACTTTGACGGCTGGGGTTTCCGCGGATACGACAACCTGCATCCCTCCCCGCTGCCTCCCAGCCCGCGGTTGGGCGGCGCCGAGGGCATGAAAAAGCTGATGGACGCGGTACGGGAATGCGGCTACCTGTTCGGAATACACGACCAGTACCGGGATTATTACTACGATACCGCGTTTTTCACATTCGACGAAGCGCGGCAGAACCTGGACGGTTCCCATTCCCACAACCACATCTGGTACGGCGGGAATTACGCGTATCTGTGCGCCCAGAAAGCCGTGGGATATGTAAGGCAGAATTACAACCTGCTCGAACGGATGGGCATCAAGCCTGACAGCTCGTATCTTGACGTGTTTTCTCTGGCGGAGCTGGACGAGTGCTTCAATCCCCGGCATTATATGAGCCGCGAACAAAGCGTGATGTATCGCAGGGAGTGCCTGGACATACTTACCGCCCGCGGGATCATTCCCTCTTCGGAAGAGACCCTGGACTGCATACTGCCCTCCCAGGTGCTGTGCCACCACTCGCCGTTCATCAGTAACGAAGTGGGCGATCCCTCGCTTGCAAAGCCCATCCCGCTGTTCAACCTGGTGCATCACGACTGCGTGCTGATCCCCTGGATCGGGCTTCCCGGCGAAAAGGGCGGCAGCGGCCTGCCCGAAAGGCAGAGCACCTATCTTTACGCGATACTGAACGGGAGCCCCGTTTACTGCCCAATAGACGCGGACGAGACCGTCATAGGACAGGTGGAAACCGCCTGCTCAGTGTCCGAAAAACTGTTTTACGAGGAGATGCTGCGCCACGAGTTTTTAAGCGCGGACGGCATGAAGCAGGCCTGTCTTTACTCCGACGGCACCCGGATAGAGGTCGACATGGAGAAGGACACTTGGAAAGCCGAGACCCGCGGGTAGATTCGGCGCGTTTACGGGCTGCCCGGCAAAGAGCGATACAAAGCAGGTGATCATTTATGAACGACTGGCAGATTCGGCTTCACGGGGTCTCCGGCGGCGAGATAAGCTTCGTGCTAAGCGAACTGGCACGCGTGATATGCGGGCATGCCCGCCGCGAGCCACGCATAGGAGCAGAAGACGGCAGCTTAAGCACCGTGCATCTGTCGGTAAGAAAGGACGGCGTTCCCGAAAACGGGTACCGAATAAAGGTCGAAACGCCCGCGAGCGGGATGCAGCACGTCTTTATAGAAGGCGACAGCCCCATTTCGCTCGGTTACGGCGTTATGGACTTCTGCCACCGGTACCTGCCCCGGGCTGCCATCTCCGGCACGGTAGCGAATCCGTATTACTACCGCAAATTGTTTTCGGACGATTTTCTCCCGCCCGCTCAATACGCCGGCGCGCCACGCATACTGCACCGCGGCCTGTGGACATGGGGTCTTGCGGTATACGACTGGCGCGGATATCTCGAAAACATGGTGCGGCTGAGGTTAAACGAGGTGATCTTCTGGAACGATTTCGCGCCTCTGAACGGGCGTGAGATCGTTTCCTACGCCCACACGCTGGGCATCCGGGTCATATGGGGATACGCCTGGGGCTGGGATACCACGATGCGTCTGGACACGTCCGAGGAAGCCTCGCAGCGCATCGTCGAGACCTACGAAAGGGAATACGCGCCCATAGGCGGGGACGGCATTTACTTCCAGAGCTTTACCGAAACGTCCCGCGAGACGCTGGACGGCGTGCTCATCGCCGAGGCGGCGGTGGGCTTTGTGAACTGTACGGCTTCAAGGCTGCTGGAAAAGCACCCGGGGCTCAGGCTGCAGTTCGGCCTGCACGCGGATTCGGTAAAAAACCATCTCGACGTCATAGCCAGGGTCGATCCCCGCGTGGAGATCATATGGGAAAACTGCGGCGGATTCCCCTATCATTCGTGCGCCGGGACCGTCTCGGACACCGAAGCCGCAAAAGAGTTTACCGAAAAGCTCCTTGCTCTCAGACCTGGTGCGGCTGCCGGAGCGGTATTCAAAGGCATGACGCAGCTCAACTGGCCGCTGTTCAAACATCAAACAGGCCCTGAAATGCTGGGTTGTGCCGGACAGGCGGCGATCGAATCCCGCCTGCCGTCCGTAAAGAAGATATGGCGCTATATATCGGGAGAATGGCTGGATCACGGCGAGATCTGCCGGGACATCATGCGCCTGTATGCAGGTCAGTCAGGCACTGCAGTGTATGCCCTCGTAGAAGACGGACTGTTTGAAAAGGAGATCCCCCTCCCCGCGGCGCTGTACGCGGAACTGGCCTGGGACTGCGATCAGGACTGGCGCATACTCAGGCGCGACGTGCTTGAACGTGCGGATATAAGCGTGTAGCGCAGCGTCAAAGCATATCTGCCGCAGCATTTTCAGGCGCCCCGGTCCGCAAAAACGAAAACGTAATATACAGGACAGGAACAAAACCATTTATGAAGAAGATCCTGCTTATCGTGCTTATCGTATCGATACATCTGAGCGGAATGACTTTAAGACCGCAGGCTACTCCGGGCGAGCGTTGCGTCGCGCGGCCGATCCCGCATACGGCAAATGCGGCCTGTGCCGAAAGCGCATATCCCGCACTTGACAGCATCCTGTCCGTGTTGATGGACGAAGTCGTCGACAGCCTCATCGACGAGTTCGCTCCGGGCGAACTGAACGAAAAGGAGAAAGAACTGGTCAAAGCGCATCCCCTGGCCGCCGTCCGGGTCGCCTGGGCAAGGGATACCGCAAACGCGGTCACCGAAGGGCTGTTCGGAGCAAGCTGGAAAACCGAAAACACGCGCGAAAACGCCTTCAGGCATTGCCTGTGGAACGCGCTGATGGCGTACAGCATCGGGCCGGATCTGGCACGGCAGTTCGGCGACGCGCATGAGTTCGGCATGATGGAAAAATACCCGGAAAACACGAAAATGGACCTGCGCAATAACGAAGTCGGTTACCGGATCGGCACTGCACCGTTTACGGACAGCGAGCTCAGCGCCGAAGCGAGGGCGCGATACGGCAAAGCTTACGGCAATATCATTACGAGCTACGATCCTAACGTATATGTCATAATAGACCGCGCCTGCCGGGCAATGGAAGACGGCCTTTTGTACTGGTTCGTTGATTAGCGGGACCGGTACGCATTATGCCCGAAAGAAGGCATCATAAAACCGCGGGGATCTGTTTAGCCCCGCGGTTTTCCTGTGCGGATAGGTACAGTCATTCGTCCGCAGATATGAGATACCGCATTTATTCTTCCGTGTCGTCCTCGCCCAACCCGCCGAAATAGCGCATGGACGTATAGCTCGCCTGCGCTTCCAGGCCTTCTTTTTTCCGGCGCCACGCGTCTATCTCCGCGCAGATCGCCAGCATCTCGTCCACCAGCATCTCTTCGGAGCGGGGATGCGCCTGGCGTATGTATGCTGTCATGCGGTCTATGGCTTTGGGGCTTCCAAGCTGTCTAGCCATCAGATCGGCCAGTTCCCCGGCAAAACCCTGTGATACGGCCGCAGCTCTCAGGCGCTCAGCCGCCTGCGCCCATGCTCTCCGATTATCATTCATGCGTGTTTATTCCGGACCTTTGCGATTCAACAGCATCACAGATATTCGCGTATCTTCTCGGCCACCTTACCGGCCAGCAGGCGTGAACCCGTTTCGGTGAAATGCACTTCGTCGGCGTAGTATTCGAGCGGAAAACCCGCGGCAAGCGATGCCAGATCGTTTACTGGCACGTTGAGTTCGGCCATAACCTGCACGGCGGCTTTGTTGTAGGCGGCGATCTCATCGTCGCTGCGCGGACTGCTCATCTGCTCATAGCGCCCCGGCGCGATACCGGTGGACGTGGCAAAGATCACCTGCGCGGCCGGAAAATTCCTGCGTATGCAGTCATGCACGCGTCTCAGCCACACGGTGTATTCTTCCACCGTGCTGTACGGCTCGCTGTCGCCGTAAAAATGCGCACAGTCCCAGTGACCGCTGTTCCAGTGCACTACAGCCACATCGTTCGGTTCGCCCGCGAGCTTCTTCCATTGGGGAATGTAGACATACGTGTAACCCGCGAACCTGCCATTGTCCTCTGAGTAAAACACGTCAGCCGTGCCCTTGAGCAGGTCGCGCACAAAGTCGTCATAACCCATCCTGATGGAATCGCCGAGCAGAAAAACTTTCTTCATGATCTGTCCGCCTCCTTCGCGGGCGCCCAAGGCATATGCGAAAACCCGCCGCGCTGTTGTGTCCCGCTTCTTCGCGTTCATTATAAACCGCCTGTCAAGTGCGCAAAGACGCGCCGATCCTATTACAAGCGGCAGCCGGACGGCTTTGGGCGGCTTCGGTTTCACGGGACCGCAAACTTGGGTTTGAAATTGCCGCGCAACCGTGATATTATATACATATAAACACATACGCTTCGCCAAAGGAGTGATACGTAATGCGCATAGTTGTAAAAGTCGGCACTTCGACGCTGACTCATTCCACCGGGCGGATCAACATCCGCCACGTGGAAGAGCTGTGCAAGGTGCTCAGCGATATACGGAACGCCGGACACGAACTCGTTATCGTGTCCTCGGGCGCGATCGGCATGGGAGTCGGCAAGATGAACCTGCAAAAACGCCCGGACGACATGCCTTCCAAGCAGGCCATGGCAGCCATCGGACAGTGCGAGCTCATGTATTTCTATGACCGGCTCTTTTCGGAATACAGCCACGTAGTCGCCCAGATCCTGCTGACAGGCGAGGATCTAAGGGACGAAAAACGGCGCACGAATTTCACCAACACCATCTTCCGCCTGCTGGAACTCGATGCGCTTCCTATCATCAACGAGAACGACACCGTCGCCACCGAGGAAGTATCCGTTGGCGACAACGATACGCTCGGCGCCCTGGTCGCAGAGAGCATTCACGCGGACCTGCTGGTGATCCTGTCGGACGTGGACGGTCTGTATTCCGCCGATCCGCGCCAATTCCCCGACGCGGAGCTCATTCCCGTCGTGCGGGAGTTGACCGATGACATCCTCTCTTTCGCCAGCGGGAAGGGATCATCCCTCGCCACCGGCGGCATGGCTACCAAGCTGAACGCGGCCTCCGTTTGCATGAAGGCAGGCACGGACATGATCATAATGAACGGCGAACATCCCGGCATGCTTTACGGAGTGATCGAAGGCAAGCCCGTTGGAACGAGATTTATCGGCAGGGGGCAGATATGAAACAGACCATCGACATAATCCGCGCCGCAAAAGCCGCTGCGCCCGTCCTTGCGGCTGCTTCTCCCGAACAGAAGAACCTCGCCCTGGAGAAGATCGCCTTGCGCCTTGTCAGCGAACAGGACAATATCCTGCGCGCCAATAGCGAGGACATAGAGGCATCCCGCGACCGTCTGGGTCCCGTCATGATCGACCGTTTGACCCTGAATCCTGCGCGCATATCCGGGATGGCAAAGGGCATCCGCGAAGTGATCGCACTGAACGACCCGGCCGGAAAGGTACTGGCGCGCGTGGAGCGGCCAAACGGGATAATCATCGAAAAAACTTCCGTGCCTCTGGGCGTCATCGCCATCATCTATGAGAGCCGCCCGAACGTCACCTCCGACGCCGCGGTCCTGGCGCTCAAGTCCGGCAACGCCGCGGTGCTGCGCGGCGGCAAGGAGGCTTTCCGTTCCAATGCCGCCATAATAGACGCCATCCATCTGGGTCTGGCGGACGCGGGCCTTCCGCCGGAAGTGGTCGGGTTCGTCGAGGATACGGACCGCGCCAGCGCGCGGGAGCTTATGACCGCTTCCGGGCTCATCGACCTGCTCATCCCCCGCGGCGGCGCGGGGCTCATCCGCAGCTGCACCCAGAACGCCACGGTCCCCTGCATCGAGACCGGCACCGGCATCTGCCACATATATGTCGACGCCTCCGCCGATCAGGCAAAAGCCCTGAACATCATAGAAAACGCCAAGACCAGCCGTCCCTCCGTCTGCAACGCGGAAGAAGTCCTGCTGGTGGACCGCTCGATCGCTTCCGACTTCCTGCCCGCCCTGCGCCGGCGCCTGTGCGAAGACCGCGCAAAAAACGGCCTTACGCCCGTGGAACTCCGGCTCGACCCGGAAGCCGCCGCAATTATCCCCGGCACCCCGGCGGGTGAAAATGACTTTGACACCGAATTCCTCGATTACATCCTGGCAGTCAGGGTCGTGGGCGGCGTGGATGAAGCCATAGAACACATTTCACGGCACTCCACCGGGCACAGCGACGCCATCATCACCCGGGATGCTTCCGCAGCCGAGCGTTTCACCCGGCTGGTGGACTCTGCCGCGGTCTACGTAAACGTCTCCACCCGCTTTACGGACGGCGGAGAATTCGGGCTGGGCTGCGAGATGGGCATTTCCACCCAGAAACTCCACGCCCGCGGTCCCATGGGTCTTCAGGAACTCAACACTTACAAATACATCGTGCGTGGCGACGGCCAGGTCCGCTGAGCCGATATGCACGTCTCCCGGCAGCACACCCGATATCATTGAAAGGCAGAATGGGCGATCATGAAATACTGTCTCGAGCATAAGATCGGACACACGTATCTTACCAGCGCGCATCAGGGCTTCGTGCAGGGCAGCATGCGGCCCAACACGCTGTCCGCGTTTTATCTGGCTGCCCTTCGAGGCGCGGATATGATTGAGACCGATGCCAGGGGTTCGTCCGACGGGGTCATGATGGTCTGTCACGATCCCGTAGTCCGGGGCTTTGACGCCTCAGGCAGCCTCGTGAAATATGAGATCGCAAAGACGCCTACGGCATCCAGTATATGCCAACCCTGGAGCAGGCGCTGTCCCTTTGCTACCGCACGGGCATGCTGATCAACATCGACCTCAAGAACGGCGCCGCCTTTGCTAAGACCGTCGCGCGCATGGTGCGCGCTTTCGGGATGCGCGGCCGGTGCGTCTACGCGACCAATGCCTCGGGAGCCGCCGCGATCAACAGCATCCTAAGCATCGACCCTGGCGCCCGCTTCATAGACAACCCAGCAAATTATACCGCCGAAAAGCTCTCCTCTGTCCCCGAATTCGCAAGACGCTGCTTTGCCTACACCGCCGATTTCAGCGAAGAGAACATATCCCGCATCCGTGAGAGCGGCTGCATGCTTGCCGCCATCTCCATTTCCGCCGAGACCGTCCGCCGGGCGATAAGCTGGCATCCCGAAATGCTGGAATACCCGCACACCTCGGATTTTCTTGCCATCACCACTGACATTCTCGACAGGGAACCCATGGTTTAGGCGGAACGTGCGGCCCGTATCGTTTCCCCCGTTCCCTTCCTTTTTAGCCCCGCTTTGATGAAAACAGAGCGGCCGCGCCGGCCGCCGAATAAAAAGCACAGAAGCGCCGATGCTCCTGTGTTTCTGTCTATGATCATACGGTCATCCGGGCGGCTCGGGCAATACCCTTGCGCTGCCTGCCGCTCTCATTTCTCCCGCGCCGACTCATATTTGCCAAAGAACCATGCCCGAACTAAATCCTGATCGCTGCTTGCTGCTCAGAGCCGGTTTTCGTTTCCCCAGGTGCACAGCTGATCAAGCACCTTCATAAGGGAATGTCCGCGTTTGGTCAGTGTATATTCCACTTTGGGCGGTATCTCGGGATACATCTCGCGGTGTATCAGTCCGTCGCGTTCCAGTTCCTTCAGGTGCTGACTAAGGGTCTTGTCCGCGACTTTGCCAAGATAACGCTGCATTTCATTGAAACGCACAGGCTCATACTCCATCAGGCAGTACAGGATGATGGGCTTATACTTTCCCGCGATCAAAGACAGCGTATAGCTGTATCCGGTGGCCGTAAAATCAGCCTCTTCGATCCGTTTCGTTTCCACGCTTACCTCCGGGTAAGTACCTTATATAAATGTTTGTACTTGTTTTCTCTTCAGGCATATGATATCATAAATACGCTTAAAAGGCAATCAGTATTTGGGAGGAAGTTTCATGAAGAAAAACCTGGGTGTGGTGCAGGCTGTGTATCCGATGCCTGTTCTAATGGTGGCCGCGTATGACGAGACCGGAAAGGTCAATGTCATGAATGCCGCCTGGGGCATGATCTGCGCCATGGATAAGATCGCGCTGTTCATCGATGAGGATCACAAGACGACTCAGAACCTGCTCAAGACGAAGGCTTTCACCGTCGCGCTGGCCGATAAGGCCCATATGGATGTTGCCGACTTCTTCGGTATCGCTTCCGGCAACAAGATGGACGACAAGTTCGAGCGCACGGGTTATCACGCCGTGAAGAGCGAATACGTGAACGCGCCTGTCATAGACGAATTCCCCGTCGTGATGGAGTGCGAGCTGGCTGAAGTCATCAATACCGAAAACATGTATGCCATCGTCGGCAGGATCGTCAATGTCGCCGCCGAAGAAGCTGTACTGGACGAAAAGGACAAGGTCGATCCCAACAAGCTGAACGCGCTGATCTTCGACCAGTTCAAACACGGATATTACGTGTCCGGCGAGCAGGTCGGCAAAGCATGGAACGCAGGCGCGCCGCTGATGAAAAAATAAAACACAATGCGCAGGAAAGCCGGCCGGGGCACGATCCCCGGCCGGCTGTTGTCATAAAGTCTTATACTTACACCGTTCCTGCGGGAAAGTCATTTTGAGAACAGGCAGACGGCGGCAAGCCGCCCGTCCGCGTGCACCGCAGCCATATATACGGCGTTATCTTCCCTGCGGCTGCGAACGGAAAGCGTTTCTCCTTCCCGGGACTGCGACAGGAAGCATATCTCCATCCGCCTTGCGCCGAACCGATTCCAGAATTCTTTATCATATGCATCCCGGAACATATCGATATAGCGCAGATTGTTCATATGGCTGCTTTTGTCGATATCCGAATAACGTACCGTGCGGACATATCTTTCCGTCATGTTTTCCGCAGTCTTGTCCAGCCGGATAAAATCCGGAATGCTGTTTGGTATGTCTTCCGGGATACCATCAGGAAATTCAATGGCGCTCAGCCGCTGGGGGCGCTGGCGTTCAAGGCTGAATACGCAGTTTTCGATCTTTCCCATAGCGGCAACTTCGCCGTGCTGATAAAGAAGCATGTCTATGTTGACCAGCACGGGCTGCCGGTAAGGTTCCATCCATGCCTTAAGCGTGATCTGATCGTTATAATCTATCTTCCGCGAAAGCGATACAAGGCAGCAGGTATAGACCCATGCGGAACCGTATTTCTCCGGTATTTCGTCATTGCCCTTATGGATGCTGTGCATGAACCAGGTATGGATATCCTGGAAATAATGCATGGCGCCTTTCAGCCCGATCAGCCCGTCTGCATCGGCATCCCGGAATTGGGGATGGAATGTCTGTTCGAACGGCATATATGTAATTCCTCCGATAAATTAAGCGTTTATTGTTCGGGCATGTTCCTGAGCGTCATCAGGCGGGCTTCGTTTTCAGGTTTCAAACGGATGATAGGGTGCCGATCGTTGATCCTATGAAAGCAGGGGCACTCTGAATCGTGATCATTGATCATCCCGCAAGCCTGCAGGTGAGAATAGACCGTGACAGTACCGATGAACTTGAAGCCGCGCTTTTTCAGATCCTTGCTTATCCTGTCGGACAGGCCGTTGCTGACCGGTACGCGCCCTTCGGCATGGCCTTCGTAAACGATGGTTTTGCCGTCCGAATATGCCCACAGATAATCGCAGAAGCTGCCGAATTCCTGTCTGACCTTCTGATAGCACCGCGCGTTGTTGATGACCGCGCGGATCTTGCGTTCCGATCTCAGCATGCCTTCCGTGCCGAGGATCCGCCGCACGTCATCTTCCGTGTAGCCGGCGATCCTGTCGTATTCAAAGTTATCAAAGCACTTCCGGAATATCTCCCGCTTTTTCAGCATCAGGTCCCAGCTGAGCCCGCACTGCAGGTTTTCCAGCGTCAGGTGTTCGAACATCTTTCGCTCGTCATGCACCGGGACGCCCCATTCCGAGTCGTGATACTGTCTTTCTCTCTCATTCACATACGCCCAGCTGCAATGTCCCATCTTGTTTCCTCCGTATTACAGGCTTTCATAGCTTTCGTCGACCATGCTCCGGATGTCGGCATCGGGGAGCGTATCATCGAATATGATCGAGACCCAGCTGTTTTTATTCATGTGAAAGGCCAGATAAATGCCGTCCCGGGCGAGCAGGGTGCCTATCTGGGCTTTGCCCGCCTTCACGTTGATCACCTCAACATCCTGCGCGGAAGCGGAAAGCGGATCCACCTTGCAGCGCGGAACACTGCCGATCACGGCAAACCACTTTCCGCCCTGTTTCCGGCGAAAAGCCGCATAACTTGGGATATTGGGCCACAGGAATTCCGGCATCACGTCATAGGTTTCATATATGTACTCGTTTATCCGTCTCGCCTGCCCGGTCCGGAAGTACTGGTACTTGCAGCATTTGTCCCGAATGTCCAGAAGCAAGGCTTCGTATTTCTGCCGTATCCCGGCACTGAAGCCCGCGGCGGCTTCCATCCGGAAGTTTACGTATTCCTCCCCGAAAGCCAGATCGATTATCTTTCCGGAAAACGCCCGGTCGTAGGTGATGACGATCCGGAAGTTTTCTTTGGGAAGCTCATGCGCGTAGACAAGAGCGCTGCCGTCCGGCTGAAAGCCGTATTCCCGCAGCTTCTTTTCATCGATCGAATAGCTGCCGAACAATTCTTTCTCGATCATACCGTTATTCCCTGCCGCTGCGGTCGGGCAGATTTTCGCAGATCCGGACAGCCTGCAGCAGCGCGTCGCTCAAACGGGTGAAGGACTCCATGTCCGGATCCAGGTAATAATATGTCATGGTGCCTTCCTTGCGCATTTTCACGATCCCGGCATCCTTTAGTATCTGCAGATGGTGGGATACCGCAGGCCGCGAAAGATTCGTCTTTTCCGTAATGTCGGGCACGCGTGAACCGTGATAATCCATGCGCATCATTTCAAGGATGATATGCTGCCGCGTTTCGTCACCCATTGCGGAAAGCGTTTTGTGACACGCTTCAAAGTTCACGGCAAGCTCCTTTATCGCTTTCGCCAGATCCATAACGGCGCTCATTTCAAACAGTTCGTTTGAACACTTGAACAGATTATACCATAAAACCGCGTCGGGTGCGCATCCGTAAAGAAAATCGAGACGGATATACGGTTTCTTCTTAAGCAAAGCCCGCATCCGGCTCGAAAGCAGCGGAATGCGGGCTTATTGCGTTATGCGGCTACTGGCGCAGCGGACCAGGTTTCCCCTATTTGGTCCCGATTATTCTTACCGGTCCAAGCAAACCGGAAGGCGGTATCTGCAGGTAATAGGAGCACATATCCGGCTGCTGATGGACAAGGCTGTTCGTCACCTCTACGCTCAGTTCGTTCTTCCCTTTGACACACGCTTTTGAGATATCAAACACGTACGGAGCGTGGATACGGATGCCAAGATCCTTTCCGTTTAGCCGCACCCGGGCGCATTCGCCCACTTCGCCCAGATCCAGCACAGCCTCGCTCAATTGCGTCTCGAAAGTCGCGTCGTACTTCATCCAGCCGGAGAAAGCATCGTCACCCTGCGGCCCCGTCACATTGTACAGCGCTTCGATGCGTCTGGGCGTGCTGTCGCAGGGCATGCCGTGCGCGGCTCTCAGAGTGAGAGTCCACGGTCCGTCCACCTGCTCCGCATCCGTCCGTGAACGCTCCGGCAGGAAATCCTTGCTGGAATCGGCATCGAAAAGCAGTATCGCGGATGCCCCGCGTTCCAGTCTGAGCGGCAGGCTGCCGTCTTTGGATTCGACTGCATAACAGGCGTCGCCCAGCAGATCGATCTTTACCCCGCCGCCCTTAACGGGCAAAAGCAGAGTGCCTTCAAACACCTTCTCCATAGACTCGTTCACGACCATGAATACATCACACCCGTCACGTTTCACATGCGCCTGCCTGAGCAGCGGGAACGGTTCTTTAAGCTGTACGTCGGCGCCGCCGATGCTGCGAATGTAGTCTGTGAGTTTGTCGAGGGGTATCACTTCGCCGCAGGAACAGCTTTCCGGGCGGCCGTCGATAAAGGCGATATTTGCGCCCTGTGCCTCAAGGCGCTCCAGCTTCTCAAGAAAAGCTGCCGGCAGACATTCCGCATACGGTATGACCAAAGCGGGATATCGCATTTCCCGCACGCACAGAACACCGTTCTCCGCATACGCCTGTTCCATTATCGCGTCGATCGGCAGTATGTCATAGTTCATCTGCGCGTCATAAAGGCGTTTTGCCGGTTCCTGAGTAAGCATGTAATCTCTGCCGGACCATTCGGCCTCCGCATGATACAGGATCGCTGCGCTGACTGCCTCCGTTCCGCCTTCCAGCAGATGCGCCGCTTTGTTGGTATACTCCATCAGCTTCACAAAACCGGCAAATCCCGGATTGCAGCCGCCCGCATTGAAGTGAGGCGGACAGTCGGGATCGGGATACTTCGGCGAGAACGCATGCGGCACGAACTGATTCACTCCCCGCACCAGCATATGATCCATCAGGCGTTTCATCATGGGAACGCCTTCCGCCCAGCCGTAGGCGCCGAAGATCTCGCACATGGCGCGGTTCTTCATCCTCGGCTGGATATGGCTCAGGGAAGCGGCCAGCCTTGCCAGCACATAATCGAAAAACCCGGGATCGCTCGGACCGGTCGCGGCTATCATCGAGTGGCGGTAATGAGCCAGTCCCGGAATGATCTGGTGCAGTACCACGTCGATCCCCGCCATGTCCTGACCGTCCAGAGAGCGGAAATAATGCCCGCCGCTGCATCCCAGCCGGGCATGGGCATTCATATCCTCAATGATATGCCCGATGTATTCCACGCCGTGCGCGCGGCACCACTCCCCCAGCTGGTAGCTGAAGTGTTCGCGCCAAAGCGCCGTCAGCACATCCATATACGCCAGCCTTATCTCCGACGTGCCGTCGCCCTGTTCGTACCACAGTCCCGCCAGGCGGCCTCTTGCGTCAGCACCGATCGACTCGTTCAGCCGCGCCAGGAGTTCATCCGTCCAGGGCAACGCCAGCCCCGGCTGCCCCAGCCGCTGGTTATTCATGCTCACATCGCCGGCGCTGCCTACCGTCTGACAGTTGCCGAGACTCGGTTCGTCCGAAAAAAAGCCTGCGATCGTATTGCCGAAATACCGGCTGTAATGCTCGTAATGCGGCTCATATACCGCTTCTATGAGCACTTTTACCGAATCGGCATCGATCAGATGGATGTAGTCGCGCTGCGTCGTACCGCGGCGGGTCTTGTACAGAGCCATCACGCGTCATACGCCTTCCGGCACATCCCAATAGACATACCGGCCCTTAACGGATGCCGTAAGATCGCTTGGCTCCGCGTCCAATGTCTCGTTTTCTTCCCTTCGCCGGTACGCAAACACGCCAATAAGTATGTTTTCTTCATCCGATCGGACAAGCACCGCGCTTTGTGCCGCGGGACCGACCACATCCACATGATCTTCCGCCAGCTGCCACTTGCGGCGTTCGGGATACTTCTTTGTTACAAGCCCGTTGGCATATCCGGTAGGAAAGTGTTTATCGTCCAGGATCCACACTTTCATACCGCGCTTTTCTGCCTCAGAGAGCACCACATCCATATCGTCCCACCAGCTCTGTGTGCAAAAGCCCTCGTGCGGACGTGATTCCACACAGAAAGCGCGGGCGCCGCTGTCATATATCTGCCCAACCAGCTCCGGGAGTTCGTCATGATGTCCGTCATGCATCCACAGAAAAGGCAGCAGATGGTTGCCTTCCCGACCCTCCAGCACATCGCGCAGTCGTTTGTCCATTTATTCATGACCTCCGCTCATTTTTATCATATCCAATATAGTTGTTTAGCCGTACATCGTGATCCCTTCGATAGGCATCGTGCTTTGCGGTCATTTCATTTCCGCCAAATGCGCCTGCACGGCATTTCCCGCGCAGGCATCCGGCGAACTTTCATTATTTTCGGCAGTGGCGAAGCATCGGCTCACATACGCTATTATGAACCATTTCCTACGCTCCGAAAGCGTCGTCTTGGGAGGTGTCCCTTTCGCCGTAGACCAGCGGCGGGTCGAGCAGGAAGTCGAAAAGCTCCGGTCCTATGAACTCACGCGCCTGTTTTACGGTCTCGGCCTCCGCGGGCGTTTCCATCGCCTCGAAAGACGCGAATATCGGCTTGGGTTCGCCCATGTGATACTTTGCATCCGGGTCATAGCGGAACATGCCCAGGTTTAGCCCGAATTCCCTTGGGTTGTCGACAGTGGCGTGGTGGGTGAACATGTCCACGGTCTTCATGTTTCTCGCCTTCATGTATGCCAGCACGTATCCTGCCGCCGCCATGCGCTCGGTCAGCGACTGAAGGGGCCCGCTTTGGGAATTGAAGCCCTGTTCGCTGAAGATTATGCGGCGGGGCGCGCCCTTGTATAAAAACGCCTTCTGGGACAGGAACGCTTCAAGCACTTCCATATTTTTGAAGGTTATCTTGGGAGTGGAAAAAGTGAAGTCGGGCGCACGGTCATGCCAGAAATCGGGCCAGCGCAGGTCTTCGGGATACGGATGGTACGCCACGTTCCAGGGGAAGTCTCCGTCTTCCCTGCAGTATTCCTCCAGCAGTTCCAGCATGCGGCGGCCGCTGTAAAAGCGTTCCTTCTGGGACGGATCGAAGTTCATGCCGCACCAGAACTGGTCCAGGGAAATGTAGACCCTGAAGTGTCTGCACCATCTCTGCCCGCACAGCCATGCCAGTCTCAGCGCCTGGGCGTACTCGCGGGTATACTTTTCCACCGGCATTTCTCCCGCGTTGCCCCACACATACTGGCTGTTGACTTCGTTGGAAATGATGGCGCCCGCCGCGTGGCCGTACTTCCGGTCAGGGCGCGTATACCTTTCGGCCAGGAACGACACGAACGCCGCGTAATAATTCTGCCCCTCCTCGGTCACCATGTCAAAGGCGCTTATGTAGGCATTGGGGCACGCCGCGTCGTAATGGGGATGCAGGCAGGCGTCAAGCAGCGCCTTTTCGCGTGTTGACCCGAACAGGCGGGGCGAATTCAGCAGTATCATGGTTATGATGGGTGCTGCCTGCATGTTCCTGTCGATCTCTTCCACCGCGCTTTTGCGCACATGATATACCTTGCCGTTAAAGGAATAGTCCAGCGTATCCTCATTCTCAGCCGCAGCCATGAGCGCGAGCAGGTTGATGTTCATGAGCCCCTGCCCCACATGGTACTTCAGCATCATTTCCCGCGGCAGCCCCAAAGTCTTTATGTTTTCGGGCTGCGGATAGTCGCTTTCATCCGTCGAAACGCCGGGAGCGGTCACGGTAACGTAATGCACGCCTTCTGCGGGTTCTCCGCGCGCAAACACATCGTAGCGTGAAAAGATACGGTCCCTTTCGCCGTCGAAGCGCGGCAGCTCGATAGTGCCGTTCCTTATTTCAGCCTTCGTTGCCGCGAGAGTACGTCCGGGCTTTTCCGCAACGGTGGGCACGCTTTCCCTGACCCATGCGTCCCCTTCAAAATCCGCGTAAAGTATTATTTTTTCGAGAGTGGCTTCAATATCCGTGATCCTCATTTTCAGGCCGTCCTTTCCCCGTCATTCAGCCCTGTATATGTAGGAAAAGCGTCCGTAAGGCGCGCTGTCCCCGTGCAGGTAAAAGTCCTCTATCGTCTCATTGCTGCCCGTATGATCCGCCCACTTGAACGAAAGTGTAAACCCGTCTTCCTCGATGCCCAGATACTTTCTGGGCAGGCGGATCATAAGTTCCCGCCCCGCCCTCCGGTAAGCCGCGCGGGTGTTTTTGCCGAAGCGCCAGCCTCCCAGACAGGTCTGCACGAAGGTGGTGTTCCCGTCCAGCACTATGTCGTTCACCACATAATGGAAGCCGTGCCAGGCGGGCGCGTAAGGCCTGCCCTCAACGCGGATGAGCAGCAGCATCCACTTGGTGAACATGTTGAACACTATATCTTCCCGGGTGCGGGCATAAAAGTATACGTTTTCGTCGTCGTGGGCGACCTTGAGACACTCGAACTCGTTGCGGCCCGTATTGTCCTCGTACATTCTTCCCCCGTGCCCCTCGTGTTTTCGCGGCAGGGTGCCGAAAGGCATCGCCCAGTAAGCCGGCAGCTGCTCCCACTGGCTGAACGGGTCGTTTATGTCTATGGCACACTTGCCCTGTTTAGGCGGCATAGCGGGAGAACCTTTGTACCGGCGGATATAATCGCACAGCTGCATATAATAATTGTCGAAAAACCCTCCTTTCATAGGCTCGGCATCCCGGGAATACTCTCTGTCCGCCTGGTCTATAAGCAGCACCGGGCGCGGATCGTCGCCCTGTATGCGGCCCACCGTCCATTCGTTCCAGCCGGTAAAAAACACCATTTCGGGGTCGAGCTCTATCGCTCTTTCCCACTGCTCAGCCACATTGTAGCCGTATTTGAGCGCTTCGGGAGTCTTGTCGTTTCCCGCATTGCGGTACGCCCTCCCCCTCGGAACGGGATCGCCGTAAAACGCGCCGTCGCCGAAACTGAGGTTCGGATGCTGGGCGACGCTTACGGGCACTATCTCGTTTGCGCCTTCCGCGTTTTTCCACGCCCTCTGGGGACGCTCGAAATCTATCCACGGACAGCCGCCCCGTTTCATGGCTTCGGTGGGCCACTGAGGCAGGCAGAAAGTGAAAAACTCCCTTTGTTCGGGGGTGCACTCCTCCGGGTCGGCGATTATGAACGGCTTGCCTTTCCAGCGGAACCAGAGCTCGCTGAACAGGCCGGGCTTGTACAGGTCTTTCCATATCTCGTCCACGGTCTCGCCGGAACGCGTGTTGGTGTAGTACGCCACCTTCGGCACGTCCCAGCCTTCCAGCCGGTACTCGTCCAGCACTTCCAACAGCGCTTTCACCTGAGGCCAGAAGGTCAGGCGGTTCGTGGTATCGAACACCAGAAAATCCACTCCCGCCTGGGTCAGCAGCTTGACGTGCCGCCTGAGCACCCATTTGTCCGTCTGGAAGTAAAACCCGAACAAAGGCTCGTCCCAGTACATTGAGCCCGTGCCCCATGCGGGGTGCCCGAGATCTTTAAGCGCCTCCGGGGTCTCGAGCATGACCTTTGATATGTTGCAGGGTTCGGGCGTGGGGGTCTTGTATGCTCCACTCGTAAGAAAATAGAAGCAGCCCACCACCCGGTCCGGCCTGAGTTTACCCGTCTGGGGCTCTCCCGACAGCAGCCGATTCAGATCGTCCGACGCGTACAGCGCGCCGAAACTGTCGTTCTTATTCATTTGAGGCGTCACCTACCCGTATTCGTTTTAGCCGACACCGCAGCTACGCTAATCATATACCCGCCGCCTGCTTTTGTAAAGAGATTATGAGCAACGTTTTTATCAAAATTAGGCAATATTGCTTGACACGGTATTCTGTTTTGTTGTAATATTTACATGCAGGGAAAGAATTCCCACAAATAAAACAAGGAGGCAACCCATTTCATGAAGACCAGCATTAAGCGTATCCTGGCCCTGGCAGTGGCTCTCATGATGCTCTTCGGCGTCACTTCCGCCTTTGCGGAAGACGATTTCGCCGGCACCATCACCGTCAGCCTGTACTCTGCCAAGGGCGTGGAAGCCGCCTGGAACGCGGTAGGCAAAGCCTACATGGAGAAGCATCCCAACGTAAACGTCGTCGTCGACCTCAAGCCGCAGGACGGCTATGCCGACTGGGTAAAAGCCCAGTTCCAGAGCTATGACGACGTTCTGCCCGAGGCGGACATCGTTTACGGCAACCTGGCAGGTTCCGACCGTACCGACAAGGTAATCAACTACTTCGATTACGCCTTTGACGATGATCCTTACTACGACGGCGAATGGAACGAAGCCATCGCTTTCGACATGCAGAACAAGGACGTCATCTCCGGTATGTGGGACTGCGTGTCCGTTACCGGTGTTCAGGTGCTGTGGTTCTACAACGCCGACATCTTTGCCGAAGTAGGCGTACAGCCCCCCAAGACCTGGGACGAGTTCATCGACGTGTGCGAGAAGCTTGAAGCGGCCGGCTATCAGCCCCTGGCGGTTCCCGGAACCTTCAACTCCTTCTGGGCCAACCAGATGGGCTGGATCGCGCAGTGCTACGCCGACCAGACCACCCGCAGCCAGATCGAGATAGTTCGTGCCCATGAAGGCGACTACTGCTACGATCCCGAGATCGACGGCAAGTTCGTGTACGATCCCACCGATCCTCACAACGATGACGGCGCCAACGTGAACAACAACGGCGTGCGCTTCTGGAAAGCGTTCCTGAAGGACGGCACCATCCGCGCCGACAGCGAAGGCATGAAGACCGTATGGTCCAACTTCGCCAAGATCTTCCCGAAGTACGCCGGCGGCGAGAACTTTTACGGCACCGACGGCACCGGCGCCAAGACCCTGTTCTATCAGGGCAAAGCCGCTATCTGGCTTGACGGTTCCTGGTTCTTCGGCGACTACCTCAACACCATGGACACCATCGAGAAGGGCGAAGCCGTAACGCTGGACAACTCCGACGGCTCCACCACCTCCCTTGAAGGCCTGAAGAAGTTCGGCCTGGGCACCTTCGCTATGCCCAGCATGGAAGGCGAAGGCATCGAAGCTCCCGCCCGCACCATCGAGGTCGCTACCGGCTTCCTGTCCGCCATCAAGAAGGACATCGACCACGACGATATGGTCGTCGATTTCATGATGTTCTACTCCTCTCCCGAAGGCTACTCCACCTTCCTGAGCGCCCTGATCGAAGCCGGCGGAACTCCCGACGGTCTGCCGCTGGTAAAGGGCATCGAGCTTGAAGGCGAACTGGCCACCATGTTCTCCAACATCACCTATATCGGCAACTGCCAGAAGGGCTTCTGCCAGGCTCTGGCCCGCGGTATCGGCGATAACCAGGAGGCTCTGCGCGCCTGGTACACCTACTCCATGGATCTGCTCAACGGCAAGATCACCGTGGATGAGTGGGCCGCGCAGCATCAGGCCAACCAGACCAAGTATGCTCCCGACGTAATGGCTTCTTCCAAGATCTCCATGAACGACCTGGAGAATCCCCAGAACGAGCCTACCGGCAACTGATCCGGCTGAAACCTATCGCATAAACGCTTAACCCGTGCGCTGCGGAGAAGGCAAAACCGCTCCGCAGCGCACATTCATTAGTAAAGGAGCTGATGTGGTTGTGAGCAGGCCCGATACCTCACAAAATGAAAAACGCAGGTTCAGCCGTGCCATGCTTATCGTGTCCGCGGCGCTTGTCCTGCTTTTGATCTGTTCGGTGGCGCTCAGGCTGTATACAAAGGAACAGACCAACATTTTCAGTATGGTCGAGTACGGCAAAAGCCTGCAGAACAACCGCATTCTCGTTGCCGAGGACAGCGGTACGACGTACCTCGGCACTTACCAGAACACCGTGCTGGCTTTTGACAAAGCCGGTGAGATGCTCTGGTCATATGCCATAAACGGCTCCGTAGGCGCGATGCGCTACGACGCCGAAAAGCAGTGGCTCATAATCGGTTCTCAGGACCGAAACGTGTACATCTTTGACGCGCACAGCGGCGAGTTGCTAAAAAGCTACAACGTGGGCGGCAAGGTGTACGACATGGACTACGACATTGCCGGCCGGCGCCTGCTCGTGTCAGCCAACGTGAGCGCCAGCAAGCACACCATCTACGTTCTCGACATCGATACGGGCAGCGAACTGATGAACGTATCGCTCAAGCAGAAAGCGCTGGGTGCCCGTTTCGACACCGACTATCAAAGCATCTATTACGGTGACAGCCGCGGCAGGCTCACCAAGATCGACCTGGACGGCAACACCATCGCTTCCGGCAAGGCGCGTACCGAAGTACGCTCTATAGCCGTTATCCCTGCCACCGGCGAAGTGGTGGCTATAGACGAAAAGGGCAACCTTTTAAAATATGACACAGAATTGAATCAGCTTTTCAGTGTGCCTCTGGTGGGCGAAGGCAAGGCGGTAGGCGTATCCGATGACGGCCGCTGGATCGCCGCAGGCACGCGCGAAGGCGACATATATATACTGGACGGCGAAGGCAAGACCCACTTTACGGACCGGCAGACCTACGACATTTCCCAGGTGTATTTCGGCGACGACGTGAGCTATGTGGTGACGCTGTCTCCCGAATTGTTCGAGTTTTCCACTCATAAACTTGATAATATCGGCCTGATGTCCTCGCTTAACAGTCTGAGCCTTGTGCTGATCATAGTTTTCGCGTTTTTGTGCGCGGCGGCGCTCATCTCCACTTTCCCAAGCAGCAGGAGCCTGGCGGTGCACTTTTTCAGGTCCATGTACCGCCACAGGGTAGCTTACCTGATGCTCGCCCCCTCGATGATACTCATACTCATATTCAACTATTACAACGTATTCCAGGCATTCTATTACGCCTTTACCGACTGGAGCCTCGCCACCAAGACGATGCGCGAGATTAACTTTATCGGTTTTGACAACTTCATCAAAATATTCAAAGAAGGCTACTTCCTGCTGGGTGTGAAGAACCTGCTGATAATGATGGCATGTTCCTTCCTTAAGCTCCTTACGGTGCCGCTGCTGCTTGCCGAGCTGGTGTTCGCCATGCGCACTTCCACAGGCGAGAGCAGCCGGCGCAGGTACTGGTTCCGCCTGCTGCTGGTCATGCCAATGGTCGTGCCCGGCGTCGTATCCACTCTGATGTGGAAAAACATATACGATCCCAACATCGGCGCGCTGAACAGCCTGCTTGAAACGGTGGGCTTAAGCAGATGGAAGCGTTCATGGCTTGGCGACCCCTCCACGGCCCTCTGGGCGATAATATGCATGGGCTTCCCCTGGGTCAACAGTTTCGCTTTCCTGGTGTATTACGGCGGGCTCATCAATATCCCCGCAGATCTGTTCGAAGCGGCGAAGGTGGACGGCAGCAATCCCTGGTGGAACTTTATCCACATCCACCTTCCTCTCATATCCCCCCAGTTCAAAATGCTTATAATAACTACGTTCATAGGCACGGTGCAGGATTACGGAGGCGTGTACCTGCTCACCCAGGGCGGACCGGGCACATCGACTTACGTGCCCGGACTGGAGCTGTACTACGCGGCCACAAAGTTCGGCCAGTACGGTTACGCCTGTGCCATGGGCCTGCTTATGTTCATAGCGATACTTATAGGATCCATGATCAACCTGCGCATGAAGACGCAGGAGCTGAATTAGGAAGGGGCGCGGTGATATGGCGCAGATATCGAACATCGTTGTAAAGCAGCGCAGGCAGCGCAAGGCGCGGGCTATGTCCTTCCAGATATTCATCACGGCATTGACCATACTGTTCGTGGTGCTGGCTTTCATATCCATATTCCTTATGCTGTTCCTGTCGCTGAAAAGCCAGTCTCAGTTCTATTCCAACCTCTGGGCGATCCCCAATCCCCCGCAGTGGAAGAACTATGACGCCGCATGGAGCCAACTGTTCAGAAACATGCTGAACTCCGTTATCACCGTAACCGTGGGCACGCTGTTCATAGTGGTGCTGTCCGCGATGTCGGGCTATGTGTTCGCACGTCTGGAATTCCCGATGAAGAACTTCCTGTTCATGATGATGCTGGCGCTTATGATGGTGCCCGGCGTGCTGACCCTCACACCTTCCTACAAGCTGATACAGCGCCTGGGACTCAAAAACAGCTGGTTCGCCCTGTGGCTGCCCTGGGCTTCCGGCGGACAGGTAATGGGCATGTATCTGTGCCGCACGTTCATTTCCGCGCAGCCAGCTTCCCTGTTCGAGTCCGCGCGTATAGACGGCGCTACGGAGCTGAAAGCCTTCTTCTACATCGCCGTGCCGCTGGCAAAACCCATTCTCGCCACCCTCGTGGTCATGAACATGATAAGCCTGTACGGCGACTTCATCTGGCCGCTGCTGGTGATCGAATCCAATACCAAGCAGGTGATAAGCGTGGCGATCCAGACATACAGTTCCTCGACCGGCATGACCGACTATGGCGCCATGATAGCGGGCTTTGTGATGGCCACAGTGCCTCTGGTAGTCATGTTCTCTTTCAGCTCCAGACTCTATATCGAAGGCATCACTTCCGGCGCGGTCAAAGCATGATCCCGTTTCCGGACAGAATTGGACGGCAGTCAACACTGCCGTCCAATGTTTTTTTCTGCCGCGCGAGCGGTTTGGGGTGTACCGGATTATGATATGTATCAGAAGACACCAGACCGCACTCAACCAATACGCTTAGATCTTTCTTATTAGCATCCGCCTCTGCGGCATGATGCTTTTATTCAATGGTCTGTATGCCGTTCAGATCCAGCCAGTTTCTGATGTCCTCCCCCAGTTTGCTGCCGCCTGAATAGTGCACGGACAGCCCCGGCGCAATCACGGCCTGCGGAGCAAGTTTGGCGATCGCCGTCAGGCTCTGGCCGAAGCGTCCTCCTCCGTGCGAACAGAAGGGCAGTATGGTTTTTCCGCTGAAATCGTAGGATTCCAGGAATGTCGCTATCGGCATCGGGATGGATGCCCACCAGTTGGGATAGCCGAGCAGTATCACATCGTACTCGGCGATGCTCTCCGGCGGATCGCTTATCGCTGGGCGGGCCTGATCGTGCTGATCCCGCTGCGCCTCCATAAGAACGGTGTTATCGTTATCCGAATATGCCGGGATCGGCTCGATCTCAAATATATCCGCGCCGGTCTGCCGCCGGATCTCCCGGGCGATACCCCGGGTATTCCCGCTCCAGGAGAAGTAAGCGATCAGCATTCTGCCTCCGGTCTCGGGCTTATCTGCCGCATTTACGGTAGATACCGTGCCGCTTAACGCGTTCGCCGCGCTTCGCACCGGGCGGATCCCCAGATTGAAAGAGACCATGTCCAGTTCTCCCGCCGCGCGGTAGGCGCTGCGCAGGTTCTTGCCGAAGTCGTTCCACCCTCCGCCCCGATAGACGCGGCGCGTGCCCGACGCGGCGCCGGTCGGGTCTGCTGTGTTTTCGGTATCGTACTCTCCGTACAGGTCCCAGCACCACTCATTCACGTTGCCGTGCATATTGTACAGCCCCCACGGGTTCGGTTCGAAAGAGTCGACCTCAACGGTGGTCTGGCGATAGCGGCCCGGGCGGGTTTCCAGCACGGAATCGTCAAAGTAGTTTTCTTCGATCTCGTAGGGATAATGGCCGTAGTAATTGGCTTCATCCGGCCCTGTCGAGTGAACGGTGTTGAAAGGCGTTGTCGTGCCCGCCCTGCACGCGTATTCCCATTCGGCTTCGGTGGGCAGGCGGTAACCGTCCGCGGCGCGGTCCCAGGTCACGGTCTCTCCGCTGACGGTATAGGCGGGAGTCAGCCCCGCATAGGCGCTCATCGCATTGCAGAATCTGACGGCATCCAGCCAGCTTACGCTTTCCACCGGCAGGTTTTCGCCGCTGAAACTGCTGGGATCGCTGCCCGTCAGGCGTTTATATTCGGCCTGTGTGACCTCATAAGGGCTTATCCAAAAGCCGGATACGGTGACCTTGTGAAGAGTCTCGTCCTCAATGCGCCAGTTTTCGCTTTCCGGACTGCCCATAAGGAACGAAACGCCGTCTATCCATACAAAGCCGTCGTCGACCTGCTTTGCTTCGCTGTCAGAAGCGGTGACCGCCGGGCTTGCGCTCGGAAAAGGCGTTTCCGGTTCGGACGCGCGGACCGATCCATCGCTGCCTGCAGCGCTCCATGGCGCCGCAGCTTCATACCCGTCGTCCCCGCTGTCCGCCGAAAATGCGACGAACAGACCCACACCAATAGCTATCGCCAGCAGGATGCAGACGAACGCGGTCAGCTTTTGTTCGCGGGTGTCTTGCGGTTTAGGATCCCGGGCAGCTGCGCTCCGACAAACACCCAGAAGAAGGCGATCAGCAGCGCCTCCAGCAGCACAAGGGCCGCGGCTTTATCATAGTCGATGAATGCAAAAGGCACCCGGTAAAACAGGTAATCCGGATACCTGTTCAGCAGGAACAGCCACAGTCCGGCGCCGGCAGCCGGTATGGAGACCCAAAGACCTATCCGCCGGACCCGCTTGCTTTTGATCCCTTTGAGCAGTGCGGGGATATGCAACCCCAGATGCAGCCCCATCAGCACAAAGCACCAGTGGGACAGTGTCAGGTGCAGTCTGCGCCCCAGTGAGGCGCGCATGAAGTCCGACAGGAACGGAACGGCATGAACGCTCATGTTGATTCCGCAGACGGCTGTCAGTATGAAGCAGATCACCAGCGCGGCATTTATGAATGTCTGCGTGATGCGCAGCGGAGTATACCTGCCATTAAACAGGGCGGCGATCCATTTGCGGTTCAGTATCTGATGCAGGATCATCAATGCCGTCATTGCCATGCCCGCCCACTCGTGACCGGCTTCTCCCCACACCTGATAAGACATGAGCATCAGCAGTCCCAAACCGAGCATGATGTCTACTATGTGCTTTACTCGCTTTGCCCGCATGCTGTTTTCTCCGTTCAGGGCTCGATGCCCAGAGATATCGCCCATTGCGTCAGTTCTTCAACGGTGGCGTGCTCGGTGAACCGCTTGCCCTCCAGCCAGGTGCCCGCGCCGGCCTGCTGCTCCAGGTGCTTCATGCTGTTGCCAAGCCCCGAACTGCCCGAAGTGAAAAACACCGCCATGGTCTTGTCAGTCAGGTCGACGTTTTCGACGAAATTAGAAACAATGCGCGGCACGTCTCCCCACCAGATCGGGTAGCCGATCAGTATGGTGTCGTAGGAAGTGAGGTCCGGCAGTTCACCCGCTATGGCAGGGCGGCATGCAGGATCGTCCGTTTCGATCGAAGTGCGACTCTTTCGGTCGTTCCAGTTAAGATCGTCTTGCGTATACGGCTCTTCGGGCACTATCTCGTAAATATCCGCTCCAAGTCCTTCCGCCAGCTTTTCCGCCACTCCCCGCGTGGTGCCGGTGGCGGAGAAATACACCACGAGAATGTGGCCGGCAGGTTCAGTGCTTTCCTCAGCAGCGGCCAAAGGAATACAAACGGTCAGCAGACAGATGCTGAGCAACATGGCAAGTGTTTTTTTCATAACTTCTTCCTCCTTACTTTAACGTAGCGTATTCTTCATCTGAAACGGCTTCCAGCCATTCTGCTTTGGCGTCTTCGCCGGGCACTTCGATCGCCAGATGGCTGAACCAGCTGTCGGGCGCCGCGCCGTGCTAGTGCTTGATCCCCTTCGGGATATTCACGCAATCGCCGGGTCTCAGTTCGACGGGCTCCTTGCCCCATTTCTGATAGTATCCGCGCCCGCCGACACAGATCAGCATCTGCCCGCCGCCCTTGCTCGCGTGATGGATGTGCCAGTTGTTCCTGCAGCCCGGCTCAAAGGTAACGTTGAACACCGGCACCTGCGTCACGGAAACAGGCGCAATATAGCTCTGCCCGATAAAATACCGTGCGTACGCGTCGTTCGGCTGCCCGACGGGGAAAAAGATGCTGTTCTGATACTTCTCCTTTTCCGTAAGCGTGGGGGCCTCCTCATTCCATACTTCCTTAGCCAGCCGGAACACGGCCCAGGCCCTGGGCCAGCCGACATACATCGCCGCGTGGGTGATCATGGCGGCAATCTCTTCTTTTGTTACCCCATTGGCTTTGGCATTCCTCAGATGATACGTCAG
>JAFWUC010000020.1 GCA_017518705.1 Clostridia bacterium
GTCATCTCAGCTTCGGATTCCCGCCTCTCGCAGGACGGGTTCTGCCTGACCCTGTCGCCAAACGATGTGGACGTGAAGGTCACGTTCATGTGCGAGCTGATAACGGAGTAGAAGTTGGGCTTTACGCCATAGTTCGGCGTGACAACCGTCCGCGCGTATGCTATAATAAAAACGTTACAAAGCACAAAAACTGCCGGGCGCCGGTCCCGCGGTTTTGACACAAGGCCTTTCTAAAACGTATAAAGCATAGGACGCTTCGGGGCGAAAACGCGCGATACGGCCCCCGGCGCGCATACCTGACCCGCACGACATTAAAGGGAGGAGACGCAAAATGACGGTCAAACGTGTTGCAGCCTTACTGCTTTCCCTGCTCCTGCTGCTGGGCGCGCTGCCCTCCGCGCTCGCTGACAGCCCCCACACCCACTCCTGGAAGGAGAAAAGCCGCGTGGAGCCTACCTGCACAAAGGACGGGTATGCGGTATACGTATGTTCCTGCGGGGCGAGAAAGACCGAGCCGCTGCCGGCGCTGGGCCATAAGTTCTCCAAAAAGGTATACGTGAGCTACGCGGACTGCGAACACTACGGCGTGTTTTACTGGATATGTGAACGCTGCGGTGCCCATTCCGAAAACGGCAACGACAAGCCCCTGGGACACGACTGGGATGGCGGCGTCATAACCAAGCAGCCCACCGAGACGGATGAGGGCGAAATAGTCTATACCTGTAGGCGCGACCCCTCCCACACCAAAACGGAAGCGCTTCCCATCAAGGGCGGCGGCAGCGGAAAGACCTACAGTACGGCAAGGATAATTTGGGACGACGATGACGACAAGGCAGGCTTAAGGCCGGCTGAGGTCCAGGTGGATTTCAAAGCATCCCACGGGGATCCCGAGACCACGACGGTCACGTTAAGCGGCGGCAACGGCTGGGAATACACAATGACCGACCTGCCTTTGAAAAACGAAAAGGGGAAAGGTATCTACTACTATTGGTCAAACAGCGTCTCAGGGCTGCCGGAGTCTTAC
The DNA here is from genome assembly GCA_017518705.1 of Clostridia bacterium. Next base: position 1,025 of record JAFWUC010000020.1, read on the forward strand.
AAGCTGGTGAACGTTGACGTGGATAAAGAGACCGTGTACAGCATCGGCTATTACCCCGTACCGGACGACCCGCACCCGGCGCTGACCTTATCCGCGACGGAAGATAAAATAACCGAGTCAAAATCGGAAGCGGACAACTACGGCGGAGCCAGTTACGATATCTATCTGGACACCCTGGAGACCGTGACCAACACCGGCAACATCCCGCTGCAACTGTGCAGGCTTGTCTGGCTGAACAGCGACGTATCCGGAGAAGGCGACAGAAACATCTACGTAGGCGGTCTGGAGCCTGAAGGTACACGGTCGGAAAAGCATCTGACTTCTCTGTACTATTATTACGAAGAGCTGGACAGCCCTGAATCCCATGTAACAGATCATATCATAGCGACACCGGATGACCCGCAATTCCGGGGCTACTGCGACGTGTCGATCTGCTATTACGGCTATGATATAGACGACACAGACCGGGAAGGCGAGATCCTGTGCAAGAGCAACGTGGTCACATTAAGGGCCTATGTTCCCAAAGTGTTTGAGCCTGAGGAAGAAGAGGAGCCGGAGCTGCCGGAGAGGAGCAGAGACTACTGCGCCCTGACCCTGGAGAGCCTGAGCGGCAACGAGGCAAAATACACCCTGCATACCTGCTCCGAGCATATTGAGACCGCCGAAGCTGCTGAAAAACTCTCACTTGCGGGCGATTGGGCGGGTGCCGCGGAGCTCTGGAAGGGAGAGATAGAAGAACTGTACGCCGAGATGGCGGAAAAAGCGGGCGAAGCCGCCGCGGAAGCGCTCAGCGAAGACAAAGAAGCATTCTTTGAGTACGCAGATGCCGTCCAGGCGCTGTTCGGGGACGAAGAGGCGGCGGAACTTATGCGCCTGCGCTGCGCCGAGATGTGCTGTGTAAAGAGCACTGCCCCCATACGGCTGCCCTCGAGTCTGATGGGCGGGCATGAGACGCTGGACGCATCCGAGAGCTTTGAAGTCAGCGGACGAAAGGTCGGCGCCTTGAACGGCTGCAATAGTGAAGTGGTGGAACACTACGCCGGACCAGCCGCCGAAGCGATGGCGAAAACGCGGGCGCTGCTGGACACGGATGCTAACGGCGCATTCGCCCAAGCCGCGGAATACTGGAAGACCGCCGTGGACGACACGGTGAGCGCCGTATACAGGACAGCGGGCAGGGAGATAAGGACGCTCATAGCCGCCTGGAGCATGTCCCTCAACTACCTGTGTGAATCAGACATAAAACTGTATTCGCTTATCTACCCGGCGGATCCTGACGCGGCCCAGGAGCATATGATGGACCTGTACAGGAACGCCGCGCTGCTCATCGGCGGCATGGGATAATTCGGACATAGTACCGTTCCACAATAAAAGCAAAGCCACTGATCAAACGGTCAGTGGTCTTTTTATGCAATCAAATATCGGAGGAAACCATATGGCCATCAAATCGGCAGACCAGATCTCGATCGTAGACCTTACCGACGGTTATTCCGTCACGCTCACTTCGGACGGGTACACTTTCCCCGGCACCACGTCCGCCGCGAAAGCCGGAAGCTGCACTACACAGATCATAGCCCTGAGGGGATCTGAGCAGGTGGCGGCTACCGTCGACCTGAACTCAATCACCAAACCTACCGGAATCACTGTAACTAAAGACAACAATGCCACATCGCCCACGCTCACCATTACCGCCAGCACCTCGTTCACTACTGCGGGCGTGGTGCGCATCCCCGTAGTGGTAGACGGAGAGATAACCATCACCAAGCCTACCGGAATCACTGTAACTAAAGACAACAATGCCACATCGCCCACGCTCACCATTACCGCCAGCACCTCGTTCA
>JAFWUC010000021.1 GCA_017518705.1 Clostridia bacterium
GATCAGCAAGACCGCCGACGAAGAGACCATGAAGCTGTGCCTGCAGGTGCTGGATTACGCCTACACCCAGGAGGGCTTCCTCTACTGGAACTTCGGCGTGCAGGGTGTGTCCTGGGACTATGACGAGAACGGTGAGCCCGCCTTCCTGCCCCTGGTGACCGAAGACACCGATACCGACCCCATGACCAAGTACAACGGCGCTACCTGGGGTGCCGCGTGCATACAGGCCACCAAGCTGCTGTACCTCAAGAACAGCCCCGTGGCCGTAGCCGCCAACGACACCTGGTTCTATTCCGTGCCCGCCGAGGTTTCCTCCGGCTGGAAGTGGCCCAACGGCACCACCTTCACCGTTGCCGAAAACGATGAGCTCAGCCTGCTCAACGCATCCAACATCGGCACCTACGCCAGCGAGTCCTTCGCCAAGTTCGTAAACGGCGACCTGGACATCGATGATGACGAAGTCTGGGCGGCCTACCTGGCCAACTATGAAACCTACAACCTGCCCCGCATCCTTGAGATCCGTCAGGACTGCTATGACAGGTACCTGGCCCGCTGATCCGCAGTTACGGGAGGGGGAACGCTTCCCCCTCCTTTATGCATTTTTCCGTAAACACACCCATCTCCAAGCAGAATAAAGGTGGTGACGCTTTTGGTCACACGCGGCATAGGCAAGGAGCTTACCCTGGGACATAAGATCTCCCGGGACTACAAGCTCAACAAATGGAAATACGTGCTCATACTGCCCGTACTGGTGTATCTGGCGCTGTTTGCGTACAAACCCATGTACGGCCTTGTGATCGCGTTTAAGAATTACAAGACCACCCGCGGCATCGCAGGCAGCGATTACGTGGGCTTTATGTGGTTCAGGGCGTTCTTTAACGATCCCTATTTCTTCAGACTGCTGCGCAACACGTTCACGCTGAGCGCGCTGTCCATTGCGTTCGGATTCCCGGCGCCCATTTTGCTGGCGCTTATGATAAATGAGGTCCAGAATACCAAATTCAAGCGGGTAGTCCAGACCATCACCTACATGCCTTACTTCATCTCCCTGGTGGTGACTTGTTCCATTATCACCATCTACTGCCAGCAGGACGGCCTGTTTTCAAACATCGCGGTGCTGTTCGGGGGAGAAAGGCAGAACTTCCTGATAAACGTCAACGCCTTCCGCCCAATCTACGTTATTTCGGGCATATGGCAGAACATCGGCTGGAATTCCATCATCTACCTGGCGGCGCTTTCGGGCATAGACATGGAACAGTATGAAGCCGCCCGCATAGACGGCGCCAACCGCTTCCAGCAGATCATCCACGTTACGATACCCGGCATACTGCCCACGATAATGGTGCTCTTCGTGCTGCGCATGGGCTCGATCCTTAACGTAGGCTACGAGAAGGTGCTTTTGCTGTACACCACCAGCACCTACGAGGTGGCGGACGTCTTTTCCACGTACACCTACCGCATGGGCCTTGTCAACCAGCAGTATTCCCTGTCCACTTCGGTCGGACTGTTCAACACTCTGGTAAACGTCATGTTCCTTGTGCTGACCAATTACCTGAGCAAAAAGACGACCGAAAGCGGCCTGTTCTAAGGAGGCACGGTATGATAAAAGAAAAAGCGCCGAAGAGCAGGCTGATCGGACGCACCGCAGGCGACAACATTTTCGACACGATCAACACCGTCGTCCTGCTGCTGCTGTGCGTGCTCACGCTGTATCCCATGTACTTCGTCATCTGCGCGTCATTCACAAAGAACACATACCTGCTCACGCACCAGGGCTCGCTGTTCTGGCCCGTGGGGTTCAATATCGGCGCGTACCGCCTGGCGTTCACGCATCCGCTGCTGCTGAGCGGCTACAAGAACATAATGATAGTGATGGCGGGTTCGCTGCCGATCAACATCGTGCTCACGCTGTTTTGCGGCTACTTCCTCTCGTGCAAGAACGTGCTGCTGAAAAAGCCGATACTGTTCCTGATAATGTTCACCATGTTCTTCTCGGGCGGCATGATCCCCGCATACCTTAACATCCGCGACCTGGGGCTGTACAACACGCTCTGGGCGCTGATACTGCCCGGCGCCGTAAGCGTGTACAATTCCATAATCTGCCGCACCGCCATAGAAGCTGTGCCGGACAGTTTGTCGGAGTCCGCGTACATAGACGGCGCGAACGACCTGGTCATCGTGTTCAGGATAATCCTGCCGCTGATAATGCCAACCATCGCCGTGCTGCTTCTGTACTACGGCGTGGGGCACTGGAACGCCTGGTTCAACGCGTCCATATACCTGAAGGACAACGACAAGCTGCCGATCCAGAACATACTGCGCGCGGTGCTGATCGCCAACTCCAACACCCTGAACTCCGCCGCTACGGAAAACGACCAGGTGAACGAGTTTGCCGAGTCCATCAAATACGCGGCCATAGTGCTAACTACCGTGCCTGTACTGTGCATCTACCCCTTCCTGCAGAAATACTTCGTAAAGGGCGTCATGATCGGCGCGGTGAAAGGCTGACGGCCGACTCCGCTTAGCGAACCGACTGCCCGAAAGGAGCTGAAAATGTCCAACTTTGACATCGTCGCCGCGTTCGGCGACAAAGCCTGGCTTAATGAGATGAGCGACAGACTCGCGCGCAAAATGGCATACGGCGTAAAGAAGGCGCGGGAAGTCGACTGGATGCCGTATACCACAAAAGGCGGACAGTGGA
>JAFWUC010000022.1 GCA_017518705.1 Clostridia bacterium
TCGAAGATGGCGGGGTTGTAGGCGAAGCAGCGGGCGTTGGTGCCGTTGGACATGCCGGTCACGTCGCCGTTGGCCTGGTTCACGGTGGTGGCGATCATCGCGGGACCGATAGCGGTGGTGTCGATGGTGCCGTCCTCGATGAACTCGTTAAGGGGCTGGATGGTCTTGTAGTAGGTCAGCCAGTTGTTGCCCATCTGGAACACGTCGGGCAGGGTGCCGGCTTCCATCTTGGCCTGGAACTGGGTCCAGTAGGTGCCGCCGTCATACCACTCGAACTCGACCTTGGCGCCGGTGTGCTCTTCCCACAGATGAACGACCTTTTCGGTGATCTCAGCGCGGGTGTTGGAGCCCCACCACATGAAGGACAGGGTCTCGCCGCTGTAGTCGGGGAAAACGTAACCTTCGGCGTTCACGTTGTTCCAGCCTTCAGCCTTGTCTTCGGCCAGGGCGGGAATGGCCACTGAGCACAGCAGCATGGCTGCCAGCAGCAGGTAGGTCATGAATTTCTTCATCGAAAGAAACCTCCTATTTGATTTTCTCCATCGCGCCCGTTCACGCACAGGCGCAAAATAAGACAATATAAGTATACTACCAAACGGTTTTTTTGTCAATGTAACGGATCTACAGAAAATCCGGTACGGAAAGGAAACGCGGCCGTTCCTGAAGGTGCGCGTTGGGGGAATGCAGCGTGAGCAGGGTCTTGCCGCAGGCGGTGACAAACAGCATGCCGTGGCCGCCGTCCGCGGTGAACAGGGGTTCCAGCTGGGTGAATTTGCCGTCTATCTCACCGTTGTCCGAGACTGCCAGCCCCTGGGTGTAGCCGCTTTGCGATAGGGAGGACCACAGGCACAGCAGCCTGCCTTCCCTGTCTCGCCACATGAACGGCCCGTCCGTCACGTATCCGACCATGCCGGAGGAATGGTGCACCTGCCTTGCCCAGGCGGCCTGTGAGGCGTTGAACAGCAGCCTGGGTTCTCCGTCCGGGGCCGACAGATCGTCTTTAAGCGGCATCGCGCGCACTTCGCCGTCGCCTATCTGCACCCACTCGTGGCAGAACACCATGTAAGGCTTTCCGGCTTTGTCAACGTAGAACGTGCCGTCCAGGCATTCCCAGCCCGCCGGGGTGACGGGCCCGTCCGACCAGGGCACGAAGGGACCCAGGGGAGAGGACGCCTTGAGTATCGCGGTTCCCCGGCAGCGGGTCTCGTTTTTGAAACTGGCGAACATGTAGTACGCGCCCTGCCAGACGTGCACTTCGGGAGCCCAGTAGTTGCGGTCCGCCCAGAAACTGCCGTCGTTCTCAAAGCACACGAACGGGCCTTCCCAGTTTTCCAGGTCCGCGCTGGTGTACACGTCAAAGCCGCAGGCAGGCCCCCAGCAGGTGGCGCCGCGGGTGCCGTACAGGTAGTATGTGCCGTTGTCGAGCAACACGAAGGGGTCGCGGATGTTGATCTCGTCTGACCTGAGCATACTTGTCCTCCTGAAAACAAAAGTGGGGAAAAGTGTTTTCGCTTACCGGAAATTGTATACTAAAACGGCGGATCGCGCAAGAGTTTTGCTCCGGACGATTTACCGGGAGGCGATGATATGGTACAATGTCGATATAAAGTATCGGAAAACACGCATGACACGGAGAAAAGTATGGGACGAGTGAACATCGATATGTCGGTCTATCCCAGGAAAGAGCATTTTGAGCATTTTCTGGCCATGGAGAACCCGTTCGTGAGCCTGACCGTACAGGTGGACGTGACCGTGTGGCTCAGGCGGCTGAAAGCGGCGGGATATCCGTTTTTTCTGTGCTTTCAGTACGCGGCGGTGCAGGCGGCGAACAGCGTGCCGGAATTCCGTCAGCGCATAGCGGACGGGGGAATAGTCATGTACGACCGCTGCAGCCCGTCCTGGACGGTGGCGCTGCCCGACGGCACATACAGGTACTGCACGGCGAACGCGGACCAAACGCTTGAAGACTATCTTACCGAGGCAAAGGCAAAGCAGGAGGCGGCGCTGAAAGACGAGCACCTTACGGAAGAAGGGGACGTGCTCAGCCAGATATTCGTGTCCTGCGTGCCGTGGATAAGCTACAGCGGGGTCACGATGCCTTTTCCGAACAGGGAGTTTTCGATCCCGAGCCTGCTTTGGGGAAAATACCATACGGAGAATTACCCGGTCATTATCGACGGCCGGCTTGCGGAAAAGGAGAATACGACCATTCCGGTGACCGTGCTGGCGAACCATGCCCTGGTGGACGGCATCCACATCTCCGCGTTTTTCCGGAACCTGAGCAGGGAACTGGACCGGATGGAGTTTCCTGCGTTAACGCCGCAGCGGACTTGAGGCGCAAGCGGTTGACACCCCGGAATCAAAAAGGTATCATTGACAAGGATAAGCAAATACTTATATGAAAGGGAGAGCCTATGAACGCTGTTTTGGACACCTGCCCCAAAGTGCTGCTTGAGACGGACGGCGGGCGCGTAGAGCTGCGCCCGGAAAACGGGCAATGCGCGTATAAGGACGTCCGCCTCGCGCTGTCACAGGGAGAATACGGGCCGGAAGTAAGTCTGACCGCAGACGAAACGCCCGTAAAGCGCGTTTTCCTGACGTGGGAGTTTCCCGTGCCGAAGGGAGCCAAAGTGTATTCCGACGCCTGGGAGAGGGGATACGGCGACCTGGAATGGCGGGGAGTCGTGCCCGAAAGGGTGATGCCCTGGTATACGCTGATACATCACGCGGGCGGCACGTACGGCTTCGGCGTAAAGACCGGGGCGAACGCCATGTGCTGGTGGAAACTCGACGGATACTCGGTCACGCTGTGCATAGACGTTAGGAACGGCTCCATGGGCGTTATCCTGGGCGGCAGGACGCTTAAAGCGGCAAAGCTCGTGTTCATGTGCGCCGGCTCGGAAAAGAGCGCGTTTACGGCGGCAAAGGAGTTCTGCCTTAAAATGTGCGATAGCCCCAGACTGCCCAAAGGCTATGTCTGCGGCAGCAACAACTGGTATTACGCCTACGGGCGCAGTTCACGCAGCCAGGTGCTTAAGGACGCGGCGCTGCTTAAGGAGCTGGCTGGGGACATACCCGTCCGCCCGTATCTGGTGATAGACGACGGCTGGCAGGTGAGCCACACTGCTTCCTATAACGGCGGGCCGTGGCACTGCGGCAACGCCGATTTCCCGGACATGGAAGGGTTGGCGGCCGAGATAAAAAAACAGGGCCTTCGCCCCGGGCAGTGGTACCGGCCTTTGGTGACCGTCGAAAAGGTGCCGGAAGATATGCGGCTTAGGCGCATAAACGACGCGCGCTTTGCCGTGCTCGACCCCAGCCACCCGGAAGTCCTTAACAAGATAGAAGACATGACACGAACGCTGACAAAGTGGGGATACGAGCTGCTCAAGCACGACTTCACCACCTGCGACATATTCGGGCGCTGGGGGCCGTATATGGAGTCTTCGCTTACGGACGAGGGCTGGCGGTTTTACGACCAGAGCAGGACCACAGCGGAGATAATACTGGACATGTATCGCGCCATACGCCGCGGGGCGGGGGAAGACACGGTGATAATCGGCTGCAACACCCTATCCCACTTAAGCGCGGGCCTGTTCGAACTTCAGCGCACGGGCGACGACACAAGCGGGAGGCAGTGGGAGCGGACCCGCAGGATGGGCGTCAATACCCTGGCGCTGCGCATGCCGCAGCACGGCGCGTTCTATCTGTGCGACGCGGACTGCGCGGGAGTGACCGAGCACATAGACTGGGAACTGAACCGGGAGTGGCTGAGGCTGCTCGCGGAAAGCGGGACGCCCATGTTCGTATCCGTCGACCCGGACACAGTAACGGCACAGCAGAAGCGGGACGTAGCGGAGGCGTTCAGGACCGCCTGCGCCGTCAGGGAGCCGGCAGAGCCCCTGTCCTGGCTGGACACGACCTGCCCGGACCTGTGGCGCACCGAAAAGAGCGTAATGCGCTTTCATCTGCCCTGCCTGCCGGAGGAATGAGCCGGAGACACGCAGATTGTCATAGCTGAAGACAGCAAAAGCCCCCGCCGTTTGCCGGCGGGGGTTTCTTTTGTATTTGTTATCTGACCATCATCACCTTGACCGCGTTTTCCTTGTCGTCGCGGCAGGTCCTTATGGCCTCGTCCATCTGCTCCAGGGGGAAACGGTGGCTGATGAGCGGCTTCACGTCCACGAGCCCGTTTTTGATCATGTCGATGCACAGCGGGAAAAACAGCGCAGGAGACGCGTAGGAAAAGCGCAGCTGCAGGCGCTTGAAGTGCATGCGGTTGATGTCGAAAGCGACCTGGCTCTCCTCTTTGGTCTTGGCTATGCCTATCATGATTATGACTGCGCCGAAGGAAGCGAAGCGCACCGCGTCAGAAAGGGTGGACGGGGGAGTGGTCACCAGCACGCGGTCGATCCGTTCGTCTTTCAGGGCTTCGGCGGGATCCTGCTTGTCCGTATAGACGATACGGTCCGCGCCGTAAAACCCGGCCAGGCGCACGCGCGCCTTTGAATGGGAATGGGCAAGCACGGTGACTTTGCCTGCGCCTCTCAGCTTTGCCAGCCTTACTGCCAGCAGGGCGATGGGGCCCGCGCCGTACACCGCCACGCTGTCGTTCAAACGTATGTCCGCGACTTCGACCATGTCCATCGCTACGCCCATGGGCTCCACGATCGCGGCTTCCTCGAAGGAGATGCCGTCAAATACCACCAGGGCGCCGGCTTTTGCGGCCACCTGTTCGGAAAAGCCGTTGTAGCGGGGCGCGAAAATGTACCTGTCCCGGCACAGTTCGGGATGCCCGTTGCGGCACATGTCGCACTTGCCGCAGAAGCTGGAGGACTCCACCGCCACCTTGTCGCCGACGCGTACGGTCTTGACTGCGGAGCCGACTTTTGCGACTATGCCGGAAAACTCGTGGCCGAACGGCTTGAACTCCTCCGCCGTCTGTGCGGAATTGAGGTCGGAACCGCATATGCCGCAGGCCTTAACGTCTATCAGCGCCTCGTCGTCGCCGATAATCGGGGGCTCCGTGTCGCGTATCTCGACCAGCCAGGGGGCTTTCAAAAACGCTTGTTTCATGCTTTTCCTCCGTATTTCGTGCCCGGTTACCGGTCAGAAGAATTCCCTGCCCCTGACGAGGGGCAGCTTTGCTTCCAGCAGGGCTTTGTCAGGATCGCTGTACGGACGCGCCAGGCATTCGTCCGCGTGCTCCACCGCGAAACTGAAGCTGTCGAAGTTGCCGGGCGGGATCAGCGTGTCCACGCCCAGGTTAAGCGCGTAGCGCATGGCTGCCAGACCGAACGCTTCGTCCGCCGTGTCGATGGGCTTGCACCAGGATTTGGGATACTTTGACGCCGCGCGCTCGGCGTCGCTGTCCCACCTGCGCTCTATGAACGCCTTCATGCAGAGCACGCCCATGTTCCGCGCCTTGGCCGCCTTTATGAGCCGCGCGCCCATGGAGTGCTCCATGTGCATGAACCAGTTGAAGGGGAACAGCACCGTGTCGAAGTCGTACAGTTCCAGCATTTTGAGCGCCGCGTCCTCGCTGTGGGCGGTAAAGCCTATATGGGAAGCGATGCCCTTTTCCTTTACGTCCCGCATGAGCTCCATCACGCCCCCGGGCGCGAAGGCTCTTTCCACGTCGCTCATGGAGGACACGCCGTGCAGCTGGTACACGTCGAAATGGTCGGTGTGCAGCAGTTTAAGGGAATTCATAAGGTCCTTTTCCCCGCCCGCGCGGTCGCGGTTCGCGGTCTTGCAGGCCAGGGAAATGCCGTTTCTGTACGGAATAAGGGAGTAGCCCAGCTGGTCCTCGGCGTTGCCGTAGGAGGGCGCCACGTCGAAGTAACAGACCCCGTGCTCTATCGCGTAGGCGACAAAACGGTCCGAAGCCGCCTGGTCCAGTTCGGGGTAATTGACACGGGAATAGTACCCGGCGGACACGATGCCGCCGTAAGAAACTGTGGAGACCTGTATGCCGGTGCGGCCAAGAGTTTTACGGTCCATCCTGTCCTCCTTTAAGCAGCCATTCGCATTCGTCCTGTGTCAGTTCGATATCGAGCGCGGCGGCGATTTCGGCTATGTGCTCCGAGCCTGACGGCGCCACTATCGGGAATATATCAAAGGGCTGTTTAAGCAGCCAGGCGAGGCACACCTGCGCCACGCCGGCGCCTTTTTCAGCCGCCAGCTTTTCGGCCCTTGCGAGGCGCGCGCGGTTGACGGGCGCGTCGTGCTCCATTATGGAGCCTTTGCCGATGCAGTCTTCTATCGGCGCGCCGCCGTCGGTCCTGAACTTGCCGGACAGATAGCCGCGCCCCAGGGCGGAATAGCAGAATACGGGGATGCGCTCCCGCATAAGCCAGTTTCGGTATTCCGCCTGCTGTTCGCCGGACAGGGCGACGCTGCCGCCCCATGGATCGTGTATGTATTCCGCCAGGGAATACGCGGGGCTTACGGCGCTGAACCCGTCCAGTCCGTGCGCCGAAGCGTAATTATTCGCGGCGCTTATCCTTTCCAGCGTCCAGTTGGACGCGCCGAAGCGGATGAGCTTGCCTTCCCGCTTGAGCCGGTTGAGCTCATAGATTATCCCGTCCGCGGGCACGGAGGGGTCGTCCCGGTGCAGCACGTACAGTTCCACCCGGTCGGTTTTGAGCCTGAGCAGCGACTGCTCTATCTGCTGGCGTATGAGGGCGGCGCTCATCACGTCGGGGCTGCCGTGCTGGCCGGGGTTGCAGCCCTTGTCCAGTATCACGGCTTCGTCTCTGTGCCCCCGGTCGCGGAGCCACAAACCCAGCGTTTCCTCGCCCTCGCCGTAGGAGTGGGCGGTGTCGAAAGTGCGGAACCCCGCCTCCCACGCCAGGTCGTAGCTTTCGAACGCCTCCTTACGGGTGCGGCTGTCGGTGGCGGTGCGGGGCGTGCCGTATGTGAGGAAGGACAGCGGCTTGTCTATCCCGTCGATAAATCTGTACTTCACCTGACCGCCTCCTTACGCTTTGGGCAGTTCTTCGCGGATCAGGTCGAACACCCTGCAGCAGGCGAGGGTGGACGAGTGGGGGACCACAGGGCTCTCTTTGAGCCCGGCTTTCACGCAGCGCATGACTTCCTCCACCTCATAGGTGAAGCCGTTGACGGTGGTTTCGTCCTTAAAGTGCAGGTTCTGCGTTTCGTCCTGTCCGGTCAGGAACACTTCTGCGCCGAAGTGGGGGCGGGGAATAAGAAGCTTGCCCAGGGTGCCGTATACAACGAGCTGCTGGTCCACGGGCGCCATAAGGCTGCTTCTTACCAGCGCGGGCACGTCGTCGCCCAGCCGCAGAAGCACCATTGAAGTGGCGTCCACGCCCGTAAATGCGGGAACGGCTTCCGCGCGCGCCCGGGTTATGGGCCGGTCCAGCACCCAGGTCAGGAGCTGCAGGCCGTACACGGTCAGGTCGTTGGCCGCACCGCCGCCGAGTTTGGGGCTGAAATACCGGTTTTCCGGGTCGTGCGCGGCAGCAAAGCCTATGCCCATCTCAGCCGCAACGGGCGTGCCGATCCTGCCTTCGGCGATCCACTTTCGCGCCTGAAGGTTGGCGGGCAGAAAGCGGCTCCACAGCGCTTCCATCGAGAATATCCCCTTTTCGTCCGCTAAGCGGAAAAAGCTATCCGCCTCGGAAAGGCAGGTGAACATGGCCTTTTCGCACAGTACGTTCACGCCGTATCTTGCGCAGAGCATGGCCAGGTCGAAGTGCGCGTCGCAGGTGGCGGAAATGTACACGCAGTCCGGCTTTTCCTGCTTGAGCAGCTGTTCGTAGCTGTCGTAAGCGGCGGGGATGTTTTTTTCGGAAGCGAGCGCTTTGGCTCTGTCCATGGACTTGCTGGCCACGGCGCACACGGTGCAGCCTTCGGTAAGCGCGACGGCGTCGCAGAACTTGCGGGCGATCTTGCCCGCGCCCATTACGGCGAAGCGGAAAAGCGGCATGCTCATACTCCTTTCTTTCGCGGTGACCTGCCCAGGAACACTTTTATCGAATCGCTGAGCCTCTGGTGCTTTATCTTCGTGGCGTCAAAGCGCACGGTCTTGAAGGAAAACTGCATTATCGGCCCCGTGGCGAAGGCGCAGATCAGCGTGCCCACGCCCGCGGGTCCGCCCAGCAGCCAGCCGATAAGCGTGGCGGCGGATAGTATGGCGATGCTCACAGCGCCTATGGGCAGCTTTTTGAGCCTTTTGGCGACGCCCACCAGCAGCGTGTCCCGGGGACCGCAGCCCAGCGCCGCTTTCATGTATGTGAACTGGGTGTAGGCGATTATGAACAGCCCGACCACCATCACCGGGATGCCGGTGAGGAGAGAGGCGCACTTCGGCACCGCGCCGATCCAGTTGAAAAAGTCCACAGCCTTGCCCACCACCACCGCGTCTATGAACATGGCGATGCCTATGGGCTCCCTGAGCAGTATGTCGATGAAAAGTATGGTGAGCGACACGGCGACCGAAGCGGTGCCGTAAAGTATGCCCAGGGACTTTGATATGCCCAGGTTCAGTATATCCCAGGGCGCGGCGCCTATGTTTGCCTGTATGGTCATGTAAACGCCGAAGCCGTTCACGAACAGGCTGACGGCGGCCAGGAGCATGTTCGCGAGTATGGCGCCGGGGGTGCGGTTCAGGCTGAGCGTGCCGAGCCGTTGATTGTTTAGGATCCTGTTTATCATTTCTTTGAGCGTATCTACGCGTTATCGGTGAGAAGCACGGTGAAACCCAGGTCGCAGTCGGTCACGCTCCTGCCGAACACGTCGACCTGTTTGCCTTTTATCGAGCCGTCCATGACCGCCTGCGCGCCGGCACGCAGCTTTTCGATGAGGTCGGGGGAGACGGGAATGTCCCCGTGGGACGGCCAGATCTCGTCAAACAGGGGCATATATGACTTTAGATGTTCGAGGCTCGAAATGTAGTCCTTCATGTTGCGGTGCTCGCCCATCATGAATATGTGCCCGTGGGCCTGTATGGGGTCGCCGCTTATGAGCACGCGGTTTTTCACGTCCAGTACCGCGATGCTGCCGGGGGTGTGCCCGGGCAGGTGGATGATCCTGAGCTCCCTGCCGCCCAGGTCGATCACGTCGCCTTCGTTTACGGGTATCACGGTGCCCGCTTTCCCCGAACGGCGGTACAGTGGTTCGTCGGCGGGATGCATGTAGAAGGATCCGAACTGTTCGTTGCTGCCTGTATGGTCCCGGTCCGCGTGGGTGTTTAGCAGGGAAAGGGGCAGCTTTGTGAGACCGGAAGCTACGTCGCGGGCGGTCTCAAGCTTCATGCCTGAATCGATCAGAAGCGCTCTTTCGCTGCCCGTCAGCAGGAACAGGCGCACTCCGCCGTCCTCTATCCGCCAGGTGTCTTCGTTTATCCGTATGATCTCGCAGTCCATCGGCACTAATACCTCACAGATTCCGGCGTCAGTCTTCCTTAATGATGTATGCGTCCACTATCTGCCCTATGTAGGCGGTATGGGCGTCCATGTTGGCAAGGGGTGCGTCTCCGCCCACGTCGGAAGGATAGGCGCGGCGGCGGATGTCGTCAGGTAGCAGGTCCAGGTCCTGTTTCTGGGCGTACAGCACCCGGCACTCCAGCGTCAGGGGATACTGCTTTACGGCGGGCGTACCGATGGTCTGCGCGGGCACCAGGGTGAGCCCCGCCTTTTCCGCCTTGTCGATATTGCGCCCGGATTCCATGCCGCAGACCCGGTTGATCTCCGGGTCAGGCGCGTCCAGGGGGATGCTCACGGTGAATTCCCGGGTCTTGTCCAGCTGGGGCTTGGTGTAGCGGTGCTCGCGCACGTATACGGCGAAGGTGGGCTGCCCCCAGATCACGCCCAGGTGTCCCCAGCCGATGACCATCGAGTTGAACTTGTCGCCGTTGGTGTTGAGCAGCACGCCCCTGCCCAGCGCCTTTATGATATGCTCGGAATAGTCGAAAACGTTTATCTTTTCTCTCATGTTGCCCTCCCTGCGTATTAGCGGCGCCTGTTTGTGCGCAGTATGCACAGATTATACCACACGGGCGGGAATGGGCGCAATAAACATTGTATAAAGCGGATCGATATACAAACGACCCATGCCGCAAAAGCGAGGCATGGGGCACGGTATACGGACATTATGAAAGGCTTTTCAGGAGCGCGCGTTCTTGAGCACTGCGCTCAAAAAGCCCAGGAACAGGGGATGCGGCTTGTTGGGGCGGCTCTTGAACTCGGGATGGAACTGCACGCCCACGAAGAATTCCTCTCCGGGCAGCTCCACGGTCTCCACCAGCCTACCGTCGGGGGAGAGACCGGAAAGGCGCATGCCCGCGTTTTGCAGCGCGGCGCGGTACAGGTTGTTCACCTCGTAGCGGTGGCGGTGGCGCTCGCTGATCTCCGTTATGCCGTAGCAGCGGGCAATGACGGTGTCGGGAACAAGCACGCAGGGATACTTGCCCAGCCGCAGCGTACCGCCCTTGTCGATCTCGTCGTTCTGGTCGGGCATGAAGTGGATGACCTGATGGGGACTGTTTTCGTCGAATTCGTGGGAGTTGGCGTTTTCGAGCCCCGCCGCGTTGCGGGCGTACTCGATCACCGCGATCTGCATGCCCAGGCAGATGCCGAAATACGGCACGTGGCGCTCGCGGGCGTATTTCGCGGTCAGTATCATGCCCTCTATGCCACGGGGACCGAAGCCGCCCGGCACGATTATGCCCTGCACGCCGTCCAGACGCCGGGCTATGCTGTCCCGGTCGAGCTCTTCGGAATCTATCCAGTCTATCTCCACTTCGGCGTCCAGCCGGTAGCCCGCGTGCCTGAGCGCCTCGGCTACGGAAAGGTAGGCGTCGTGCAGCTGCACGTACTTGCCGACTAGGCCGATCTTCACCTTTTTTGAGCGGCTGTGGATCCTTTCAACCAGTTCGCGCCACTCGGTCAGGTCAGGCTCCGGGGCGTCTATGGACAGCTCCCGGCAGACGATGGAGGACAGGTTCGCCTTTTCCAGCATCAGAGGCGCTTCGTACAGGTTGGGCAGCGTCATGTTCTCGATGACGCAATCCGGCTTGACGTTGCAGAAGTGGGCGATCTTGGCAAACACGCCCCGGTCGGTGATGGGCTCGTCCACCCGCAGCACGATAATGTTGGGCGTGATGCCCATGCCCTGCATTTCCTTCACGGAGTGCTGGGTGGGTTTGGTCTTGTGCTCCTGGCTGGCTTTAAGGTAGGGCACCAGCGTGACGTGCACGTACAGGGTGTTTTCCCACCCGACTTCCAGCCCTATCTGGCGGATGGCCTCTATGAACGGCTGGCTTTCGATGTCGCCGATGGTGCCGCCGATCTCGGTGATGACCACGTCCGCGTCGGTCTTTTCGCCCACACGGTATATAAAGCGCTTGATCTCGTCGGTGATGTGGGGGATTATCTGCACCGTGGAGCCCAGATAGCCGCCCTGGCGCTCCTTGTGGAGCACGTTGGCGAACACCTTGCCGGTGGTCAGGTTGGAATACTTGTTCAGGTCCTCGTCTATGAAGCGCTCGTAATGCCCCAGGTCTAGGTCCGTCTCGGCGCCGTCCTCGGTGACGTAGACTTCGCCGTGCTGGTAGGGACTCATGGTGCCGGGGTCCACGTTTATGTACGGGTCGAGCTTCTGCGCCGCGACCTTGAGCCCCCGCGCCTTGAGCAGCCGTCCCAGAGACGCCGCCGTTATGCCTTTTCCCAGCCCGCTCACCACGCCGCCGGTCACGAATATGTATTTTTTCACCGCTGTCACCCCTTATCCTATTTTTCCGTTCCGTCAAGTATCATCGCTGCGAGATCCGTCATTTTTATGCCGTGATCCATCGAATAGCGCTGCATCAGCCTGTGCGCCTCGTCTTCGCCGAGGCGGCGCCGTTGCATGACCAGCAGTTTTGCCTTTTTCACGGTGCTTTTGTCATCGGCGCTGCGCTTCGGCAGCTGCGCCATGTGCGTTAGGGTCAGCCTTTCCGCCGCCCAGACCACGTCCCGGGCAGATACGGGCAGTTCCAGGCGGAAGACCTCGTCCGATTCGCAGGTCTCCAGCACTTCCGGCCTGGCGATCAGCAGTATGTGGACCCGCCTGCGAAAGTCCCAGACAAGCTCGTCCGCGGTGCAGTCCTTGAGCCTGCCCGCGATTATGACCGCCGCGTCGCCGCATTCGTTTATGGCTCTTCTGAGTTTGCTTCCGGACGCACACAGCCGGAAGACGTCGAAGCCGGAGGAAGCCAGCAGGCGGGAGAGCTGCTCGCGGGCCGCCTGCGACACGCCGGCTATTATTATCCTCGCCACCTGTGCTGCCTCCTTTCGGTAGAGTTACGGGTCCGGGTCA
>JAFWUC010000023.1 GCA_017518705.1 Clostridia bacterium
GAAGCGGACCGAGCGGAGCCACGGCATATGATATTCCTCAGTAGCTCAATGGCAGAGCATTCGGCTGTTAACCGAAGGGTTGTAGGTTCGAGTCCTACCTGAGGAGCGTAAACCACCGTCAATACGGTGGTTTTTTTGTGCTTTCGTGCGATGCCTGCTGACGGCAGAAAGACAGGGTTGCGCGCACTATGAGAATGCATTATAATATGGGCGGACGCTGACAGGGCGCATCCGCGGAAGATGTCATACCGGCATTAGATGCAGACTGATAATATCAATTTCCGCGAAGGAGTGGTCGCATGGCTATCAAATTGGGGAAGGCGTTTGACAACGCGGTCAAGGGAGTCTCCGGTTTCGTCGATAAAACAGGCAAGCGTATCGCAAAGGCTATCGATCAGAACGGGGACGGTAAGCTTGACTTTTCCGATATTCAAACCGTGTCGGACAGGATCCAGGCAAGTCAGGCTGAAGCCCGGCGCAAAGCGGATCTCGAGAAACTGAAACCCGTGTTCCCGGACGACTTCGAGGGAGCCGAGTTCGTGCTGCCCAAAATGATCCACATAGCGGAGATTGATAAAGCCCATGCCGAAAATCCGGTCTGCGAAGGGTCTATCGGATTTAGAACCGTTCTGGATGATATGTCCGCGCTTACGATCTATCCGGACAAGATCGATGCCTTCGGTCTGACATTCTATCCGGAGCTCGAAAACAATGTATATTATGTCGACCCCTGCGACAGAGACCATTATATTTTGATGAATGATTACTTCTCATATATGAAAATGCAGCGGGTGGCTGAACTGCAGCGGATCGCCCAGTCGCTTGGGGCAACTCACTTCAGAGTGACTTTAAAGGAAAAAAGCAAATCTGTTTCATCAAAAATGATCGATGCCGCCCTTTCGGTGAGTGACGCGATACAGGGCGTGGGAGCAGGCGCAAAAGCGAGCCGCTCGACCAGCGTTTCTGCGCTGTCGTCCATGAGCATCGAAGCTGAAATGAGGTTTCCCGGGCATGCTCCGGTCAGACTGGAACTGCACTATCTGAAAAAAGAGATCAACATCGCCAACCTGATCGAACTGAGGATGGATCCGCTTTCTCCGCTGCAGCAGCAGCGCTTCAATATCGAATTGATCAATTCATCCGGGATCAGGGAAAAGGATGCGGTCAAAATAGACGCCATGCTGAAGACAATGAAGATCTCGGGGAACACTATTTTCGTGTCCGAAGTGCAGAATGAAGCGCGCCGCATACTGGAATATGAAATCGAATTCTGAACCGGATACGTCCGTTTAATCAAAAAACCACCGTTCATGCGGTGGTTTTTTTGTGCCCTTAAGGGATGCGCGGGGTGACCTAGCTTAATCCGTCTTTTCCACTATCAGCTCCGCGGAGCCGTCTTCGAGGGAGTTGGATTCGTCCAGGTGGAAGTGGTCTTTGGATGGGGAGCCCGCAAGGGTGATGAGATGGTTCGCCAGGGAGAGCAGGCCCTCGCGGTTGGCGGAGACGGTGACTTCGTTTTCGTTTACGCTGACGCGAAGGGTGTAGCCGTCGATCCAGTTGAATCTCATACGCGCACCCCCTAACTGTTGATGAACGCGATGCCGATAAGGCAGATCGCCGCGCCTGCCAGCTTTTTCCAGGTGAGCGCCTCCCTGAAAAACAGCCGGCCCGCCAGTATGAGCAGGATGGCCAAAAAGCAGCTCTGCACCAGTGAGGCGGTGCTAACCTGCCAACCCGCCTTGTAGGCGTACATGAAGCCCGCCTCGAGGCCCACGATCACCAGACCCAGCACGAAGGGCGCCCAGTTAAGGCGGGAATACTCCTTTATCAGGCTGCCGCCGCTTAATGTGAAGTGCAGCCCCGCGCTCACCAGCGCGGCGATAAGGTAAGTGACCGTGAGGGACGCGAAGGGGCTCACGTCTTCCGGCAGGGATTTGGAGCTTAAGTGGTACGCGACGTTGGAGAGCACCGCCAGGGCGATGGGCCAGATGTAGGAGAACATGGTTTTTCCTCCGAGTATTAGCTGTTAGAAGCGGCTTCGCCGCGTCATTGGTCGTTGGTCGTTGGTCAAAAGTCGTCTGCGCTTACGCTTGACAAAGTTGCTCCGCTTGCGCAAACGAACTGTCAGACACGCTTACCGCGGCTTTTGCCGCGTCATTGCGAGCGAGAACGTATGTTCGAGCGTGGCAATCCGTCCTTATTGAGCGGAGTACGGATTGCCACGCCTGCCGTTGGTAGGCTCGCAATGACGCGGGAGGGAAGCGGAAGCGCGGGGGGAGTTAATCGGGGCTGATAAGCGGCAGTTCGGTCATGCGGAGCTTGGCGCAGCCGTAGGGGTACAGGGTGACGGTCTCCTTTTCGCCCAGGGGCTCCGTGCCGGGCAGTTTGGCGCACACGGTGTCGTAGCCGTCCTCGAACTCCCAGGCGATTGGGCGCGCGGGCACGCTGAGCGTGACGGCAGGCAGCATGGAGGAGAACGGGGTTTTGTTCACGCCGTGGTATTCCGGCGCGCCGGGTTCGCCGCAGAAGGCGTAATTCCACCTGCCCGCTGGGATGAGCTCCCAGTCGCAGTAGGGGAACCTGCGCTCCACGCCGTTTCTTTCGTACTCCAGCTTCTTTTGTATGAAGGGGATTGGCAGGGAGAACACGAGCGAGCCGCACTTGACGCAGTTAAGCCCGTGGGGGCGGGAAACGAAGCGGGGAGAAGCGGTAAACGCGATCTCTATCACCCTGCCTTCGCCCGCGGGGATGTCGAAATACAAGTCTTCCGCGGCATGGGAAACGCCGTTGACCGTGAGGTTTTCCGCGAAAGAGGGGATCCTGACGGCGAAACGGAAGGGTTTTCGGGCGTCTATGGTGTATTTGAGCTCGTTTTTGAAGGGATACTCGGTGTCCAGGCTTATGACGAAGTCCCCGGTGGTGAGCACGGAGGGGACGGGCAGGGCGCTTAAGACTGTGTCTTCATCGTGCATGAACGCGGAGAGGGCGAACTTCGGCCAGCCCTGGCCGAAATTCGCGGTGCAGCAGCCGTAGTTGGGCTCCAAGCCGAACAGGTGCGCCTCGCTGCCGTTGGTGCGGAACACGGCTTTGCCAGGGAAGCGGACGCAGGCGATCTGGTTGCTCATCTGGTCGTACTGGTGGGCCCACATGTCGTCGGAAAGCGTCGCGGGCAGGGCGTTGAAAGCCACGGTCTCCAGCCTTTCGACCCACTTTCGATCCCCCGTGTAGGCGTAGAGCAGCTCCAGGGAGTACATTTCCTCCACCACCGCGCACAGCTCCGTGCCCTGGATGGGGCTTAAGCCGGAGAGGCACTCGTCGCCGGTAAAGATGTCCACGGGCGTGCCGTTGTACTTATACAGGATGTCGAACAGGCGGCCCGCTTTGTCGGTGTAGGGCAGGTCCAGCAGCTCGCAGGTGACGGCTTCCTGCTTGAGCATCATGCCCAGGTTGACTATGTGGGTGTCGTAGGTCCACTTGTTTAACGGGCGCTTCCACAGGGGCACGGCCTTTTCGTAGTCCGCGCCCTGCTCGGCCAATATGCGCGCCAGATGCTTTATCCAGGGCTCGGGATCCAGCTTCCAAAGCTCGTTAAGGCACACGAACGCCTCGAACCAGCGGTATTCGCCCCAGTTGAACAGTTTGACTTCGCCGGAAGAGAGCAGGTCGAAGTAGTTTTTCATCACCCGGCGGGCGGCGAGGATCGCCCTTTTATCCCCGGAGCACTGCCAGTACACGGTGAGCGCCTTGGCGATCAGCTGCACCGCCCAGGTGTCGTATTTGGGGCGCTCCTCCTTTGTGCAGGGGCAGATCCAGCCGTCCTCCTGCTGGCCGGCGAGTATGGCGTCCACGTAGCGCTGGGCGGCGGCTTTCATGTCCGCGTCGTCCAGCAGGTACGCCAGGGGGATGAAGCCGTCCAGCCAGTATGGCACCCGCTCCCAGGCGTCCCTGCCGCCGCCCACCCAGTCGGAATCCCTTACGTCCGGCCACACCTCGTGCAGGCGGCCGTTCAGGCCGTTGGCCTGGATGAGCAGCTGGTCTTTCAGCCAGCCGGCGGGTTTGAGCTGCTGTGAAGTGTAGAATCGCCATTTCTGCATGTTCGTCACCTCGGATGGATTTAGCTGTGAGCTGTGAGAAGCGGCTTCGCCGCGTCGTTGGTCGATGGTCGTTGGTCATTGGTCGTCTGCGCTTACGCTTGACAAAGTTGCTTAGCTTCCGCAAACGGCCCTTATGCGTCATCGCGAAGACGCGAACAAAGTGAGCGGCTGTGGCGATCCGTTTTTTCACTATGGGTTACGGATTGCCACGGCATTCCGCTGTCGCGGAAGCCTCGCAATGACGCGGGAGGTGCGGGGTACGGAACGCTCACAGCTTTGGAAGCACACTGTGCTTCCATTCACTACTGCTCGCGCTATTCCGCTTCATTTGGGTTTGCGCCAGCCTCTGAAAGCTAACAGCTTTCATTTTCTTTGAACACGGACAGATATGCCTTGATGTGTTCGTCGGCGGTGTCGGCGTCGATGCCCACGCAGGAGAAGAACAGGTTTTCGTCGGAACCGAAGGCGGCTACGGCGGCGTCGGTGTCCGCCTTTATCGTATCCCGGTCGGCGGTCTTTATCTTTACCGGGGAATAGCGCACGTTGCACAGCATGTCCCGCCTGCCGCGGGCGGCAAGCGCACGGGCAATTTTGTCAAGGTCGCTGCCCGCGCCGATCTCTATGAACTTAAGGTTGGGCACGTCCAGGTAGCCCTCTATCACGCTTTCCATGTTGCTGCCGCAGTGGTGGATGCCGAAAACGGGGAAGGCGTTTGCCAGGAGCGTGTCGTATTCAAGCAGGAATTCCCGGTACATTTTGCACGATATCATGGTCACGGAGCAGTTGCTGGTCAGGTACACGCCCGGCAGCGCCTGCTTGATTATGGAGGTGACGCCGCCCGACACCACGGGGGACACCGCGTACAGCCGCCTGCCTATGTCCAGGCTCAGTTTGGTCGCCTCCGAAAGCAGATGATGCGCCAGGTCGGGGTCGTCGTAATAGTCGTACATGAGCTGGGGACCCCTGAGGTCCAGGGCGATGTTCTGTATGCCCTGCAGGTTGATCGCGCTCTCCACGCTGCCGAAGCGGTCCTGCAGATAGCGTATCTGGCTTTCCACCTTCTGCCACAGGGGGGAGGCGCCAAGGTCCGGCGCCTTTAGCCGGGAAGCCGCGTCGTCGTCCAGCTCCGCGCGCAGCACCTGCGGCGCGTCGCCTTTGGTGAACTCCACCTCGCAGCCCATGAGCTGCGAATACAGAAAGCCCGCGGCGAGCAGGTCCGAAAACAGTATGGGGCGCGGCAATGGGTCTTTTTCCCCGATGCCGAACTCGCCGAAGTGTTCGTACAGCGCCCTGCGCATGTCGCGGTCGTCTTCCACGCGGCGGGGGGCGTCGAAAAAGAAGCCCTCGTCGAAATTTATGCCCGCGTGTTTATGCCACCAGGACGGGTGGAAGGATATATCCACGTTGCTCAGCATTTTATGCACCTCCGGGTGTTTGCCATATTATAGCATAAAAACGGCGTTTGATAAAGCCCGGGCGGGCAGCGGCGCCCTTTAAGCGCTTGCGCTTTCCCTCCGCGCGGCGGTATAATATGAAAAAAGCGTGCGCGGAGGACAAACATGGCTGCGGGTGAGATATTCGGGTCGGACGGGTCGATAAAACGGAACTTAAGGCAGGTCACGAACCCCTACCTGCCCTCCTGGGAATACGTGCCCGACGGGGAACCCTACGTGTTCGGGGACAGGGTGTACGTGTACGGCTCTCACGACGAGTTCGGGGGCTGCGTGTACTGCCCGGGGGACTACGTGTGCTGGTCCGCGCCCGTAACGGACCTGGGAAGCTGGAGGTACGAGGGCGTCATATACAAAAAGAGCCAAGACCCGCTGAATGCGAGCCTTCAGGGCAACCTGTACGCGCCGGACGTCGCGACGGGCAAAGACGGCAGGTATTACCTGTTTTACGTGCTGTCCGACCGGGGCACGGTGAGCGTGGCGGTGTGCGATACGCCCGCGGGGGAATACGAGTTCCTGGGGCACGTGCATTACCCGGACGGCACGCTGCTGGGCGAAAAAGCGGGGGACGAGCCACAGTTCGACCCGGGCGTGCTGGCGGAGGGGGAAGACGTGTACCTGTACACCGGCTTCTGCCCCCGGGGCGACAAAAGCCGCCACGGCGCGATGTGCACGGTGCTGGAAAGCGACATGCTCACCGTAAAGCGCGCGCCCGTGTTCGTGGCGCCGGGCTGCGAGTATTCGGGCGGCACGGGGTTTGAGGATCACGCGTTTTTCGAGGCGCCCTCGATCCGCCGCTTCATGGGAAAGTACTGCTTTATCTACTCCTCCGAAAAGTGCCACGAGCTGTGCTGGGCGCTGAGCGATCAGCCCTCGGGCGGCTTTAAGTACATGGGCGTGGTCATAAGCGGCTGCGACCTGGGGCTGGAAAACGGAAAGAGCAAAGACATGCCCATGTTCTACTGCGCCAACAACCACGGCAGCATAGTGGAGATAGAGGGGCAGTGGTACGTGTTCTACCACCGCCACACCAACGGCACCAATTACAGCCGCCAGGGCTGCCTTGAAAAGCTGGAGATAACGGCGGATGGGTCGATAAAGCAAGCGGAGATCACCTCCTGCGGCTCGGCACAGCCCTTAAGGGGGGAGGGCGAGTATCCCGCGTACATCGCCTGCAACCTCTTCGGCAAAGACGAGCAGGTTTACGTACCCTGGCAGGGCTGGATGGACGACCGCTTCGCCAAGATCACGCAGCAGCCCCGGGAAAAGGGGGAGAGCTTCATCGCCAACATCCGCCCCGGCACCACGGTGGGCTTCAAATACTTTGAGATAAAGGGGCTTAAGCGCATCTCGGTGCGCACCATGGGCTACGCGAGGGGCAGGTTCGTCGTGTCCACGTCGACAGGCGGCAAAAGCGCGGGCGAGATACCCATCGGCTACTTCAACGTCTGGGCGGAGGGGGAGAGCGAAGTTGACATCCCCGATGGCGTGCACGCGCTGTACTTCACCTTCGAAGGCGAGGGCGCG
The DNA here is from genome assembly GCA_017518705.1 of Clostridia bacterium. The sequence continues at coordinate 7,073 of JAFWUC010000023.1, forward strand.
CTGCAGTTTTCGTCGTTCAGTCTCATCTGCTAAGCAAAACAGACACCGCTTCCGGGCGGTGTCTGTTATTATGCGGAAGGACTATTTTCCGGCTTTTTCCGCGTTTATACTGTCTATCAGCGCGGCAAAGTCCTCAAAGTGCCAGTCGGGAGTAGGCTTTACGCCCCCCGCTTTCCTGAAGAAGCAGCCGGGGATCTCCCTTTGGGCGAGGTTCTTGGCAATGCAGGGCGTGCAGCCCTTGTCGTGGTTGGAGGGATGGTTGGGGCACTTGGTGTCCGGGCAGGTGCAGAAGGGCACGGGCGTGCCGGCGGGTTTGCTTTCCATGGCGCCGTCTCCTTTTTCAGGGGCGTTTGAGCTTTAACGCGTCCAGCAGCTCAAGGTTCAGGTCCTCCGGGAAGCGGGGGCGCGTGCCCTTCTTTTCGAAGAACAGGCCGAAGGAGCCGAAGTAGTCCCAGCTGATGCGGGGGATGCCGTACTCGTCCAGCAGACCCGCCACCAGGCGGTACCAGCCCACCCTTTCGGTGTTCTCCACGGCGAAGTTGTTGCAGCCGAACTCGCCGCAGAACACGGGCGCCTTCCTTTGGGCGGAGAAGCCCGCGTACTCCTTGAAGCGCTTGGAAATGGCTTCCACGCTGCCCTGCTGCGGATAGCGCTCGTATATGCCCCGCACGCGCTCGTCGGCGTCGGCGGGGGGAGAGGGCATCCTGGCGGGGTCGTAGGGGAAGGGGATGTTCCTGACCTTGGTCATCTCGCACCAGGGCGCGCCCTGGTGGGTGAAGGTGTGGGGATCGTAGAAGTGGAAGGTGTAGATCACCTTTTTGTCGTCGAACACGGGCAGCGCCTGCATGCCGGTGAGGCTGTTCCAGTCCGCGCCGCCCACGATCACCCAGCGCTCGGCGTCTATGGCGCGCACGCGGTCGAACACCCGCTTGATTATGCCGTTCCACACGGGGATCTCGATGCCGTGGGGCTCGTTCATTATCTCGAATATCAGCTTGGGGAAGCGCCCTTTGTAGCGCTGCGCCAGCTGCTCCCACACGGGGGAAAGCACCTTTTCCACGTCCGCGGTGGTGGTGGAGGCGGTGTCCGTGGCGTTGTGGAAGTCGAATATCAGGCACATGTCCAGTTCGTCCGCCCATGCGGCGACGTCGTCCAGTATGCTCCATATCGAATCGGGCACCCTGTAGCCCGTCTCGGGCGGGCAGAGTTTTTCGAAGTGGATGGGCAGGCGCACCACGTCCGCGCCCAGCAGGCGGGCGTTTTCAAAGTCCGCGCGGGTGAACCAGTTCCGGTCTATCTGTTCGGGAGTTTTGAACTCCAGCCATTCGGTGAAATTGACGCCTTTGGTGAACGGCGCTTTGTATAAGATGTCCGCCATAAAACGCTCCTTGATCGTATTTCCCGCCCCGCGGGATGCCGATAAACCATACTACCACAAAACGCGGGTATTTTCAACGGCAAAAACGGTGGGACAGCGGTCCGCACGTAAAACAGCCGGAGGCTGAAAATCGGCCTCCGGCGGTGTTTTTACATCTTGTAGTCGTTTATGACGGTGCGGGTCTGTTCCTTTTCGTACCCGCGCCGTCTTAATTGTGCTATGGATTCCTCCAGCGTCCAGCGCTCGTGGATCTCGGTGACGCCCTTTTCCCTGAGCTGCCAGGCGAACTCGTTTATCAGCGCGTCCCTGCCGGGGGTGTCTTCCGGCATGCGGGCGAGGATCAGGTAGCGCATGCCCAGCATCAGTTTTTCAAGGCGGAAGCGCTGGGCGGCGTCACTTGTCAGGAACAGGGCGCGGCTCAAAAGCTCCGCTGCCTCGGAAACGGCCGCATCCGTGATGAACTCCGCCCGGCTGTCGCAGGCTATGCCCGCGTGGGACAGGCGCGCCTGCCACGGCCCACGAGTATCTCGTATTCCCCGTCCGCGATAAGCGCGGTCTGCACGGTCAGGGACGCGCCGCACATTTTCAGCACGAACTGTTGGAGCTCGTCCGCGGCGTATTTGACCGTTTCGTGCACGGGATGGTCGGTCACTATGCGCCAGGGCGTGCGCCCGTTTTCGGCCAGCAGGTATTGCTTCATGATATGCTCCCGGTAGATAGTAGCTGTTAGCTGATAGAGCGCGGCTGCGCCGCGGAGGTGGTCGATGGTCGTTGGTCATTGGTCATTGGTCATTGGTCGAGGGACGGTGGGTGATGGTCGTTGATCGTTGGTTGGTGCGTCGATGGTCTTTCGTGCGTCATTGCGAGTGCGCGAATGGGAGTGAATTTGCGTTCAGTGGACGCAAAGAGCCATGAGCGTTCGTTGAAGTGTTCGAGCGTGGTGATCCGTTCTAAATTTGATAGGGTTACGGATTGCCACGTCACACACTACGTGTGTTCCTCGCAATGACGCGAAAAACGTGCTGCTCTCTGTACCCCTCTCCGTTCTGCTTTATTCCGCAGGACCGGCTGTGCCGGTTCGAGGATGCTTTTTTACGAAGGACAGCCTGCCGTCCGGGAGTAAAAAAGCTTACATTGCGCTTTTTGCGCACGGAAATTGCCGAAGCGATTTCAGCAAAAAGCGTTATTTGTTTCCGCCCCCGTTTTTACCAAAAACGGGGGCGGAAATCTCTGATCGAAATGCATCGTAGAGGCATTTCGATCAATCTGTTACACGCTCAGTTTCCTCTGCATCAGCTCGGCGGCGCCCACATAGAACAGTCCGGCGAAAGCCAGGGAGACCAGACCGCTCTTCACGAAGTACCAGGGCTCGACGGCGATCACCTGCGTTGTGGTGCCGGAAGCTCCCATAATGGGCATGTTCTCGATCACCTGGGTGGTCTGGTAGGTCACGTCGCCTGCGATCAGGCCGCTGACCCTGCTCATGGCGTAGCTGAGCACCAGGAAGAGGATGAAGCTGATGAGCAGGCTGAACTTTTTGCCGTTAAGCAGCGCGGAGGCGACCACGTCCGCCATGAACGCGGCGGTGATGGTGGCGAACCAGCTGGCCAGCATACCGAACACCATGCCCGCCATGTAGCCCGCGTCCAGGTTGAGGCCGTAGCCGAACACGCTCAGGATCTCACGCATGGCGTCCATTATGGAGTCGATCTGGCCGTAGCGCTTGACCAGCAGGGACATGTCCAGCACGCCCAGGCCGAAGAAGAACGCGCCGCCGATAAGCATAGACAGCAGGTTTTCCAGCATCTTCGCGCCCAGGATCTTGTAGCAGCTGTTGGGGGTCATGAACAGCATGTAGCTCTGCTTGGTGTTCATGTCCCTGTGCAGGGTCAGCACGCTCTGCAGGCCGATGAACACGATGCCGAACATGGCGGTGAAGAACAGAAGCAGTATGCCTACCGCGACGGTGAGCTCCCTGTCCTTGCTCCACAGGCCGATAAGGTATATCGCCTGCGCGACTACGGTGATGCCCAGGATTATGAGCTTGGTGATCAGTGTCTTTTTGAACTCGTATTTGAACAGGTTTTTCATTTTGCTTCCACCTCCGCGTGACCGTAGATCTGGCGGTATCTGTCCGCCATGGACAGGCCGCGCTCGTCCCTGAGCTGTTCAAGGTCCACGTTTTCCACCAGCCTGCCTTCGCTTATGAACACCGCCCGGTCGGCGATGGCTTCCATCTCCTCCACCAGGTGGCTGGACAGAAGCAGCAGCTTGTCCTGAGTGGCGCCCTCCAGTATGCAGGCGCGGATCTCGTCCCTGGCCAGCAGGTCGATGCCGTTGAAGGGCTCGTCCAGCATGTACACCTTCGCGTCCCTGGCCAGCGTGACGGCGATCTTCAGCTTGGCCATCATGCCGGAGGACAGGGTGCGGCTTTTCAGGTTTTCCCTGAGCTGCATTTTATTGAGCAGGTCGAGATAGCGGGCGTAGGAAAAGTCCTCGAAAAAGTCTTCGTAATACTTGCCCACGTCCTTTACGGACATCCAGGTGTAGAAGTAGGGCTCGGTGGACATGTACGCCACGTATTTGCGGCTTTCTATGTCCACGGGTCTGCCGTCGAACTCCACTATGCCGCTCGTGGGCTTGATAAGCCCCGCCGCCATCTTCATCCAGGTGGTCTTGCCGCTGCCGTTGGGGCCCAGCAGCGCGTAAATGTGGCCCTTTTCCAGCTTGAGATCCACGTGGTCCACCGCGATCTTGCTGCCGAACGCTTTGGTTACCTGTTTGCTTTCCAGCATTTCCTAATCCTCCGTTTCCAGCAGCCGTACGGTCTCCTGCTTTGAAAAACCCAGCTGCTTCATCCTGTCTGTAAATTCCCGCGCGGCCTTTTCGGCCATCTCCAGGCGCAGCGCCTGCAGGCGGGCGGTATCCTGAGTCACGAAGGTGCCCATGCCCCGGCGCGTCTCCACCAGGTGCGCGTCTTCCAGCTCCCGGTACACCCGCGCGGCAGTGTTGGGGTTGATGGAAAACCTGACGGCCATGTCCCGCCCGCCCGGCAGCTTTTCGCCGGGAGCGAGCGCGCCGGTGACGATGTCGGTCATGATCCGACCCATCACCTGCAGCCATATGGGTGTGTTGGCCTCGTACTGCATGGCGTCCCTCCGTGTATCAGTGAACTATATACATAGTACACTAAGTCACGTTAAGAAACAAGCGCGCTTTTGATTATGTTTCGGTAAACATGCTTTCGCGCCCGGCTTGCGCGGGAGCGAATAATGTGGTACAATTTTCAAAATCAAAGCCGTAAAGGAAACATGACATGTCCCGAAAGCAGATCACTTACCGCCGCCTGTACGAACGCAGCTGCCGTTGGAAACGGTGGAGCTTTGTCATCGCGCTGATCATTATCGCGCTGCTCGCCGCGGTGTGGCTGGTCGCGGACAGCCGGCTTAGGGAATACGAGGGCAGCCAAAGCATTTACGCCGCCCGGGAGTACTTTGAGCGCCTGAAAAACGGGGAGCTTGACGGGCTGTACGAAAGCGAGAAGGCGCTTTTGTCGGGCGCCGAGACCAGGCAGGATTACGAGGAAAACGCGCTTGACGCCATACGGCAGGGGGCAAGCCTTGACGAGACGCCCCGGCGGGAGGGCGAAGACACGGAAAAATACACCGTGAAGCTTGCCGGGGGAGGGACGATCGAGTTCACCCTTAAAACGGACGGCGTCACCCGCCACGGCTACGACGTGTGGAAGGTGAAAGGCGTAAAAGCGGCGCTGCTCACATTAAATGAATACACCCTGGTGTGCCCCGCGGACGCCGCGGCATTCGCGGACGGGGTCCCGTTGACCGAAGCGGACATCGCCGAAACGGGCATTCCGGGCAGGTATTCTTTTTTGACGGGCGAAGTCACCGAAGGCTTTACGGACGTCAGATACTCCGTTAAGCGCGCGCTCAAACCGCCCGTGTTCGCCGTCAGGGACGCCGCGGGGCGGGAAACGGAGCTTTCTGTACGGGGCGGCAGCGCCAAAGCGGAATACCTGTACGACGAAGCAAACGAAGCCCGGAAAGAGGAGTGCGTAAACGCGGTAAAATACCTTGCGCGCTACACCCTGGGGCGCGTCACGGTGGAGCAGATGCTCTCGCAGTGCGTGAGGGACTCCGTCGCCTGGGAAGAGATAAAGGAGTACGGGCTGTGGAAGAGTGCCGGCTCGGGCAGCGAGCCCGTGTTTGAGGACATGGAGGCGAGCCTGTTCACCCGCCTTGCCGAGGACAGGTTCATCTGCCGGGTGAAGGGCAGGTGCGTGGCGTCCATGAAAGCCGCCGGCGACACTGTGACCGAGCTGGATTACCTGATGGTCTTCCGCATAAGCGGAGACAGGCTGCTGATAGAGGACTACTACACGCTGTGATTGCAGTTTTCCGCACACAAAAAACCGCCGAAAGGCGGTTTTTTATTATATCCGGGCTGTGGGTTCAGCTGCCCGCGCCTATCGGCGTATATCCGCTTTTTTCCACCAGCGCCTGACCCTGCGGACCGCAGATCCAGTCAACCAGCGCAAGGGTATTTTCGTCCGCGTCGGAACGGGTGACAGCATAGAAACAGGACGCCAGCAGATAACTCCCGTTTTCAATGTTCTCCACCGTGGGCTCAACGCCGTTTATGGCCAGCAGCTTAACGTCAAAACCTTTCATGAGTGCGGTGCAGTAAAAACGGAAGGAATAACCGATAGCGTTGCGGTGATTTTTGTAGCCGGAGACCTGTTCCACAATATCGCCCATACCGCCCTGAACCATTTCTTTTTCCGCGGGCATCAGAGGTGTGTCGCGCATTACGAACCTCTTAAGGGCTGTCTGGCTGCCGCTGCCTTCATTGCGCTGGTAAGCCCGGATACTGCCAAGCCATTTTACGCCCAGCTGATCCCATTTTGTGGTCTCGCCGCTGTATATGGAGCGCACCTGTGAAAGCGTGATGCTGTCCAATGGGTTGTCCGGATGAACGAAAAACACGAACGCTTCCCGTCCGATTGGAGTGTAGACCAGTTCCACGCCTTTTTCGGCAGCATAAGCCTCCTGTTCCTCGCTGGGACCGGCAGCGAAGATTATGTCGCACCGGCCGTCCGCTATATTGCGGTACGCGCAGCCGGTCGTATTGCACGCGACTTTTTCAGCGATCTCCCACGCCTTCATATCCGCCATTGAAGAAGGATAGACTGCCTGAGCGAAAGAGGCGTATACGGGATACAGCGCGGTGGCGCCGTCCATGCGCGGGACCGTGTTTGCGTCGGCAAACCGCAGCGTCGGTTCATCGTCCAATCGCCTGGCCAGAGTGTTTGCCGTGAATGGGATGTATGTTTCGTATTTGAAGTATTCCCGCAGGGTGATATCGTAAAGGTATTGGTCATAGGCGTAGCCGGCGCAGATGCCGCCCACTGCAAGGGCAAAGCATGTGAGCCACGCGAGAAACTTTTTGATAGTCCAAAAACGCAGTACCAGGCCGGAAATAAAGCCTATGAGCAGCAGCCCGGCGGTTATCCATGAGACATAGAAATACCAGGCGCGATTGCTGAAGGTCAATACAAAAAACAGGATAATACTAAGGGGTACGGCGTTTGCGGCAGCGGAGATGACCGCGTTGGTCTTGCCGCCGCACTTAATAAAGGCTATGTTGCCAAGCAGCCATATCAGCACTAAAACTGAAAACAGGACAACGATCAGGATATCCATGATATCGTTCCTTTACAGGCACAGGGTCAAAACCCGCTTTTAGCGTTTTTCCCGGACCGATGGTCCTAAAGCCGGCAGCCGGGTCTACTTAGCCGGGGCGATGAGCACGGCGCAGGGCACAGCGCGAAAGCCGCTGTTTATGCCGTTGCCGTTGACCTGCCTGCCCTCTATGACCATGGTGGAAGAGGGGCCGCCGTCCAGGTTGAGGGCGCTCACCATGCCGAGCTCCAGGCAAAGCTGGGCCATGTCGCCGTAGCTGGCGCCGGGGCTGTCCGCGTCCCGCCCGTCGGCCACCAGAAGCACTATGGCGCCGTCGGCGTTCTGGCCGATCACGGTGCGGGGGTTAAGGCCGGTGGCGGTGGGGTTGAAGTTCTGCACCAAACCGTCCTTTATGAGCAGGGGACCGAAGGCCACGCCGTCCCTGACGCCCATTTCCTCCGCCTGTTTCCGGTTGAACACGCCCACCTGCAGGGAGCCGTCTTCGCACAGAAGCGCCATGGGGTAGGCGCCGGAAAACGCGGTCAGGAACCTGCCCTGGCTGGCGATGAAGCCCAGGGGGGAACCGCCGTTGCCGCTGCCGCCCTCGTCCTTGAAGGTGTTGCCGTTGACCGCCGCCACTGCGGAGTATTTTTCCGCGATCTCCTCGATCCTGAGGCCGTGCCTGAAGTATTCGTCGCCCACGCCCACGAACACCCGGGCGGGGTCAAACACCGTTAAGCAGTAGCACACGAACCTGTCGCGGTATATTTTTTCCAGCTTGAGGCCCTCGTCGGGGGCGGGAAGCAGCTCCGTTTCGCCGTTTCTGCTCAGGCGCAGGGTCTTTATCTTGGGATAGCCGCTCACGTCGTAGGTCACCGTGTAGTCAAGTTCATATGTACAGTCATCGGGCTCCCGGTAGGAGCACACGTATTTGCCCGTTATGCGCAGCTTAAGCTCGCTGCCCTCCTGGGAAAGCTCTTCCGCCGCCAGGTCCTCGAAGCGCGCGGTGCCCGCCTTCCAGCTGTTCCACAGGCTGTACAGGTACACGGTCTTGTACGCTTCCCCGTTCCATACAGTGGCGGACACGGCCCTATTGGCGTCCGTTTTGCCCACGATGAACATCATCACGGTCTTGAACTGTTCCAGGCACTTTTCGTTAAGCGCTGCGTCGCCCTGCGCTGCGAAAGACAGGACCAGGCACAGTATCAGGGACAGGCAGACAAGTTTTTTCATTTCGGGACCTCACGATAAAAGCGGTAATGGATAAGCATTTTAGGAACAAAGCGCCTGTGCGGCTGTTAACGAAAAGCGCCGAAAGGCGCTTCTCAAAACCTGTGGCGGAACGATCAGTCTTTCGGCGCTACCAGCACGGCGCAGGGCAGGGAGCGGGTGCCGGTTATGGCGGCGGTGCCGTTCACCCTTTCGCCGTTAAGGTACATGGCGGAGGAGGTGCCCCCGTCCAGGTTCAGCGCGTTCACCGCGCCGTATTTGAGCATTATGTCGATCTCGTCGCGGTATGTGGCGCCCAGGCTGTCCGTCTGGCGCCCGTCCAGCACAAGCAGCAGCACCGCGCCGTCCGCCCTCTGGCCGATGGCGGTGCGGGGATTTAAGCCGGAGGAGGCGGAGGTGACGTTCGCGGCTTCGCCGTTCATCACCAGCACGGGCCCAAAGGACATCGCATCCCTTAGCATGAGCTCCCGGGCTTCCTCGGTGGTGAAATCGCCCACCCTCAGCACGTTGTTCTGGTCGAAGCCGGCACAGGCGTAGCGGGCGGACGCGTTGTGGAACAGCCTGTCACGGGAGATGACCAGCCCCAGCGGGACGGAGCCGTTGCCCCTGCCGCCCTCGTCCTCAAAGCCGTTGGCGTTCACTCCCGCAACCGCGCCGTAGCGGGCGACAATGTTTTCCAGCCGGTCGGACTTGCCGGGATTGTCCCCGGGGGTGCCCACGTAAACGCGGGAGGGGTCCTTGACTATCAGCAGGTAGCCCTTGTAGGTCTTGCCCCTTAAGCGGATAAGCTCCAGGTCCTGACTGTCCCCGGTCTCAGCCGCGTCGGGCGCGGGCACGGAGATCAGGGACAGGTCCATCTCTTCCGAGGGGGGCGCGACCCTGCTTTCGGCGACTATCTCGTTCACCCGCTCCTGACCCAGGAAAATGACCGGCACGAACTTAAGGGCGCTGGTCTCCGTGAGCGTCAGGGTCATGAGCCGGGACGCGGCGGGAGACGGGCCCAGGAAGATGCGGTACATCAGCACGGTGAGCGCCAGCGCCGCGGCCAGTATCAAAGTGAGCAGCCGGGAAAGCAGGTGCAGGCAGGTGCCCTTCCGCCATTCCCGGCGCAGAAGTTTTTGGGTGGAAGCAGGCTTCATTCAGGCTATTTCCGCTGTTTTCAGTCTATTTTGATGTCGCTGTAGAAGGAGGTGCCGTCCAGGCTGTTTTCCACGCCCAGCATGTCCAGGGCGGTCTTGGCGGCGTCCGCGAAAGAGGTGCGGGTGCCCAGGTCTATGCCCTCCTCGATGGGCAGGCCCCACACAAGCAGCGGCACTTCCTCGCGGGTGTGGTCGGTGCCCTTGAAGGTGGGATCGCAGCCGTGGTCGGCGGAAAGCATCATCACGCCGTCGTCGCCCAGGGCGCCCATCAGGTCGGGAATGAAGGAATCGAAGGCTTCCAGGCTCTCCGCGAAGCCGTCGACGTCGCGCCTGTGGCCGTACAGCGCGTCCGTGTCCACCAGGTTCACGAAGCACATGCCCTTCCAATTGGGCTTTCGGATGGCCTTTAACGTGGCCAGTATGCACGCGTCGTTGCCGGCGGCGTGGTCGGAGAAGGTGAGGCCCCTGTGGTTGAATATGTCCTCGATCTTGCCGATGCCGATCACGTCGTAGCGCGCCTTCTTGAGCACGTCCAGCATGGTGTCGCCGAAGGGATCCACGGAGAAGTCGCGGCGGTTGCCGGTCCTTACGTAGGCGCCGCTGGTGCCGATGAAGGGGCGGGCGATTACGCGGCCCACCGCGTGCTCACCGGTCAGTATGCGCCGGGCGATGCGGCAGATGTGGTAGAGCTCCAGCGGGGGAATGACGTCCTCGTGCGCGGCGATCTGGAACACGCTGTCGGCGGAGGTGTAAACTATGGGCTTGCCGGTCACGTAATGCTCGTCGCCCAGCTCCTTGATTATCTCGGTGCCGCTGGCGGGCTTGTTGCCGATCACCTCAAGGCCGGTCTCCCTTTTAAACGCCTCGATAATCTCCGGCGGGAAGCCGTTGGGGTAGGTGGGGAAGGGGGTCTTAAGCGTCAGGCCCGCCAGTTCCCAGTGGCCGGAGGTGGTGTCCTTGCCCACGGCCTTTTCGCGCATGCGGCCATAGCAGCCGATGGGTACGTCGTCGTTTTTGAAACCGAGTATGTTGCCCAGTCCCAGTTCCATAAGGTTGGGGATGTCGGGATTCTTTTTTTCGATAACGTGCAGGAGCGTATTGGCACCTTCGTCGCCGTATTTCGCCGCGTCCGGGGCGTTGCCCACACCGCAGCCGTCCAGCACGATGTGAAGGATCTTATTTATTTTGGGCATAGCTAACCTCCTATAACCCTGAATATTCTATATAATTCTACACACGGGTGCCGCTTCCTGCAACATAATTACCTTTAATTATATATGAAATAATATAAATAAAGCGCCCCGGGTCCGCTGTGTACGGACGGGGGCGCGTGTATCCGCTTTGAAACGCCGGGGCGCGGGCCCTTATGCGTTCTGCGCCTGCACCGCGGTCAGCGCGACGGTGGTGACTATGTCGTCCACGCTGCAGCCGCGGCTCAGGTCGTTGCAGGGCCTGGCAAGCCCCTGCAGCACCGCGCAGGCTTTGGCGCCGCCTAGGCGCTCGGTGATCTTGTAGCCGATGTTGCCCGCCTGCAGGTCGGGGAACACCAGGACGTTGGCGCGTCCCGCCACGGGGCTGCCCTTGGCTTTGCTGGCGCCGATCTCGGGTATTATGGCGGCGTCGAACTGCATTTCGCCGTCCAGCGTGAGTTCGGGCGCCATTTCATGGGCGATGGACACCGCCTGCTGCACCTTGCTGACCAGCTCGTGCTTCGCGCTGCCCTTGGTGGAAAAGCTTAACAGCGCCACGCGGGGCTCCTCTATGCCGCACAGCGTGCGCGCGGTGTCGGCGGCGCACACGGCGATGGAGGCGAGTTCCTCGGCGGTGGGGCAGGGCATGACCACGCAGTCGCTGTACACCAGCAGGCCGTCCCAGCCGATGGCGGGATTGGGCAGTTCCATGAGGAAACTGGAGGACACCACCTTTATGCCCGGCTTGGTCCTGATTATCTGCAGGGCGGGCCTCAGCATGTCGCCCGTGGTGTGCATCGCGCCGGACACCAGGCCGTCCGCGTCGCCCAGCTTGACCATCATTATGCCGTAATACATGGGGTCGCGGGCAAGAGCCAGCGCCTCTTCCGGGGTGACGCCCTTGTTCTTGCGCAGCTCGTACAGCGCGTCCGCGTAGCGTTTGAGGTCCGGGCTTGTCCCGGGATCGACGCACTGTATGCCGCTTATGTCAGCGCCGTTTTCACTGGCGGAAGCACGTATCTTTTCGATATTGCCCAGCAGCACCGGGCGGGCGATGCCCTCGTCGCGAATGATCGCCGCCGCCCTGACGGTGCGCTTTTCGTCGCCCTCGGGCAGCACTATGGTCTTGACGCACGCGCGCGCCTTTGCCTTTACGCCTTCGATAATGCTCATTTCTGCGCTCCTTTATCTGATCCGGATCAAAGTCCGATGTCGCCGAAGCCTTCCCACACGGGTCTGCCCGCGTAGGTGAGTATCTCGCTTTCGCCCTTAAGCGCCATAAGCACGCTGAGCGCCAGCGCCTCCTGTTCCATCTCGCCGGGGTACACGCTTACCGGCGCGATCCAGCCGCAGCGCTCCTCTATGCCCCGCTTTATGTCGTCAAAGCGCATGAGCCCGCCGGTCAGGAGGATGCCGTCCACCTTTCCCCTGAGCACGCAGCTCATTTCGCCTATCTGCTTGCAGATCTGGTAGATCATGGTGTTCCACACGAGCGTTGCCTTGCGGTCGCCCGCCTCCACCTTAGAGTGGATGAGGTCGCTGTCCGCGGTGCCGAACAGGCTAACGAAGCCGCCCGCGCGGGAGCACATGAGCCGCGCCTGCCTGACAGAGGTCTTTTCGATGTAATCCAGAAGCGAGAGCACGGGCACGGAGCCTATGCGGGTGGGAGTGAAGGCGCCTTCGCCGTCGGCGCCCATGTTGCCGTCCACCATGCGCCCCTTTTCGTGGGCGCTCACGGTGATGCCGCCGTCTATGTGGGCGACTATGAAGTTGCAGTCCTCATACTTCCTGCCCAGCTTCTCGGCGTGGAACTGCGCCACCGCCTTCTGGTTGAGCACGTGGGAATGGGACACGCGGTACACACCCTTTATGCCCGTGAGCCTCGCAAGCTCGCCGTACTCGTCCACGTTGGTGGGGTTGAGGGTGTAGGCGCCCTTGCCGTATTCCGTGGCGAAGCGCCACGCCAGCATCACGCCCAGCTTCGCGGGGTGTTCGCTGCCGCCCACCGCCCTGACCGTGTCGTCGTACAGTTTTTCGTCCACGCGGGTGACGCCGCCGGGCTGGGTGCAGGCGCTGCCGCCGCGCCCCACGAACACGTCGATCTCCTCAGGCTTTACGCCGTGACGCTTAAGCATATCCAGTATCACGCCGTAACGGAAGGGCATCTGGTCGTTGACGTGGTGGTATTTGAGCAGCTCCGGCGCGTCGTGGAACAGGCTTTCCTCGAACACGGACGTTTCGTTTTCGAAAAGGCTCACCTTGGTGGAGGTGGAACCGGGGTTGATAACCAGTATCTTCATGGGCTTTTCGTCGACGGGCATATAAAATACCTCCGCAGGAATATGGGAGGTATTTTAGAACAGGGAGGTTAAGTTTTCAAGATTTCCGGGCGGAAAATTCCGCCGCGGGGGGACGGGCGGCTATATTTTTATGCCGTCCAGCATCTCGCCCACCTTGCCGCGGATCACCAGCCGGGCGCGGGAGTCGGCGGGGGTGGGGTCCCGGTTTATGAGGATCAGGTCCCTGCCGCGGAAATAGTCCAGAAAACCCGCCGCGGGGTACACGCTGAGGCTCGTGCCCGCGACTATCAGCGTGTCGGCGGAGGAGATCTCCCTCAGGGCGCCGGTCACGGTGGCATTGTCCAGCCCTTCCTCGTACAGCACCACGTCCGGCTTGACCACGCCGCCGCACTCGCACCTGGGCACGCCCTTCGAATCCCTGACAAAGTCGGAGGTAAAGAACCTGCCGCAGTCCATGCAGTAATTGCGGTGCACGCTGCCGTGCAGTTCGAACACGTTTTTGCTGCCTGCCGCCTGGTGCAGCCCGTCGATGTTCTGGGTGACCACGGCGGAAAGCTTGCCCGCTTTTTCCATTTCCGCCAGTTTCAGGTGCGCCTTGTTGGGCTTCACGCCCTGGGGCAGCAGCTTGTCGCGGTAAAACTCGAAGAACTCCGCGGGATGGGTGTCGAAAAAGCTCCTCGAGAGCATGACCTCCGGGGGATACTTGTACTTCTGGCGGTACAGACCGTCCTCGGAGCGGAAGTCGGGGATGCCGCTTTCGGTGGACACGCCCGCGCCGCCGAAAAACACCACGCGGCGGGAAGCGTCGATTATCTTCTGCAGGGCTTGTATGGACATGGTGAGCTCCTTTTGGTCGGTGGTCATTGGTCGATGGTCGTTGGTCGGTGGTCATTGGTCATTGGTCGGTGGTCGGTGGTTGGTGGTATTTTGTGCGTCATCGCGAAGACGCGAACAAAGTGAGCGGCTGTGGCGATCCGTTATTTATTTGATGGGTTACGGATTGCCGCGCCTGCGGAACGCTCGCAGCTCTGGAAGTCCACTGGACTTCCATTCACTACTGCTCGCGCACAATGACGCGAGCGGGGGAGCTGTTAACTGTTCCCGGGTGCGCAGGTCAGTTTATGAAGCCCAGGTCGCGGGCGGAGGGATAGCCGTACGCGCTGTCGGAGTTCTCTATCGCCCGGGTGACGGCTTCGCAGATCACTTCGCAGGCAAGCGTGCCGATCAGGTCCCGGTCGGCTGAAACTTCGCCCACGGACACGGCGTAAATGCTGTCACCGTCCGCGGAGGTGTGCACGGGGCTGATGCTCCGGGCGTAGCCGTCGTGACCCATGCCCGCGATCTTGCACAGCTCGGCTTTGTCGAAGGCGGCGTTGGTTATTATGACCGCCAGGGTGGTGTTGCCCGTAAACTTGTTTTCCACCGCCTGTATGCTTTGTTTCATCTGTTCGGGGGTACCCCTTAAGCCCAGTTTGTCTTCGGTGAGCAGTCCCGCGATCAGGCGCCCGGTCTTCCAGTCGCAAACGTCTCCCAGGGCGTTCACTACGACCACCGCGCCGATCTTGAGTTCGCCGATCTGCACGGCATAGCTGCCTATGCCGGACTTCATGCAGTAGTCCATGCCCAGCAGCTTGCCCACCGTGGCGCCGCAGCCGGCGCCGAAATTGCCGTCCTTATAGTTGGGCGCTTCAAAGGCGATGCGCGCCGCTTCGTAGCCCATGTCCCGGTCCGGGCGCACGAAGGGGTCGCCCACGGTCAGGTCGAAGATGTCGGACTGCGCCACAAGGGGCACCTTGGTCACGCCCACGTCGTAGCCGTATCCCTGTTCTTCCAGGTATTCCATAACGCCGTTTGCCGCGCCCAGGCCGAAGGCGCTGCCGCCCGCAAGCACTATGGCGTGGATGGTTTGGGCGGCCATAAGGGGATTGAGCAGCTGGCTCTCGCGGGAAGCGGGCCCGCCGCCCCTTACGTCCAGCCCCGCGCGCATGCCGTTTTCGGCTATGAACACGGTGAGCCCCGTGCCCGCAGAAGCGTTCTCGGTCTGGCCGATACGGATGCCTTCTATGTCTGTTATCGGTATCTCCCGCACGGCCGTTCCTCCTTCCGAAAACGCGGACGTGGTAAACATAAATGTGACTGCCAACAGCAGGGTGACGGCGCGGATAAATGCGTTCATACTGCTCCCTCCCGGCGCACGCCGGCCTTTATACGGAAACTCAGTAGGCTTTGATCTCACAGATGGCCGCTTCGCCTTCCCGGGCGGTGACTTCAAGCTCCAGCTGGGCGGTCCTGAGGGCGGGGAAGCGGGCTATCGCCTTGTGGCCGACGGTGTCCCCCCGGGCGACCAAAAGGCGTATGGCGTTGTCCGGCTCAAGGGAGGGCAGGCAGGCGTACAGTTTCCAGGACGTTATGTTCTGGCCCCGGGACACGTCCTCTTTGATAATGGCGGCGGACACCAGGGGCAGCTGCTCCGTTTCACGGTAGAGCTTTAGGCGGCGGGGGGAATACCGGACGAAATAGCGGCCCGAGTCCATCCTCTCTACGGGCTCGAAGCCCAGGTCCCGCCCGTACAGGCGCTGTATCTCGCTTCCGAACTCGCTTAAGCGCTTGACGTCGCTTTCGGGCAGCAGGCCCCTTTCGTCGGGACCCACATTCAAAAGCAGGTTGCTGCCCCGCCCCACGCTCATGTGGTACATGCCCATAAGCTCGTCCACGCTCTTTAAGCTGTACTCGTCCAGGTCGTAGAACCAGTTTTTGCGTATCCTGCAGTCGCACTCGGCGGGGGCGAACACGTTTTTAGTCTGCCCCAGCACGTTCATTTCCTTTTCGTACAGGTTGGGGGAGGGGGCGTAGCCGTCCTCGTTGCCCACCCAGCGGGTGTCCGGATCCCACATGTCGAATATCAGTATGTCCGGCTGCAGGCGGCGGATCTCGCCCACTATGCGCTTCTGGTCGTAACTGTGGCCGTTCGAGCCGCAGCCGTCGAACCAGATGTAGTCGATCTTTCCGTAATTCGAAAGCAGTTCGCTGACCTGGCCGATAAAGTAGTCGTCGTACTCCCTGCCGTCTTTGAATTCCACCGCGTGGGAGCCCCACTGGGCGGGGGAGTAGTACAGCCCGCACTTAATGCCTTCCGCGCGGCAGGCTTCGGTAAACTCCCTGACCGCGTCGCCCTTTCCGTTTTTCCAGGGGGACGCCGCCACGGAATAGGGGGAGAACTTTGTGGGCCACAGGGCGAAGCCGTCGTGGTGCTTGGCGGTCATGATGGCGTATTTCGCGCCTATGAGCTTCGCGCTTTGGAGCCACATGCGGCAGTCCAGCTGCTTGGGACAGAACTTTTCGGGGGACATCTCCTCCCCGTCCCAGTCGCGGTGGCCGTTATAAAACGTGCGGATGCCGAAGTGGAAGAACATGCCCACTTCCCAGGACAGGAAATCCAGCTGTTTTTGAGAGGGTATTATCATGTGCGCCTCCGTGGAAGATATGCGTTGATAATATGCAAAAACGCGCCACACTTTAAGGGTGACGCGCAAAAGGCGTTACAGCAGGCGTTTGGACTTGTCCTTGAGCTTGCCCTGTTTGCCCAGTTCGATCAGGTTTTCGTAGCGCCTGACCGCCTTTTCCATGGTCTGCTCCCAGGGGATGGAGATGGTGCGCCTGGCGCCGTCTCCCGCCCGTTTGAGCGCCTCGGGGTTGGTGATGGCTTTGGTCATCACCCGGGCGAGGTCCTGGGGCGTGTTTTCGCACAGGAAGCCGTTTTCGCCGTCGTCGACTATGCTGGCGGTGGTGGCGCCCTTGACCATCACCGAGGGCGTGCCCAGGGCGGCGGCCTCCCTTACCGTCATGGAGGCGGTGTCGTAAAGGCTGGGGAAGGCGTACACGCTCGCCCGCTGGTACAGGGCGGCAAGGGTGTCCGTTTCGGTGATGTGGCCGGTAAAGCGGGTGTAGGGCATGAGGTCGAGCTCGTTTGGCTTGGTCTCCATCTCCTCCCGGTTTATGCCCTGGCCCGCGAACACCAGGCGGAAGTCCGTGCCCGCTTTTTTCATTTCCGCCGCGGCGAGTATCAGGTTCAGCAGGTTCTTTTTCCAGTCCAGCTGGCCCACGTACAGCAGCACGGGGGAAGCGCCGAGATCGAAGCGGGCGTTCACTTCGCTTAGTTTTTCCGGGCTGACCGGCTTCATGCTGACGCCGTTTAACATCACCTGCACGTCGCCCTTGTAGCCGTACTCCCGCATCACGTCCACGGAGCTTTCGCTCACCGTCCACACCTCGTCGCAGCGGTTGTAAAAGTCGACCACTATCCGGGTGCCTATGTGGGCGATCTTGCGGGAATGCACCGCCTTTACGAAGTCGTCCTCATACTTGGAGTGGAACATGCCCACCAGGGGGATGTTCCTTTCCACCGCCAGGCGCAGCGCCTCGGTGCCCGCGGCGAAGGGGGACTGGGTGTGCACTATGTCCAGCGGTATCATTTTTATGCGCTCCATGTAGTGCTTGTCCCAGCGGGCTTCGGCGGTCTTGTACTGTTTAAGCAGGGGCAGGCGCACCGCCT
The DNA here is from genome assembly GCA_017518705.1 of Clostridia bacterium. Next base: position 24,561 of record JAFWUC010000023.1, read on the forward strand.
TGAAATCGACTATCTCAAAGGGATAGCCGCCCCTGTGCCCCGTGTCGCATAAGGGAGCGATCACGGTGAGCTCGTGACCCATCTTGCACAGGGTCTCGGTGTATGCCAGGGTGACCCGGGCCACGCCGTCCATTATGGGCAGGAATGAGTCCGAAAGCTGAGCGATTCTCAAAATGTCCTCCTCGCGCGAAAGCGCGGTTTTGTTTTTATAGTTTAAGCGTTTTTACATCAGGTGCGTGTCTATGGGCTCGAAGTCAAGGAAGGCGTCCTCGCCCACGTCGAATATCCGCCTGCCCACGGGGTGGTTGTCGGTGATCTTGACCACCTTGTCCGCGGTCTGCACGTGGTAGAGCTGGTAGGAGCCCATGAAGCAGCTTAGCAGCACCTTACAGGGGATTATGCCCTGTTCCGCGAGCCGTACGCCCTCGGGGCGCAGCATCACGGTGCGCTTGTCGCCCCTGTCCACGGGTTTTTCGGGCCGCGCCACGTCGAAGGTCACGCCGCAGGACGTCACGCTGACCAGGTCTTCGCCCTTAAGGCCGTTTATCTCGGCATCCAGGAAATTGGCTTCGCCGATAAAGTCCGCCACGAACTCGTTGGCAGGGTGGTAGTAGATATCCCGCGGAGTGCCCATCTGCGCCACGACGCCCTTGTTCATGATGATTATGTTGTCGGAGATGCTCATGGCTTCGGACTGGTCGTGGGTGACGTAGATGGCGGTGATGCCGAACTGCTGCTGTATACGGCGGATCTCCGTGCGCATGTACACGCGCAGCTTGGCGTCAAGGTTTGAAAGGGGCTCGTCAAACAGCAGCACGCCGGGCTCCGCGATCAGGGCGCGGGCGAGGGCGACCCTCTGCTGCTGGCCGCCGGACAACTGGTTGGTAAAGCGGTTCTCCATGCCCTCCAGCCCCACCAGCCTGAGCATGTCGAACACGCGCTTCTGGATCTCCGGCTTGGGCACCTTTCTGAGCTTAAGCCCGTAGGCCACGTTGTCGAATATGTTCATGTGGGGGAACAGGGCGTAGGACTGGAACACCATGGCCGTGTCCCGCTTGTTGGGGGTCAGGGCGTTCACCGGCTCGCCGCCGATGTAGATCTCGCCCGCGTCGGGGCTCTCGAAGCCCGCGATCATTCTGAGCGTTGTGGTCTTGCCGCAGCCGCTGGGGCCCAAAAGCGTCACAAAACTGCCCGGCTGTATGTCCAGGGTGACGTCGTTTACGGCGTAGAACTCCTTTTTGGTCTTGGGGTCCAGGTAGATCTTATAGATGTGGTCTATAAGCACGCCTTTTTTCTCACTGTTCATTCTTCTGTGCCTCCCTTACGGCGCGGCTGGTGCCGAAGTACTTGATTACCAGGTTCATTATGAGTATGGACGCGTACACGATCGCTATCAGTATGGTGGCGTAGGCGCAGGCGATGCCGAAGGAACCCTTCTCCGCGTATTCGTTGATGCGGCAGGTTATCAGCAGGTATTTGGGCGTCACCAGCAGTATGACCGCGGAAATGGCGGTGATGGAGCGCACGAAGGTGGTGACGATGCCGCTGAAGAAGCTGTCCTTGATAAGCGGCAGCGTTACGGAGGTGAACACCTTGCCGCTGCCCGCGCCCAGGTCGTAGGCGCTCTCCTCAATGGACTTGTCGATCTGCCTGAGCGCCGAAATGCCACTGCGGGTGCCCACGGGCAGCGAGCGCACCACGAACACGATTATAAGTATCAGCCCGGTGCCGTATATGCCCTGCATGAAGCCGGTGCGCAGTATGCCGTTGGCGAAGCCCCTTATGAAGCCCACGCCCAGCACCGTGCCGGGCACCGCCATGGCGATCATGCTGGTGAACTCGATGAAGCCCTTGGCCTTGAACTTCTTTTTGACCACCAGGTAGCTTATCACCATGGAGAACAGGGCGGTTATGGGGGCGGCGATGATGGAGAGTATGAAGCTGTCCTTGAACGCCTTTAAGCCGCTCTCCCTGAACATGTCATGGTAGTGCACCAGGGACAGGGAGTAGTCCATGCCCCAGAGCTTGAACAGGCTGCCCAGGGGGATGCAGACGTACATGAGGATAACGAAGGTGCTGACCGCTATGCACAGCGCGGACAGGGGCCGGGTGACGCTCTTGTCCTCTATCAGCATCCTGCCCCGGCTGGCCTTGCCGGTGAGCGTCGCGGCGCTTTTGGCTTCCAGCGCGTACTTCTGGACCATGAAGAGTATGAACGTGATCAGCAGCAGCACCACGGCCATCGCGGCCGCGCCGTGGGTGTCGTATGTGCCGCCGGTTATGCGAAGGTAGATGGCGGTAGCCAGGGTGTCTGTGGAGCCGCCGATTATCATGGGGTTTGCGAAGTCCGCCACGGACTCGATGAACGTGACCAGGAACGCGTTGCCCAGGCCAGGCAGCATGAGGGGCAGCGTGACGGTGGTGAACACCTTCCAGCGGCTGGCGCCCATGTCGCGGGCGGCTTCCTCCATGGAGGGGTCGATGTTGTTAAGCAGGCCCTTGAGCATCAGGTAGCACACGGGGAAGAAGGTGAGCGTCTGCACGATCACTATGCCCTTCACGCCGTAGATGTTGCTGTCGTATATGCCCAGTATCTCGCGGGTGATTATGCCGCTCCTGCCGAACAGCAGCATCATGCTGAGGCTCAGCACGAAGGGCGGCGACACCACGGGCAGCATGCTGACCACGTCGAACATCTTCTTGAGCGCCCGGTTCTTGACCTTTACGTAGCAGTCCACGTATGCGAACAGGAAGCCTATGAACAGCGAGCCGAAACCCGTCATCAGGCCTATGACCATCGTGTTTCTGAAGGCGTCCTTGAAGCCGAAGTCCTTGGTCAGGGAAGTGAAGGCGCTGAAGTCGGTCCTTTTGTTGCCGGAGGCGAAATACAGCTTGAGCGCCGCCTTGGAGTGGACCGCGGCTTCGTCCTTGGGCAGGGTCTTGTACATCTGGACTATGAACTCAAGTATGGAGCCCTTGGAGGCGCTCTCCGCTCCCGTCAGCGCCTTTTTATAGGCGGCGTTGGCGTCTTTGTACTCGGCGTTCGCGTTATTATATACTTCGCGCAGCACCTTCACTTCAGGCTCCTCGCGGGGCTTTTCGGCGCCCCGGTCCTTGGCTGCCTGCAGCGAGGTGTCGTAGGTCTCCTTGAGCCGGTTCTTTATCAGCTCCAGGCGCCCCACGTCGTTTTTTTCGTAGTTATAGGCGTCTACCCGGTCCTTTACGTTTTCGACGTAATAGGCGTTGACCCTGTCCATGCGCCCGTCGGCGGTGACGGAGTCTGCCAGCAGCATGGCGATGGGGTAGACCACAAACAGGGCCAGAAAGATGACCAGGAAAAAGATGGCTCCCACCATTATCGGGTCGCCGAAGAACTTTTTTCTTTCCAGCGACCTGGCCTGAGAGCTTCTTCTGGCCTTTTTGGCGTCCTGAGACATAGTGCGCGCCCCGTTGCGGGCGTCGCCTGTATCCGCTCGTTTAAACAGTGCCATTGTGCATGTCCTCCCGGTACGGCTGCGGGAATACGGGCCTCTTTTGTTGAAAAACGCGGGGCCGGAGCGTATCCCCGACCCCGCGTCCAGGAAAGTTTATTCGGTCTTGAAACGGTCGTCAGTGCCGCCCAGAGCGTTCAGGAACTCGTCGCGGTACTTGGTGGTGTTCTCCTTCGCGTCGGCGAAGTCGTAGTCGATCACGTTGTCGGGATCCAGGCCGAAGGGCTCGATGGCCTTGGGCTGCTCGGCGTTGGCGAGCACCAGGAACTGGTAGCTCTCCACGTCGTCGGCCAGCTCCACGCACTCAGGAGACAGGGCGTACTCGATCCACAGCTTGGCGGCAGCCTCGTGGGCGCAGCCGTCGAAGATGGCGGTGGAGCCGATCTCGTAGCCGGTGCCCTCTTCGGGGATGACCAGGCTGATGTTGGTGTAGCCCTTCAGGATCTGGGTGATGCCGTCATGCAGGAAGCCGATGCCGATCACGCACTCGCCGGGGCCCACGTTCTTGCTGGGGCCGCTGCCGCTCTTGGTGTACTGGCTGATGTTCTTGTCCAGCGCCACCAGGTAGGCGATGCCTTCGTCATGGCCCTTGAGCTGGATCAGGGTGTTGATGACCAGCTTGGCGGTGCCGGCTGTGTTGGGGTTGGAGGACCAGATCAGGCCCTTGTACTCTTCCTTGAGCAGGTCGTCCCAGCCCTTGGGGGCTTCGAGGTTCATGCGCTCGAGCTCCTTGGTGTTGACCATGATGCCCAGGATGCCCTTGTAGATGCCGTACCAGTAACCGTCGGGATCGCGGAAGGCGGGGCCGATCAGGTTCTTGGCGTTCACGGCTTCATAAGCCTCCAGGTAGCCGTCCTTGGCGGTCTCGTTGTAGGGATCGTTGGTGCCGCCGAACCAGACGTCGGCAGAGGGATTGTGATTTTCCTCGATGATCTTGCCCTGCACCTGGGTGGTGGACAGGCGCTGATAGCTGGTCTTTATGCCGGTGATCTCTTCAAAGTGATTCGTGGCGGCCGCTACATAGGCCTCTTCGGCGCAGCCGTAAACTACCAGTTCGCCTTCGGCCTGAGCTTCTTCGATCAGGTCTACCAGGCTGTCGTCGCCGCACAGCAGCTCGGACAGAGCTTCGGGATCCATGGCGTCCGCGTTGGCGAAGGACATCATGCCCAGCGCCAGCACCAGGGCCAGCAGGACAGCAAGCAGTTTCTTCATGAAAACGTCGCTCCTTAGATTAATGTTAAGAGACTTCGCTCTTATGGGAATATTATACAATGGTTAAGTGGGTTTGTCAATGATAAGGAACGGCGGCGGGCAGCCCCGGGAAAGGCGTGTCACAGGCCGAAAAACCCGTCCAGTTCCGCCGTGCTTTTAAGGAAGCCCACCTGGGAAAAGTACGCTTTCTCCCCGAAACCGTGGTCGAGAATGCTTTCGAAAGCGCTTTTAAGCTTCGCGTAATAGTCAAGGGTGTCGAAAAACGCCACCTTGCCCTTTACGAGGTCCAGGCTCTTAAGGCTCAGCACTTCCGTCACCTCGTCAAACGTGCCCAGCCCCCCGGGCAGGGCGATAAAGCCGTCCGAAAGGCGGATCATCTCGCTGCGCCGGTCCGCCATGTCCTTTGTGAATATGACGCGGCTTAGGCGGGGGTTCTGCCGCGCCAGGATCTCGTCTATCCCGGGGATCACGCCTATGACCTCGCCGCCCGCGTCCAGGCAGCCGTCGGCGACCCGCCCCATCAGCCCGGTATTCGAGCCGCCGTATACCAGCGTGTGACCGTGTGAACCTATCCATCTGCCCACTTCGTACGCGTCGCGCGCGAAAGCGGGGTCGCTGCCGGGGCGGGAAGCGCAGTAGACCGCTATGTTCATGATGTTTCCTCCGTGTTTCCTGTGTGTTTCCTGAGTGCGTTTTCCCATATTTTACTCCATATATCCGTTTTTGACAATAACGGCGGTGTGTGGTATAATTGACTCCAAATGGAGGAATGATGAAGAAGCTTTCGATAGTGTTGCTCGCGGTCGCGCTTCTGTGCGCGCTGGCGGTGGCGTTTTACGTCGTGACCAGCGTGATAAAGACCGAAGCCGACGTAAAGATAACCCCTGCCGCCGCCAGAGCGGAGGACTTCGTGCGCCTTAAAGGCGAGGAAGCGCTTAGCGGCATAGACGAATACTATTTCGCGGACGTGACGGTAAAGATAATCAGCTATTCGCCATTTTCCGCCCAGTGGGTCACCCTGACGCTTGACCCGCTGCCCGAGGACGAGGCGCAGCTTTACCAAAACGTTGGGCCGGCGGACATAGACAGCGTGGGCAGCGGCACCCTGGGCGTGACCGTGCTCACCCGCGACCCCAGCCCCGAAAGGAGCGCGAAGGTGGATTATTACATACTGGGCAGGTATCACCAGGTAAAGGCGCGGGCTGCCGGCAACTGAGCGTAAATACGATTCCACAACATGAAAGGAATAAAGATATGAAAATCGCGGTATCGAGCTACAGCTTTTCCCAGGCCCTGAACGACGAGCGCATGAACATGATGGACATTATCCCCACCGCCCGCAAGATGGGTTACGAGGGCGTGGAGATAGTGCGCGGCGGCCTGTCCCACGCAGAGATGCTTTCCCTTGCGGGGGAACTGGAAAAGCAGTCCCGCGACGAGGGCATCCCCATAATCGCCTACATGGTAGGCGCGGATTTCCTCAAAAACGGGCTGGACAAACAGGTCGAGACGCTGAAGACCGAACTGGAGGTGGCCGCGCGGCTGAACACCAAGCGCATGCGCCACGATTCCACCGGCGGCAGGGACGCCGACGGCAGGCAGTACACAGTGGAGGAGGCGCTGCCCATAGTGGCGGAAGGCTACCGCAGGGTCACCGAGTACGCCGCGGGGCTGGGCATCCACACCATGATAGAGAACCACGGCTACTTCTTCCAGCATTCCAGCCGGGTAAAGAAGCTGATCGAGACCGTGGACCATCCCAACTTCGGCTGGCTGGTGGACATGGGCAACTTCATGTGCGCGGACGAGAAGGGCGAGGACGCCCTTAAGGTGGCCGCCCCCATGGCGGTGCACGCCCACGCCAAGGACTTCTTCTTCAAGGCTGCGGGCGAGTACGTGCCGCCCCAGGGCTGGTTCGGCACCGCGGGCGGCAACCACCTGCGCGGCGCCATAATCGGCCACGGCGTGGTGAACGTGCCGAAGTGCCTGAAGCTTCTGAAGGACGCGGGCTACGACCACTGGCTGAGCGTGGAGTTCGAGGGCATGGAGGACTGCATAAAGGCGCTGGAGTACGATCTTAGCAACCTTAAGGGAATGCTCGGGCAGTGCTGATACGGCCCGTCGCCCGGGTGGAGAACGCGTTTCCCACCAAGTTCGGCCTGCCCCGCCAGAGCGGGCTGTGTCCGGACTTAAGAAGCGTGATCCGCTTCGAGAAGGAGTTTTCGGGGCCGGACTGGATACGGGGGATACGGGAGTTTTCCCACCTGTGGCTGGTGTGGGGCTTTGACGAAGCGCCCTCAAAAAGCGCCACCGTGCGCCCGCCCAAACTGGGCCAGAACGAAAGAAAAGGCGTGTTCGCCACCCGCTCGCCCTTCCGCCCGAACCCCCTGGGGCTCACGCTGGTAAAGCTGGAAAGCGTGAACGGCGACGGCAGCTTAACCGTGTCGGGCGGGGACATGAAAAGCGGCACGCTGATATACGACATAAAGCCCTACCTGCCCTACGCGGACACCGCGCCGGGCGCCCAAGGCGGCTTCGGCGAGGAGTTAAAGGGCCTTAAAAGCGCCGTGGTGTTCCCGGAGGAGCTCAAAAAAGGGTTTTCGGAAGAGGAGATAAACACGCTCACCCAGGCGCTTTCGCTGGACCCCCGGCCCGGATATCAGGACGACCCGGGGCGGATATACGGCTTCGGCTTCGCGGGGAAGGACGTGCGCTTCCGGGCGGAAAACGGCACGATATATGTGACAGAAATAGTCTGAGGAGTATCGTATGGGAAATCATCACAACAACAAAAAACTGCTTAGCAGGAAAAAACGCCAGAAAAGGATGCTTTTGGTGCTGGTGTCCGTGGGAGTGCTGCTGCTGGTCATCGCGGCGGCGTTCATAATCCGCGGCGCGATCGCTCCCAAATACGAACTGGCGGACGAGACGCACCCCGTGGCCACCCTGACCATGGAAAACGGCAAAAGGATAATCATAGAGCTGTACCCGGAGTGCGCGCCCAACACCGTGGCGAACTTCGTCGAGCTTGCCAACAGCAAGTTTTACGACGGGCTGACCTTCCACCGCGTCATCCAGGGCTTCATGATCCAGGGCGGCGACCCGGAAGGCACCGGCAGGGGCGGTCCCGGCTACGCGATAAAGGGCGAGTTCAGCCAGAACGGGTTTGAGGGCAACACCCTGTCTCATACTTTGGGCACCGTGTCTATGGCGAGGCAGTCTATGCCGCTTGAAAGCGCGGGCAGCCAGTTCTTCATCGTGACCAACGAGACGGAGCAGACCGCGCCCACCTACCTGGACGGCGCGTACGCCGGCTTCGGCAAAGTGGTGTACGGCATGGACACCGCGATGGAGATCAGCAGAGTCGCCACGGACCGCAACGATAAACCGACTGCGCCGCAGGTGATCAAGTCCATACGCGTGGACACCAAGGGCGCGGAATACAAGGCCGAAAAGATAGAAAAATAGACGAATACAGGAGGCAGTTATGGCTAATCCCATCGTGACGATAGAAATGGAAAACGGGGACAGGATCAAACTTGAGCTATTCCCCGACAAGGCGCCTGAGAGCGTGGGCAATTTCGTGAGCCTGGTCAAAAGCGGCTTTTACGACGGACTGATCTTCCACCGGGTGATCAGCGGCTTTATGATCCAGGGCGGCGATCCCACCGGCACCGGCATGGGCGGACCCGGCTACCGCATCAAGGGCGAGTTTGCCAGAAACGGCTTTGACAATCCTCTTAAGCACACCCGCGGCGTGCTCTCCATGGCGCGCTCCTCCCATCCCGACAGCGCTGGCAGCCAGTTCTTCATCATGCACGCGGACGCACCGCATCTGGACGGCAGCTACGCCGCCTTCGGCAAGGTGATCGAGGGCATGGACGCGGTGGACAAGATCGCTTCGACCGCCACCGACCGCAGCGACCGGCCCCTCGCCCCGCAGCGCATCAAAAAGGCCACAATCGAAGACTTTGACCAGACCCTTCCCTTCACCAAGCTGTAAGGAGAATTAAAATGAAGCGCATCGTTTTTCAGGGCGATTCCATCACCGACGCCCAGCGAAACCGTCAGCACGACGAGTATCCCGGAAACGGCTACCCGACCCTCATCAAGGCCCGCCTGGGCGTGGATCTGCCGGGTCAGTACGAGTGCCTGAACCGCGGCGTCAGCGGCGACAGGATCGTGGACGTATACGCCCGCATGCGGCGCGACATCGTGCAATTGAAGCCCGATATCGTCAGCATCCTCATCGGCATCAACGACGTCTGGCACGAGCTGGGCAGCGGAA